>CAJKDC010000109.1 GCA_905198575.1 uncultured Bacteroides sp. | reverse complement strand
ACCCAGGTGAAAACGTAGGTATGGGTAGTGACCACACTCTTTACGCATTGGTAGACGGAACTGTATGTTTCAAGAAAGGTCGCGAAGACAAGAGCTTCGTTTCTGTAGTTCCTTTTGCTGAAGCATAATATCCGACTAAACAAAGAAATTCAAAAAGGATATAGTCAGGACACTGATTATATCCTTTTTTTATTGCTGTTCCCGAATACTTAACTGCATTCTGATAAACATGAAGAAAAGCAAACTTGTAATTCTGCTGCTGTGTATAATACTTCTCGGCGGACTTTTTACAGCTTATTATACAGCAGTCCTTACCCGCCCCTTCCCCATCGAAAAAAAGGCAATGCTATATATCGATGCTGACGACAACATCGACTCAGTATATCACAAAGTAAAAGTTACCGGAAAAATCACCCACTTTACGACATTCAAGCTTCTGGCTACACTGACCGGTTATCCCGGAAAGATTCATCCGGGAGCATACAGCCTATCACCGGACTATAGCTGCTGGACATTGATTCACCATCTGAAAAGCGGCCAGCAGACCCCGGTAAACCTTATTCTCCCCAGCACACGCACCGTAAACATCCTGATGCAAAAAGTAGCCCGTCAGATTATGGCAGACTCTGCAACACTGGCCGGTATGTTGGCCGACACTTCGTTCTGCAAAAAATTGGGTTATACTCCGCAAACCCTGCCGGCACTTTTTATTCCCAATACATATCAGGTTTACTGGACCATCGAACCGGAAGATTTCTTCGCACGCATGCAGAAAGAGCACAAGCGTTTCTGGAACGAAGAACGCCAGGAAAAAGCCAAGGCACTGGGACTGACTCCTACCGAGGTGGTCACACTGGCATCCATCGTAGACGAAGAAACAGCCAATAACGCGGAAAAGCCGACCATAGCCGGACTGTACCTGAACCGTTTGCGCATCGGTATGCCACTGCAGGCCGATCCGACTGTCAAATTCGCGCTGAACAATCCGGGACTGAAGCGTATCCTGCACAAGCATCTGGAAGTAGAAAGTCCGTATAATACCTACAAGCATGCCGGACTCCCTCCCGGTCCAATCCGTATCCCGTCTGTAGCCGGCATAGAGAGCGTACTCAATGCCCAAAAACACAACTACCTGTATATGTGTGCCAAAGAGACCTTGGACGGTACGCACAATTTTGCCAGCAATTTGAGCGAACATCAAAAGAATGCCCAAAAATATCAGCGCGAACTGAACCGCAGAAATATAAAATAAATCCTGCAACCCAGAGGACTGCTATAAAGACTTCCAGAAACGTACGAAGTCTTTATAGAGTCCGTAACAAACCAGCTTATCATCGGCTGCAAGCTCCATTTCCAAATCAAAGGTATCGGGGACCTGACATTTCAGAATAGAAAGCCCCAGATTATTGACCACCGTCTTTCCCTTAATAAGCGAAATCACGGTAATACCAAAACTCTGTTCCAGTTTCAGCTCATTCAGCTTAACTCCTACCAGCTTGGAAGGTATACCAAACTTGAATATATAATGCTCCGTATCAATACGGAAAGACTCTACAAATGCATTCAGCTCAAGTCGGCGCACCAGACTGCGAGCCGCTTCCTGCTCCGGTGTAAGAATTTTATCAAGCTCGAAAGCCTCGAGTATAGACTTGTGAATATCATCTACGGCACGGGCATAAATATGTTTCACCTTATTCTTCTTGAGCAGAGCCACCACACGCACCGAAGCCCCGAAATTCTCGCCTACCGTAACAATAACCACATCTACCGTATGCAAAGGCAACACTGCGATGGCCTGCTCGTCGGTAGCATCCATCACAAACGATGTAGCCACCTTGTCTTTAAGCTGTTCCACGCGCAATGCGTCACTGTCTACACCGATCACTTCGTGTCCCAGCTCGGTCAGTTCTTCGGCCAGTACACTTCCATAGTTTCCCAAACCAATGATTATGTATTTCATATCAGTTAATTATAATATTATCACTCGGATACCTGTACTTTTTCTTTTCTTCCTGCTTGATTAACCCATTCACAAACGTCAGTGCACCTACACGGCCTATAAACATCATCAATATTACCAGCAGCTTGCCTGCCGTGCTCATGGTTGGCGTGAAATCCATGCTTGAGCCAACGGTACTCAATGCCGACACACACTCGAAAGTGATGGTCAGCAACGACGCATGAGGTTCTATCAGCGAAAGAGTAAACACACCCACGAAAAGGAATATAGCATACAGCAGTAAGGCTGCATTCGAACGGCGTACCGAATCGTCCGACAGCTCCCGCTTCATGATAACAGGACGTTCGCGTCCGCGTATCACTGCCCACAGGTTCACCAGGATTACAGTAAATACATTGACCTTCACACCACCGGCCGTCGATTGTGTTCCACCTCCTATCACCATCAGCAAAATCATAAACAGCAGACTTTGGGCCGAAAGCGTAGGCAGACTGATACTGCAGAAACCGGCTGTACGCGGGCACACCGAATTAAAAAATGCATGCACCCATTTATCCCATACGGGCAAGCCCTGCAATGCATGGTTCCACTCCAGCAAGGCTATTACGACCGTTCCTCCTACAACCAGCAGTACGGTCATATAAAACACAATCCGCGTATTCAAATCATATAAATGTACTTTTGCCGGAAAGTATTCCGAACGGCGGAACAGCTTCCAGCAGGCATGCCGGATATAATAATTCAGCGTAGTGGACAGATTCACCAAAATAGGGAAACCTATACCACCCAATATAATAAGAAAGGACACCACAATATAAAGCGGTATGTGCCCTCCCATCACCCAGTCATTTCCCAGATTACCGGGAAGCGTAGAGAAACCGGCATTACAGAAGGCAGAAACCGAATGGAAAGCGGAAAAGAACAGTTCCTCTTCCAAGGTCATCCCCAATGTATCGTGAATGCTGAGCCAGATAAAAAGCATGCCCAGCGCTTCTATAAACAGGGTAAATCCCAAGATATAAACCAAGGTAGAAAGCAGCGAGTTCAAGGATTTTGAGCTGACCATATCGCGCACCACCAACTGGCTGTACAGCGAAGTGTTACCCATAAAGAACATCGCAAAAAAGCTGGTCAGCGTCATTACACCCAAACCGCCTATCTGTATCAGCAGCATCAGCACAATCTGGCCTTCGCGTGTAAACGTAGTCGCCACGTCCAGTGTAACCAGTCCCGTGACACATACGGCACTGGTGGAGGTAAACAAAGCATCTACCCACGATATGCCATGATAGGTAGCCCTAGGCAACATAAGCAATCCGGCACCGACCAGCATCAGCAACAGGAAGCTGGAAGAGAGTATAAGCGACGGATTAGTGCGCTTGCCCAATAAGCGAACAAAATAACTGGATAACTGAGAAAGTGACAACAGAAACAAAATAATGGTGCGATACAGCTGGCTATGAAAAAAGTTCCATACCCCCAGTACCCCGCTGGCCTCTTCCGGCTTATGGAAAACGACGGGCAAAAGCGTAAAAAACAAACAGACAGACAAAATCCAGGTCCATAACGTAAAGCGGGCACGCACCTCCTCCCTATTGCCTACAATAGAGAAAAAATAATGCAGTAAAAACACCAGCCAGGTAACATTACTGATCACCCTCAGATAAGAAACCTCATCCGATGTCAGCATAAACCCGTGTTCGTAGACTAACGATACAGGAAATAAGAATGAAAAAAAATAGGCCAGCCCCTCGATGACTTTCAGCAAATACACCCAGTAGGAAGAAATCACCTTCAAGGGGTTCCATAAAAACCGTTCCCAATTATCCATTTGGCTATTTATTTAAACACGCTGCAAACTTATCCTTTCTTGCAAAAAGAAACAAATAACTCGCCCACAAGTTCATGTTTACCTGCTTTTTTAACGACAGTTTAGAATAGGCTCTCAAAAAGATTTTGAAATAAAACAGCACTTTTTACTATCAGATAATTTGTTTTATAGTCTTTTTTCTTTACTTTTGGCAAAACTAATTCAATAAAACCATGAAGACAATGCAAAAGAGATTTTTCCTGGAAGAAGAAGATATCCCACGGTACTGGTACAATATTCAGGCCGATATGAAGAATAAACCGATGCCTCCGCTGAATCCGGTCACCAAAGAACCGCTCAAGCCGGAGGATTTGTATCCCATTTTTGCCGAAGAATTAAGCCGGCAGGAACTGAACCAGACCGATGCCTGGATTGAAATTCCGGAAGAGGTAAGAGAAATGTATAAATACTACCGCAGTACCCCGCTGGTACGTGCCTACGGACTGGAAAAGGCATTGGGTACACCGGCACACATTTATTTCAAAAATGAGAGTGTAAGCCCGATTGGCTCGCACAAGCTGAACTCCGCACTGGCCCAAGCGTATTATTGCAAGAAAGAAGGAGTCACCAATATTACGACAGAAACCGGTGCCGGACAGTGGGGAGCTGCTTTGTCGTATGCTGCCAAAGTTTTCGGACTCGAAGCTGCCGTATATCAGGTTAAAATCAGCTACGAGCAGAAACCATACCGCCGCAGCATCATGCAGACCTTCGGTGCTCAGGTCACCCCATCACCGTCTATGTCTACACGCGCCGGTAAAGATATTCTGACTAAGTACCCCAATCATCAGGGTTCGCTGGGTACAGCCATCTCCGAAGCCATCGAACTGGCACGCTGCACTCCCAACTGTAAATACACGCTGGGATCTGTATTGAGCCATGTAACCCTGCATCAAACCATCATCGGTCTGGAAGCAGAAAAACAAATGGAAATGGCCGGTGAGTATCCCGATGTCATCATCGGTTGCTTCGGTGGCGGTTCAAACTTTGGCGGTATCTGTTTCCCGTTCATGCGGCATACCATCCTCGAAGGCAAGCAGACACGCTATGTAGCTGCCGAACCTGCGTCATGCCCCAAACTGACACGAGGCAAATTCCATTACGATTATGGTGATGAAGCCGGATATACACCGCTGCTGCCTATGTATACACTGGGACATAATTTTGCTCCGGCAAACATCCATGCCGGCGGTCTTCGTTATCACGGTGCCGGTGTTATTGTTTCGCAGTTACTGAAAGACAAACTGATGGAAGCTGTAGACATCAAGCAGCTGGAATCGTTCGAAGCCGGATGCCTCTTTGCAAAAGCCGAAGGTATCATTCCTGCTCCGGAGTCCTGCCATGCCATAGCAGCTACAATCAATGAGGCTAAGAAATGCATTGAAACCGGTGAAGAAAAAGTGATTCTTTTCAACCTGTCAGGCCACGGACTGATTGATATGAGTGCATACGACCAATATCTGTCGGGCAATCTACAAAACTACGAACTCAGCGAAGAAGTCATAGAACAGAACCTGAAAGACGTAGAAAAGCTATAAAAGCCGTTTTAACCTACTTTTTTATACAGAACATCCTCCCTATTCTGCCATACAGCCTAAAAATATGGCACGAGTAAGGAGGATTTTTTTAAGCGCTTATTCTACTTAAAATCTGTATAAAACAGGCCTAAAAGTCCACATACATGTTAAAAAGCATAGTTTTTCAAAAGAAAAATGCATTTTTCTACTCAAAACATTTGCAGGATAAAAAAAAATAGCTACCTTTGCACCCGCAATCGAGAAACAAACATTCGAAGCAAATAAAGGATGGCCCGTTCGTCTATCGGTTAGGACGCAAGATTTTCATTCTTGA
>CAJKDC010000108.1 GCA_905198575.1 uncultured Bacteroides sp. | reverse complement strand
AACGGTTTTCAAGACCGCCGCAATCGACCACTCTGCCACCTCTCCAAAACTTCTTGATTCGCTTTATCAGAAGCACTTCCTTTTCGAAAGCGATGCAAAGGTAGGGATTATTTTTGAATCTGCAAATAGTTGGGCAACTTTTTTTGAAAAAAATCTGCAAAAACGTATCTTTGCACCCGAAAACAAGCAAAAACGCGTTTTTAGATATGATATACCCACAAAATTTTGAGCAGAAAATAGGATTCGACAGTATCCGACAACTACTGAAAGGCAAATGTCTGAGCACACTGGGAGAAGAGCAAGTGAATAATATGGCTTTTTCTACTGCATTTGAGGAAATCGACCAACAATTGGAGCAGGTGGTGGAATTTATCCAGATTCTGGAAACAGAAGATGCTTTCCCAAACCAGTACTTCTTCGATGTGCGACCTTCACTGAAACGTATCCGTGTAGAAGGTCTCTATATGGACGAAGCCGAACTGTTCGACTTGCGCCGCTCACTGGAAACCATACGCGACATCGTAAACTTTCTGCAGACTGAAGCAGACGAAGAGGAAGTCGACGACGACAAGCAACCTTACCCTGCCCTTCGTGAACTGGCTAAAGATATTATCGTATTCCCACTCCTGATAACCCGTATCAACAATATCCTTGATAAATTTGGAAAAATAAAGGATAATGCCTCAGCCGAACTGTTGCGTATACGCCGTGAACTGGCCGCAACAACGGGAAGTATCTCCAGAAGTCTGGGAGCAATCCTGCGCAGTGCCCAGGCAGAAGGGTATGTCGACAAAGATGTAACCCCTACCATGCGTGACGGCCGACTGGTAATTCCGGTAGCACCGGGCATGAAACGTAAAATAAAAGGTATTGTGCATGATGAATCGGCTACAGGTAAAACCGTATTTATAGAACCTGCCGAAGTGGTAGAAGCCAACAACCGTATCCGTGAGCTGGAAGGAGAAGAGCGCCGTGAGATTATCCGTATCCTGACAGAGTTTTCGGGAGTAATACGCCCGCAGATTCCGGCTATCCTGGACTCGTATGAATTTCTGGCTATTATAGACTTCATCCGTGCCAAAGCCTTGTTTGCTAAAGAAACCAAGAGCGTGAAGCCTTCACTGGAAAACAAACAGATTATCGACTGGGTAGAAGCCATCCATCCGCTGCTGCAGATGTCGCTGGCTAAGCATGACAAGAAAGTTGTTCCGCTGGATATTGAATTGAGCCGGGAAAAGCGCATCCTGCTGATTTCAGGACCTAATGCCGGCGGTAAATCAGTCTGCCTGAAAACAGTGGGACTCTTGCAATATATGCTGCAATGTGGGTTATTGATTCCATTGAACGAAAGAAGTCATACGGGTATCTTCAACGATATCTTTATAGATATAGGTGACGAACAGAGTATCGAAGACGACCTGAGTACGTATTCTTCACATCTTACCAACATGAAGATGATGCTGAAAGGGTGCAACGAAAAGAGTCTTATTCTGATTGATGAATTCGGAGGTGGTACAGAGCCGCAGATTGGAGGTGCCATAGCCGAAGCTGTGCTAAAGCGATTCAACAGCAAAAAAACATTTGGTGTAATCACCACACACTATCAGAACCTGAAGCATTTTGCCGAGAACCATGAAGGTGTGGTAAACGGAGCCATGTTGTACGACCGCCATGAAATGCGTGCACTCTTCCAACTGCAAATCGGTAATCCGGGAAGCTCGTTTGCCGTAGAGATTGCCCGTAAGATTGGCTTACCGGAAGAAGTCATTGCCGACGCTTCGGAGATTGTAGGAAGCGAATACATCCAGAGCGACAAATATCTGCAGGATATCGTCCGCGACAAACGTTACTGGGAAACCAAACGCCAGAATATTCGCAAGCGTGAAAAGCAAATGGAGGAAACCATTGCCCGCTACGAGCAGGAAATTGCGGAACTGGAAAGAAGCCGAAAAGAAATCCTGAAAAAGGCAAAGGAGGACGCAGAACATTTGTTGCAGGAATCGAATGCGAAAATCGAAAATACCATTCGTACCATCAAGGAGGCTCAGGCCGACAAGGAGCGTACTCGTACAGCCCGTCAGGAACTGAATGAGTTCAAGAGCCAGATAGAAGAGCGGAACAAGCAGGCACTGGAAGAAAAAATTGCCCGCAAAATGGAGCAGCTGCGCGAAAAACAGGAACGCAAGAAAGATAAGAAAGACAAGAAAAACGCAGCTGCCCAGCAGGTAGTTGTTCCGAAAGTGAAGCCTATCACCGTAGGTGGTTATGTACGTATCAAGGGACAGACCAGCGTAGGTGAAGTTTTGGAAATCAACGGCAAGAATGCCATCGTGATGTTCGGACTGATGAAAACGAATGTAAAAGTCGACCGTCTGGAACATGCGGAAGCTCCGAAACAAAATCTGGCAACCGTAAAGAGTACCTTCATCAGCAGTGAAACTCAAGAACAGGTATACGAGAAGAAATTGAACTTCAAGCAAGACATCGATGTACGCGGTATGCGTGGCGATGAAGCAATACAGGCTGTAACCTATTTTATTGATGACGCAATCTTGCTGGGAATGAGTCGTGTCCGAATCCTGCATGGTACAGGAAACGGCATCCTGCGCACGCTGATCCGCCAGTATCTGGCTACCGTCCCGGGAGTTGCCCAATATAAAGATGAGCATGTACAGTTTGGCGGTGCAGGTATTACGGTGGTAGATTTGAAATAATCTCAAAAATTATCTTATCTTTGCCTACGGATAAGAATACAATAAAATGACCCTTTAATATTGAAAAAATGAAATCCTTACGAGAACTGTACAGAATAGGAACAGGCCCTTCCAGCAGTCACACCATGGGACCGAGAAAGGCCGCAGAACAGTTTTTAGCCAAGCATCCGGAGGCCAAGGCTTTTGAAGTAATTCTTTACGGAAGTCTGGCTGCTACCGGTAAAGGACACATGACCGATGTAGCCATACTGGATACACTGGAACCCCATGCTCCGGTAGAAATAGTATGGAAACCGCATATTTTCTTTCCGTTCCACCCCAATGGAATGACATTCAAGTCGAAAAACGAAAACGGAAAGGTGACAGACGAATGGACAGTCTTCAGCGTAGGTGGAGGCGCTTTGGCAGAAGAAGGCCATATGCCTGATGCCTCACAGGAAATCTATTCCATGAACAGCATGAGCCAGATTCTTTACTGGTGCGAACAGACCGGAAGAAGTTACTGGGAATATGTCGAGCAGTGTGAAGGTCCGGAAATTTGGACTTTCCTGGCCGAAGTATGGGAAACCATGAAAGCTGCCATCGAAAGAGGACTGGATGCCGAAGGAGTACTACCCGGCCCGTTGAACTTGCGCCGAAAAGCTTCTACCTATTACATCCGCTCGAAAGGTTATAAAGATTCATTGCGCTCCAGAGGACTGGTGTTTGCTTACGCACTGGCTGTAAGTGAAGAAAATGCTTCGGGAGGCAAGATTGTAACGGCACCTACCTGCGGTGCATGTGGTGTAGTGCCTGCCGTGCTTTATCACCTGCAAAAAAGCCGCGACTTCAGCGATGCCCGCATCCTGCGAGCTTTGGCTACAGCGGGGCTGGTAGGCAATATCGTCAAGCATAATGCTTCCATCTCGGGAGCAGAAGCCGGATGTCAGGCCGAAGTGGGAGTAGCCTGCTCCATGGCATCGGCTGCTGCCAGTCAGCTGTTCGGCGGAAGTCCTGCACAGATTGAATATGCAGCCGAAATGGGGCTGGAACATCATCTGGGTATGACATGCGACCCGGTTTGCGGACTGGTACAGATTCCGTGTATCGAAAGAAACGCATACGCAGCTGCACGTGCGCTTGATGCAAACATCTACTCGGCATTCACCGACGGACATCACCGCGTATCTTTCGACAAGGTAATCGAAGTGATGAAACAGACCGGTCACGACCTGCCGTCTTTATACAAGGAAACCAGTGAAGGTGGTCTGGCCAAAAACTACGAACAGATGATATAAGTACGTTACAAATCACATCACCTATAAAACTTTTAAAGCCGTTTCTGCAACCCTGAATCGAAGCAGAAACGGCTTTTATTATTTCAATCTATAAAAGTCTATTTATCCGAAGTCCCTATAAACTTCCATACCAATGCACTGAAAGCACCTCCTACAAAAGGAGCAACAATGAAAAGCCATAACTGAGACAAAGCCTGACCTCCCTCCAGCAATGCCGGACCTATACTGCGGGCCGGGTTTACAGATGTGCCGGTAATCGGAATACACACAATGTGTATCAGGGTAAGTGTCAAACCTATAGCCAGTCCAGCCAATGATCCGGCACCTTTTTTCTCATCGGTACTACCCAAAACAACCAGCACAAAAATAAATGTAAAAATAGCCTCAGCTAGAAAGGCCTGTCCGGCTTCTCCCGGATCATACAGATTAGCACCTGTAGAGGTCGGTCCTCCGTATCCTCCCGTAGAAACCAGTAACGACAATATCAGCGACCCCAAGATAGCCCCTGCCACCTGAAACACCATATACATAAACGCATCCCTGCTTCTTATTCGTCCGGAAAGCCAGACTCCCAGCGTAATAGCCGGATTGATATGGCAGCCTGATATGCCGCCTATGGCATAAGCCATAGCCACAACAGATAGTCCGAAAGCCAAAGCTACCCCTAAAGTTCCCGTACCAGCACCTACGGTATCGGCCATTCCTCCTGCAAAGACTGCACTTCCGCAGCCCAATAGAACAAGTACCATTGTTCCGATTAATTCTGCAACATACTTTTTCATAACAAACGAATTTATGGGGTTAGTAATTGTATTCACAATCAACCTGGAATTCAATACAGAATTTCGAAGAAGTCTCACTAGCGAATATAACTTTTTCCGACGAACTCTGCAAAATACTGAAAGAAAAACTACCTTTGTATAAATATATTTTATAACAAGCATGAAGCATTATAACACTTATTTATTCGACTTTGACTATACATTGGCCGACTCTTCACGAGGTATCATCCAGTGTTTCCAAAATGTACTCAAACAGCACGGGTTTACAGAGATCAGCGATTATGCCATCAAACGTACCATCGGGAAAACGCTGGAAGAATCTTTTTCCATTCTGACCGGAATTACAGATGCTGCCGTACTGGAGGGACTTCGGAAAGAATACGTTAAGCAGGCAGATGTTTACATGACTGCCCTGACACGCCTTTTCCCGGAAACACTCGAGGTACTGACGACCTTGAAACAGCAGGGAGCTAAGATAGGTATTATCTCTACCAAATACAGATACCGGATTCTGGAACTTCTGGACAAAGTATTGCCCGAACAGACTATTGACATCATTGTGGGCGGAGAAGACGTACAAAAACACAAACCCTCGCCCGAAGGCTTGTTGCTGGCCATGGAAAAACTGAATGTAAGTCCCGAAGAAGTGCTTTACATCGGCGACAGCACAACCGATGCAGCCACTGCACAAGCCGGAAATACCGATTTTATGGGTGTACTGCATGGCGAAACTACATACAAAGAGCTGAGTGCCTATCCCCATATCGGCATCTATCCGGACCTCTGTATCCTTATCAAGGAAAATAAAGCAGAAAATTAGCAAGTTTTTTCGGGTAAGTTGTTGGTTATATGAACAAAAAGACCTATCTTTGCACCCGATTTTAGTCCGTGGAGGTAGAAAAGCGGTTCAATGAGAGAAACCCACCTTGCGGAAGAAACCCGTTTAATATTAATTTAAAATGTACGTAATCGTAGAAATTAACGGTCAGCAGTTCAAAGCAGAAGAAGGCA
>CAJKDC010000107.1 GCA_905198575.1 uncultured Bacteroides sp. | reverse complement strand
TTACACTTCCAGAAGGTTACAAAATGATACATTTTAAATATACGCGTGCGCGTAAGGCCTCCTTTTTTCCAGGTAAAAAGACAGTATGCTCTCAATTTATCATACAAATGAAAAAACTATACTACATAAAAGAGAAACATTCAGCTCACAAATGATAAAGGTTAATCATTTAAATGAAAAAGATAGAAGCTAAGGATACCTCCCTATACACAAAAAAATCTTATCACCTCCAAACGAAAGTGATAAGATTTTCCGAATTACGATTATACCTTATACCCAAACTTGCAAAGACTCGAACAGAATTATTCAAGCTTAGCAATGCCTTTTTTAATTTCACGCATCAATTTCTGGAAATCAAAAATCCGCTCTGGATATTGAGAAGCCAAATTTTCTTTTTCCATACCCTTTCTCAAATCATACAGTTGTGGGATTAGAAGATTACCTGTTTCCACATTAGCTCCCCACGTAATCATAGGTCCGGCATCACTAGGCTCTATATATTTCCAATCTTTTGTACGCAAAGAAAGTGTATGGCTGGAAGCACACTGCACAACCCAAGGCCGGTCTGTAGAATCAATACCCAACAAATTATCCAACCGATCAAAACTATCGGGTGCTGAATGCTTTGGCAACTTGGCATCAACCAAAGTTCCCAATGAAGCCATCCAATCAATTTGTGACATCAGTACATCGGAAACCATATTGGATTTTGCTCCCCGAGGCCATCTCACAATAATAGGAACGCGTGTTCCACCCTCGAATGCACTGTATTTATAACCGCGTAATTCGCCAGAAGGAGAGTGCCCGTTCAGTAATTCCGCTGCCTGATCTTCATAGCCATCATCAACAATAGGACCGTTATCACTCGAGAGAATAATCAGGGTGTTATCCGAAATTCCCAAACGCTCCAAGG
Source organism: uncultured Bacteroides sp. (assembly GCA_905198575.1). Lineage (GTDB taxonomy): Bacteria > Bacteroidota > Bacteroidia > Bacteroidales > Bacteroidaceae > Phocaeicola. The sequence continues at coordinate 5,303 of CAJKDC010000107.1, read as the reverse complement.
TTTTCATTATCTCTCCAACTGACCAGTCAAACTGCACGATGGCATCTCCACGCAATCCCATATTGGTTTTTCCACGGAAACGAGGGTGGGGGAAACGGGGTACATGCACGTCATTCGTAGCAAAATACATAAAGAAGGGCGCGTCTTTATGTTGCTCAATAAAACGTATGGCATGCGTAGTAATGGAATCGGCTATGTTTTCGTCTTTCCATAAGGCCTTACCTCCACCTTTCATATAGCCAATACGACTGATGCCATTTACGATAGCCATATCATGTCCGTGACTGGGTTTCAAATTATAGAGTAACTCAGGATTATCTTTTCCGGTAGGTTCACCTTCGAAATTACGCTTATAACTAACCTCAATAGGAGCAGAGGGATCATAATCAGCCACTTGTCCGTTCTCTATAAATACGCAGGGGACACGGTCGGCAGTAGCAGCCATGATATAATGATAATCAAAGCCCAAATCTCCTAAAGAAGCCGGTAGAGGAGCATTCCAGTCTTGTTTGCCTGTTTCATCACCCAAGCCCAAATGCCATTTTCCGATAGCACACGTTGCATATCCTTTACTTTTAAACATGTCGGCCATTGTAAACTGTCCGGGTTTAATAATCATTCCGGCATCGCCAGCAGCAACATCGGTACCAGGCTTGCGCCAGGCATACTCTCCTGTCAGAATAGAATAACGCGATGGGGTACTGGTAGCCGCAATGGCATGTGCATTGGTAAACCGAATCCCCTCGGATGCCAGTCGGTTGACATTGGGTGTTTGAACATTCTTAGCTCCGTAACATTCCAAATCACCATATCCCAAATCATCAGCCAAAATAATGATTACATTAGGATTTTTCTGAGAAGTTTTTTCTTCAGATACTGCTTCTGCAGCACTAACCTGTACAACTGGGACAGCAAATAGGGCAGTCCACAAAGATGTATTTAAAATTCTGCATTTCATACGGTCATTCCTCCGATTTTGGATAATTAGGACTATACAGCATTGTATTTTGTCTTACGACAAGCTTACCGTCTTTTACAAAACCATCTCCTCGCTCCGACAAATGTTCGACCATGGCAGCACGCATTTCCTTCAGTTTTTTCTGGAATTTTTTATCATGCACTGCATTATGCAATTCTTTAGGGTCGTTTACCAAATCAAACAATTGCTCCGAACCGTTATGGAAATTCCAGATATACTTTATCTTTCCGTCGGTCAAAGCACACCAGTAATTATCGGCATCGTAACAAGTAGCATGTTCCAAATCGATATATTTTCTCCAAGGTGCTGCTGCATCTTTAGCCAAAGATAAAACAGAAGCCCCATCTACAGCTTCGGGCACAGCTATATTTGCCACATCGAGGAAAGTCGGCAAGACATCACGCAATTCTACCGGCTGTTCCAGTTTAGAACCGGGCTTAACCTGTGCAGAAGATGGCCATTTTACAATAAATGGTATATGGGTAGAACCTTCGTAAGGATATGTTTTTCTCCAGTGATGATGATCGCCCATTATATCTCCATGGTCGGAAGTAAACAAAATAAGCGCATCGTCATACATTCCTTTATCTTTCAAGGTCTGAATAATCCGACCTATCTGTTCATCAATAAATGTAATATTGGCATAATAATAACGAAGTGAGTTTATTGCATATTCCGGACCGAAATTAGCAAAGGCAGCATCACTGGCAGTATGTGCAGGGTCACGAAGTTCACTGTATTTTCCACACCAGTCGCCTACGGCAGGTGCCGGTATCTTTTTATCTTTATACATTTCGGCAAAACGCTGGGGCGGGTCGTACGGACTGTGCGGCCGTGCAAAAGAAACTTTCAGGAAAAGAGGCTGCTCATCGTTATCATAATTCTGAATCAGCTCACAAGCCATTTCGCCTGTCCAATAGGTAGGATGAAGTTTTTCATCCAGTTTATACTGTGATGCACCGTGATCATTCCATCCGATACCAGTCAAGTCTGGGTCTTTTGATGGAGCCTGAACCTGGAACCACTGGCGATAATCACTTGTAAAATTAGGATCTTCTATACGACCGCTTTCGTCTAGTAAAGTTCCATGAAATCCATGCTTAGCTCTTTGCGGATGCCAATGCATCTTTCCGATACCAAATGTATAATATCCGTTGTCTCTCAACAACTGAGGCATCTCGACAGAATACTTTTCTGCTACCTGACCATATCCCAACATACCATGCTTCCAAGGAGCAAAGCCTGTAAGTAAACCAGCACGCGCAGGCGTACTGCTGGGACAAGAAGAGTAAGCATTGACAAACAAAGTTCCTTCTGCAGCCAATTCGTCTATAGCAGGTGATACAACAGCTTCATTACCCATGCATCCTAATGCATCAGCACGCTGCTGATCGGTCATAATCAAAATAATATGCGGTGATTTTTGAGCAAAAACAGGAGAACTTAAAGCTGTCCCCATCAGAAATAAAGAAAATAATGGATGCTTCTTCATGTTATTAAATTTACTAAAAGGATTCAAAGTCGTTGCAAAGATAAAAATTATAAATATAAAAAAAGCACTTTAGCATTTACAATATCCATCAATCTACATTCTTTCTTTTCTTATTATTAATCAGAATTAATTATAAAGAAATTCAGATTGTAAGGTAGTGAATAAAAAAATACAATAACCATAATAAAAAAATCCGGAATTCCCTGTTTTTTAGGGAATCCCGGATTTTTCACTACTTATTATTACTAAATTAATAGTTTTCTTTTTTCACTTCAAAGAAAGCCTGTGGATGCAAGCAAGCCGGACAAAGTTCTGGAGCTTCTTTGCCGATGGTCAAGTAACCACAGTTACGGCACTGCCATACAACTTCGATATCTTTCTTAAATACAGTTCCATTTTCGATGTTGTTTACAAAAGCCTGATATCTTTCTTCGTGTCCCTTTTCTGCAACAGCGATATTTCTATACATAACTGCAATTGCAGGGAAACCTTCTTCGTCTGCGATATCAGCAAACTTAGGATAGTCCAAAGACCATTCTTCATGTTCGCCTGCAGCCGCAGCTTTCAAGTTTTCAAGTGTACTACCAATTACACCAGCCGGATAAGAAGCAGTAATTTCAACCATACCACCTTCTAACCATTTAAACATACGCTTTGCATGTTCTTTTTCCTGATCTGCAGTTTCAGTAAAGATAGCAGCAATCTGCTCATAACCTTCTTTTTTAGCAACGCTAGCAAAATATGTATAACGCATTCTTGCCTGAGATTCTCCTGCAAATGAAGTCATCAAATTTTTCTCTGTACGGGTACCTTTAAGACTTTTTTCCATAATCGTTAGTTTTTAGTTGAGTGTTATTTTTTACTGATGCAAAGATAAGTATTTATTTTTAATTTGTAATTATTACAATTAATATTTATATATTTTTTACATATTTATTCCGTTGCTTGAGGATTTTCGTAAATATAATAATATTTGTAGGAAGCATCTGCCTATATGTCTATTTTATTTTATACATTTGCACCAATTTTAATAGTTTATAACAAATAGGTATTTCATGAAAGGATTAAATTTTCAGCCCAAGTTATTTTCTACACTTAAGAACTACTCTCGGGCAAACTTGATGACCGATATCATGGCGGGCATCATTGTAGGTATCGTAGCATTACCTCTGGCTATTGCATTTGGTATTGCATCTGGTGTAACTCCAGAAAAAGGAATTATTACTGCAATTGTAGCGGGATTTATTATTTCATTTTTAGGAGGAAGCAAAGTCCAAATTGGCGGTCCGACCGGAGCTTTTATCGTAATTATTTATGGTATCATTCAACAATACGGATTGGAAGGATTAATGATTGCAACCCTAATGGCTGGTGTCCTTCTCATCCTTTTAGGCGTATTTAAACTCGGAACAGTCATAAAATTTATTCCTTATCCTATCATTGTCGGATTTACCAGTGGTATTGCTGTAACAATCTTTACTACACAGATTGCAGACATATTTGGTCTTAATTTTGGCAGCGACAAAGTTCCAGGTGATTTTATCGGAAAATGGATGGTTTACTTTAAGCATTTTGATACTGTAAACTGGTGGAATACACTAATCAGCATTATCAGTATTCTGATTATTGCGATCACTCCTCGTTTCTCTAAAAAAATACCGGGCTCATTGATTGCTATCGTTCTAGTTACAGTAGTGGTATACTACTTAAAAATGCATTTAGGTATTACATGTATCGATACTATCGGAGACCGGTTCGCCATTGAAGCCAAACTGCCTGAAATGGTAGTACCTGCCATCGGATGGGAAGAAATAAGAAATTTATTTCCTGTAGCTATTACTATTGCAGTATTAGGCGCTATTGAATCTTTGCTTTCAGCAGCAGTAGCTGATGGTGTGATAGGTGATCGCCATGACTCAAATACAGAGCTGATAGCACAAGGTATCGCCAATGTAGTATCACCTATTTTCGGAGGTATTCCTGCTACAGGCGCCATTGCCAGAACAATGACCAATATCAACAACGGAGGACGTTCGCCTATAGCCGGTATTATTCACGCTGTAGTATTACTTCTGATCTTCCTTATTTTAATGCCGCTGGCACAATATATTCCAATGGCATGTCTTGCCGGTGTATTGGTCATCGTATCGTATAACATGAGTGGATGGCGTACATTCAAGGCGTTGCTTAAAAACCCGAAATCAGATGTAGCTGTATTGTTAATAACATTCTTCCTGACTGTTATTTTCGATTTGACTGTAGCTATAGAAATTGGTTTGGTTATTGCCTGTGTTCTATTTATGAAGCGTGTAATGGAAACGACAGAAATCTCTGTTATCAAGGATGAAATAGACCCAAACAAAGAATCAGACCTGGAAGTACACGAAGAACGTCTGACAATTCCGAAAGGGGTAGAGGTATACGAAATAAACGGTCCGTATTTCTTTGGTATTGCCACTAAATTCGAAGAAACCATGGCACAGTTAGGCGACCGCCCGAAAATACGCATTATCCGTATGCGTAAAGTTCCATTTATTGATTCAACAGGTATCCACAACCTTACTAACTTATGCCAGATGTCGCAAAAAGAGAATATTCATATCATTCTGTCTGGTGTGAATGAAAAGGTGCATAATGTACTTGAAAAATCAGGCTTCTATGAATTGCTTGGAAAAGAAAATATCTGCAGCAATATTAACGAAGCGCTGGCTGTAGCAGATAAAGAAATAAAAGAACTAACCCGTGATGAATAAAACGGGTTAGTTTCCCTTATAAAATAACGTGAGTTCGATATAAAATTAGAAAATAGACAGTTGTCCGTCATTGACAAAA
>CAJKDC010000106.1 GCA_905198575.1 uncultured Bacteroides sp. | reverse complement strand
TGCCGATTCTATGTTTAATTTTAATTTATCGGTAAAAATTTACCGAAGTATTGATAGTAAACCTCCTGTGGAAAAATAGATTTTTATGCAAATGTATTTTGTGATATTGTTAGGTGTTGAGCTTATAATTCCCTTCTATAAACCACATCGTAGTTTGCCTCACCACTCAGTGAAGCTTATATACTGCAAGTTAGTTTATACAAGTCAAAGCTTTGCTGGGGAATTTATAAAAACAGCATAATTAATCGGTAAAAAAATATATATATTTGCATCATATTAATCTTTGATAAATTATAACCTATGACACCTCCCCCAATAGAACAATCTACCCGGGAAGAACGACAAACCTTTGTAATCGATGCCTGGAAATGCCTGCACGACTGTGAAATGTGCGGCAAATGCCGTATTCTGAAAGGAAAGGATGCGGAGACCCTGTATGCCGATTACATTGAGGGCCGACGCAGTTATATAGATGTTACGCTGGACATAAGGAATAGAAGCTATTGACGGGAGTCGCGCTTTAAAAATGGAGGATTCGGGAATGACCTTAAAGGTGCCTATTTTGTTTTAAATCACAAAAACAATATTTTTGTGGAGAAAACCCGATTAAATGAAAAACACGGAGATTCTGATTCTCCTGAAAAAATGAAATATTAAAACAAAATGAAAACAGCACTTTTATGGACGCTCCCTTTTTCCTTGATTGGGATAGAAGCAGGGATAGCATCAACCCCAACCAAACCCAATATAATTATTATCAATTGTGATGATATGGGTTATGGCGATTTGTCTTGTTTTGGCAGTCCTACTACAAAAACGCCCAACTTGGATAAAATGGCATTGGAAGGACAGAAGTGGAGTAGCTTTTATGTATCAGCTTCGGTTTCCTCACCAAGCAGAGCCGGATTATTGACCGGAAGATTAGGTGTCCGTACAGGTATGTATGGAGATAAGAAAGGTGTTCTTTTTCCTGATTCCCCGGGAGGCATGCCGGCAGAAGAACAGACGATTCCCGAATTACTGAAACAAGCCGGATATACCACAGCCTGCATAGGCAAATGGCATCTGGGACATTTGCCTCAATACATGCCCCTGCAGCACGGATTCGATTATTTTTATGGCATGCCTTTCTCTAACGACATGAGCCGGAAAGAACAGATGAAACTGGGTAATAAGAATTATCCTTATGAATTGGTTGTCTATGAACAGGAGAAAGAGGTTGAACGGGAACCGGATCAAACCCAGCTGACAAAGCGCCTGACAGAGGTGGCTACCCGATATATCCGTTCCCATCAAAAGCATCCATTCTTCCTTTATTTGGCTCATCCGATGCCTCATTTCCCTGTATATGCTTCGAGCCGTTTTCAAGGAACTTCAGACCGGGGAGAATATGGTGATGCAATCGAGGAGTTGGACTGGAGCGTCGGCGAGATACTGCAAACACTCCGTCAGTTAGGCTTGGATCAGAAAACTTGGGTGGTTTTTACTTCGGACAACGGTCCTTGGTTGCCTTATAAACAGGCCGGAGGTTCTGCCGGTCCGTTGCGCGACGGAAAGAATTCGCATTGTGAAGGAGGTTTCAGAGTTCCTTGTATCATGTGGGGCGGTATGGTGAAACCTGGGCATATCACGCAGATGGGAAGCACTTTGGACTTGCTTCCTACGTGTTGCGAGATGGCAGGAATAGATTTACCTGCTGGAGTAGAACTAGATGGTGTTAGTCTGTTGAATGTGCTGCAGGACAGTCGGGCGACTCCGAAGCGTGAGAACTTTTTCTTCTATCGGGGCAGTCAGTTCTATGCAGTCCGCAAGGGAAAATATAAGTTACATTATAGGAATAAATCAGCTTATGGCAATGATCCGGTAGTGGTTTATGATAAGCCCAGACTGTACGATTTGGGAACCGACCCGAGTGAAAAGTATGATATAGCTGCACAGCATCCGGAAGTTGTAAAAGATCTGGATGAAATGGCAGCAGCTCATAAGGCTTCGTTTAAAGTGGCAGAAAGTATTTTTGACCTTAAATAATAACAGATATGAAAAAACTTGCATTATGTTTTGTCTTGCTGGGGAGTGTATTTTGCCGGGTGTGGGGGCAGCCGGAAGATGATTTGGACCTTTCTGCCTTCATTCATCCGGTAGATTCCAGTGCTTTTGTCAGAGATGCCGGGTATTACCATTGGTGTAACTCCTTTATTAAAGACGATTCGGGCACCTATCATTTATTCTATTCACGGTGGCCTAAGAGTTTGGGATTTACAGCATGGCTGACTCATTCGGAGATAGCTCATGCGACAGCCTCACGTTTGGAAGGTCCTTACCGTTATCAGGAAACGGTATTGAAGGGGCGTACAGGTTCGTGGGATGCAGTAACAGCGCATAATGTTCAGGTGCGCCAGTGGGATAATCGGTTTTATTTATATTACATCTCCACCAATAGCGGAGAAGAAAACTGGTCCGATTCTTTTTTGAAGGAAGTCGCCCGTGTAGGATATTCGCACGCAAGATGGAATGATTTACGTAACCGGCAAAGGGCAGACGTTGCCGTGTCTTCCTCTTTGAACGGCCCCTGGAAAAGAGCAGATCATCCTTTATTGGAACCCAATGGACCTATCGAGCATGTAGCCGTCAACCCTTCAGTTTGTCGGGGAGAAGACGGCAAATTTGTTTTGATTATCAAGGGAGATGACGTCCGTTCGGAGAAAAGGCGACTGATACAGGCCGTAGGGACAGGAACTTCTCCACTGGGGCCTTTTACATTAAGCGACAAACCAGCCTTTGCCGATATTCCCACGGAAGATGTCTTTGTCTGGTTTGATCCGGAACGGAAAAGATATTATGCAATTTTCCATGCACATGGAGGCGATTTCATTGGCCTGATAACTTCGGCAGATGGCATCAACTGGGAAAAAGCCCGGCATTATGTGGTTTGCAAAAAGCAGATACCACTAAAAGACGGCACAGTTATGAAAGTAGACAATATGGAACGTCCTTTTGTGTTTCTGGAAAATGGAAAGCCTGTAATGCTGTCGTTTGCCGTGAAAAAAGGGGCAGACTCTTTTATCGTTATGTTTGCAGGTAAAGCAGGCAGTGCAGACAATCGGCAGAAGTAGTTTTTTATAATACAACATTGCTGATTATTAGGTATCAACCATCCATTATACTATTTTTATATGAAATATATCAAGTATGCTTTACTGCAATTTTTGTCAGTCTTAATTCTTAATTTCATTGCATGTAATGAAATTAAAGCTTATACACCTGAATATTCGACCGCAGGTTTTTACCAGTTGCCAGGTACAGGCAGAACTGTCTATAGTATGAATCCGGCCTGGCGCTTTCACAAAGGAAATGTGGAGGGTGCCGAGAAGATTGATTTTGATGACAGCGGCTGGGCATTAGTATCTCTTCCTGATGGAATAGAAACAGTTCCTACAGAAGCAAGCGGCTGTATAAACTATCAGGGTGAAGTGTGGTACCGCAAACATTTCACACCGGAAGAGGAATGGAAAGGCAAAAGACTGTTCCTCCACTTCGAAGCGATTATGGGTAAGAGCAAAGTGTGGGTGAATGGTGAACTGGTGAAGGAGCATTTCGGCGGATTCCTCCCTGTTATAGCTGATGTCACAGAACACCTTGTATATGGAAAAGACAATATAATAACTGTTTGGGCAGACAATAGTGATGATATTTCTTACCCGCCGGGAAAGAGTCAGGAAACATTAGACTTTACATATTTTGGTGGTATATACCGTGACTGTTGGATGATAGCTCATAATGATGTCTATTTGACAGACCCTAATTATGAAAATGAAACAGCCGGTGGAGGTTTGTTTGTCTCGTATAATAATGTTTCAGAACAATCAGCAGATATACGTTTGGATGCTCATATAAGAAATGTGTCATCAAAGTCATTCTCAGGAAAAGTGGAATACGAACTGTATGACAGAAATGGAAATAAGGTTCAGTCCGGCAGTAAAAGCTTTTCTCTTTCAAAAGGGAAAGCCCGTACCACGACGGTGGGTATGAATGTCGAAAACCCTCATTTGTGGGAGCCAGATTCTCCCTATCTATATCAGCTACACGTATATATCAAAGATAAGAATGACAATATAATTGACGGCTATCGAAGAAGAATCGGTATACGAAGTGTCGAATTTAAAGGGAAAGATGGTTTCTGGCTAAATGGCAAACCTTACCCGTATCCGTTGATTGGAGCCAACAGACATCAGGATTTTGCCGTTGTTGGGAACGCTTTATCCAACAGTCTTCATTGGAGGGATGCAAAGAAGCTGCGCGATGCAGGACTAAGAGTGATAAGAAATGCCCACTATCCGCAGGACCCGGCTTTTATGGATGCATGCGACGAACTGGGACTTTTTGTTATCGTAAACACTCCCGGATGGCAGTTCTGGAATGATGCCCCTATTTTTGCCCAAAGAGTATACAATGATATACGCAATATGGTACGGCGCGACCGCAATCATCCATCGGTTTGGATGTGGGAGCCTATTCTCAACGAAACATGGTATCCGGAGGATTTTGCCAAGAATGTAGTTGATATTCTACACGAAGAATATCCATATCCTTACTGTTACGCAGGTTGTGATGTAACCGCACGTGGCAGTGAATATTTCCCGATTCATTTCACGCATCCTCTCAATGGGGAAGGTGGTGCATTTAATACAAAGACTTTGAATCCTGAAATTTCGTATTTTACACGCGAATGGGGCGACAATGTAGACGACTGGAATTCGCATAACTCACCTAGCCGTGTGAGCAGGGCATGGGGAGAAGTCCCGATGTTGATTCAGGCGCAGGGATATGCAAAGACCGATTATATGTATACCTGTTATGATGCTTTATACAGAAACAGCCGGCACCACATGGGAGGATGCCTGTGGCATTCATTCGACCATCAGCGCGGATACCATCCGGACCCATTCTACGGTGGTATAATGGATGCATTCCGTCAGCCTAAATTGTCGTATTATATGTTCTGTTCGCAACGGTCGGCCGAAAAGAATGAAAATCTTATCTCCGAAACAGGTCCTATGGTATATATAGCCAATGCTATGACTCCTTTCTCTCCAAAGGGTGTAACCGTTTACAGCAATTGCGACGAGGTGCGTCTGACCTATTGCAAGGGCGGAAAGCAGATGGTATACAAAAAAGATAAGAACGCGGCCGGAATGCCTTCACCGGTAATTACCTTTGAAAATGTCTGGGATGTAATGTATGACAAGAAACTTGCCCGTGAAAATAAACACGAAGATTCTTATCTGCTTGCCGAAGGTTTGATTGATGGTAAAGTGGTAGCTACTCATAAGGTGATGCCGACACGCCGTCCTTCAAAGCTTATCTTGTGGGCAGATAACGAAAACATGGACTTTGAAGCAAACGGCTCAGATCTGGTTACAGTTATTGCGGCTGTAGCAGATGATAAAGGGAATATCAAGCGTCTGAATAATTATCATATTAAGTTTGAGATTGAAGGAAACGGTGAGTTAGTCGCAGACGATGTTACTTTCACTAACCCTCGTCAGGTACAATGGGGAACAGCTCCTGTATTGGTCCGTGCCAATACCAATGCCGGTGAGATAAAGGTAACGGCTTCCGTCGTATTTGAAGGCATTCATACTCCCTTATCTGCCGAGCTCATCATAAAGTCGGTTGCTTCGAAGCATAAGCTGATTGCTGACAAGCAGGAACTTTCTTCTTTACTGGAAGGCCACAGACGGGAAAGTAAATCGGTGTCTGAGGGAGGAAGTGATTGCGAGAAAGAGATAAAAAGACTTCAGCAGGAGCTCAGCCGTCTGAAACTTAAAGAGGTTGAAAAGCAGCAGAGTGATTTTGAATAAGACAATACCTCCAAAACAATCCTATTGTTTTGTCTTGTACTGAATAATATAAATGTGGGAATCCGTAATTATCCCTGGCGAAATTATCGAAGGATAGTCATGGATTCCCACATTTTATTTATTGCAATGTATGATTTACCGTTTCGTTACCGTAATCATAAACGTTACAGCCACCATAGCGATAGAAATACCGACAATGATATTCGTAGTGAGCGGTTCGCCAAACATCACTGTACCCACGACAATAGCCGTAATCGGCTCGAATACACCAAGCACCGAAGCCTTCGTTGCACCGATGTTACGGGAAGCGATGGCCAGCGTAGCCGTCGAAACGATGGTCGGCAACAGCGCAAGTCCTACCAGGTTCAGCCAGTCCATTCCGGTCGTGATACCAGCTGTGATGGCAGTGTCGGAACTGATGATTTTCCCGATGAAAACCACTGCCCCTACCGTAAGCGCATAGAAGGTGAGCAATGTATTGGAGATACCGGCAATAGCCTTGCTGCGGTTGATGATGACGATGAAGAGTGCATATACCAATGCCGAAGCGATGGAAAGCAGTACACCGATGGGGTTGATGGTCTGTGTACCGTCACTTTGCGTCATGATAAGTACACCGCCAAAGGTCGCAGCGATAGCCAGCCATACCGGCCACGACGGGACGACCCTCAGGAACACCATGATGATGGCCACAAGAACGGGATAAAGAAACACCAGTGTCGTAGCCAGTCCGGAAGCAATGTACTCGTAGGCCTCAAACAGAAAGAGACTGCTCA
>CAJKDC010000105.1 GCA_905198575.1 uncultured Bacteroides sp. | reverse complement strand
CAATTGTAAATGTGCGCATAATCGGATAAGAATCTAATTTATCCTGCTCTGGGTCCATTTCATCCATTCCATCAATAGAAAAGAGATTTGTACCATTACCATAAATCTGTACCATATTCAATCCTAAGCTCTGATACCATTTCTGTGGCAAGGTATATGCGATATTCAAATTCTTCAAACGCATATATGCACCATTTCTCATCCAAAATGTAGATCCGGCTGCACCATAGTCTTCCGACCATTCACCCGTAGCTGCAGGATATTTAGCATCAGTATTTTCTGGAGTCCATACATCTCCAGCCCAAAGCTCGAAGTACGGACGGTCACCAACTTGAAAGACTCCCGCACCATTGTTTGTACTAATCATTCGGTCATATCCTCCTACTCCCTGGAACAAAGCTTCAATTGAAAAACCTCTCCACTGCAAATTTAATCCGAAACCATAGTTAATACGAGGAGTAGCTCTGCGAGATAAATAATCCCAATCGTTTGCATTCACTTTTCCATCTGGTCCTAACTCTTCATTTTCGCCTCTAATATCTCTATATAATAACTGACCCAAACGAGGTTTCTTACCAAACTGTGTAAATCCTTCCGGAAGAGCATCCAACTGTTCTTGAGTACGGATTATACCCTCACAGATATAGCCTGTAAGATAACTATTGGGATGACCTATACGGCTCTTCCATTCAGGTAAGTTAGAAGCTTCATCAAATTTCACCCATTTATCTTTTACATAACCCAAATTCACACTTACAGAATAAGTCACTTCACCTACATGATCATTATAACGTAATGAACCTTCAAAACCATTCCAACTTTGTTCCGCATAGTTTTCTGCCGCTTTAGAACGTCCATAAGTATCCGGCAATGAAGCTACTCTTTGTTGCAGGATATCAGTTTTATCCTTATGAAAATAACTGAACTCTCCCACTAATTTATTATCAAAGAAACCAAAATCAACTCCTACATCATACAGTTTCAATGTTGCCCAAGTAAGATATGGATTAGGAGTAGCTCCGATAGTTATGCCAGGATTATAATTACTTCCAAACATATATCCTGAAGAAGTCTGGAACTTATTACGCCATCCAAACAAAGCCAAAGTACCATCTGCAACACTTGAATCGGTATCATCACCGGTAGAACCATAAGAACCACGTAGTTTCAAATTACTTAACCATGTAAACGATTTCATAAATTGCTCATTCGAAATTCTCCATGCCAAAGAAGCAGATGGGAAAAATCCCCAACGATGTCCTGGACCAAATTTTGCATTACCATCTTCTCTGAAAGAAAATTCAACAATATAACGGTCATCATAATTATAATTAAAACGTCCTACCCATGACAAGCGAGCCATTTCATTTTCATTACCATCAAAATTACGATGAGTTGCATCCGGAGAAGCGTTAAATATTTGGTCAATATTTGATGATAGCAAATCTTCAGCATAACCCATCAAATACTTACCTTGTGATTTGGCCATTTCCCATCCAACTAACCCACTGATTTGATGCTTACCAAACTTACGGTCGTAATTCACCATCCAGTTAAATTGATAGGCTTGGTTAAGCCAAACATTTTCTTGAATGTTCTCGTATGCATGACTCAGATTATGATAAATTATCTGGTCAGGATCAACAGGTCCAGGTATGAAAATATTATCCTGAGAAGCACTTTGGAATTTATAACTCTTATTCCAAGTTGCAAAACGTTTTCTATTCTTATCGGATATATTATACTGCCCTGTTACACTGGTAGACAAGCCTTTTACATACTGCCCTAAATCCAAATCCATTTTAAGAATCACTTCAACATCACGGGCTTTGGTTTTTTCATAATTATCACCAAATACCAATTCACCAAAATGAGCCCCCTCTAATGAAACTGGATATTCCGTTCTCACATCTGAAGGATTTCCTTCAGCATCAACATACCATGGACGCAATCGTGACTGATTAAATGTAGTTCGATAAAAGTCCGATAATGTCATACTTTCCGGGTTCCAATCATACGGCCAGTAAAAACGCTTATAATCTCTTTGATTACCACTGACATTAAAATTCACCTTAAAAGCATCCGTTATCTTTGCCGTGATATCCGAACGGAAGTTATATCGGTTATAATCAGTATTTTTATATGAACCTTCTTCACCATGATAACCTGCCATCATATAATAAGTAATCCGTTCATTACCTCCATTTACACTAATATTATGGTCTGTATTCCAAGGATTCTGCCATAGTAAGTCATTCAAGTTATAGCTTTTATCTTTAAAGTAATCAAAAATTTCGGGACCATAAGGTACTTGGAAATTAGGATCTGGATTTTCCAACTTACTATTCTGGTATGCAGCTGCACGATTAACAAATATCAACTCATCGGTTGCCGAAAAATCTTGGATAGGACGAGTCGTATTAGCAGCTGTATATGAAGCTTTATATTGGAACATAGGTTTTTGGATAGAACCTTTTTTTGTCGTAACCAGAACTACTCCATTACCAGCTTTTGATCCATAAATAGAAGCACTAGCAGCATCTTTCAGAATATTGATACTTTCTACTTCATTAGGGTCTAAAGCATCAAAAGCTGTTTTATCTCGAATAATACCATTAATCACATATAAAGGTTCTCCCTGACTACCACGAATACGGATAGAAGATGATGCACCAGCAAAACCAGAATTATTAGTAATTGTCACACCAGGAGCACGTCCAGCCAGCGAATTGGACAAATTAGATACAGGAATATTCTCCAATTCTTTTGTTTTGATTGCAGTGATAGATCCAGTTAAATTAACCTTTTTCTGAACGCCATAACCGACTACTACAACCTCATCTAAAGTTTTTGTGTCTTCCTTTAAAACAATTTTTAGTTCTTTTTCTTTACCAACCTTCAATTCACGGTCAACATACCCGATATACGATACAAACAGAATATCTCCATTCGCCACATCCAATGAGAAATTTCCATCCACATCAGTTATTGTACCATTAGTTGTACCTTTCACCAACACATTCGCGCCAATAATAGGTAAATCGTTTTCATCTACTATCGTACCCTTCAAAGTTGAAGATTGCTTGCTGACATTATTACTTGCCTTCTTCTGAATAATAATATGTCCATTCGTATAAGTCACCTCACATCCGGTACCATTCAACAATTGTCGCAAAGCCTGATCCACCGTAGTTGCCCCAGGCAACTTGGAAATAACACGTGAATCATCCAAATCTTGCGCCTTATAGTCTATAAACAAATTAGTCTGCTTTTCAATCTGTTTGAAAACGCTTTTCAAAGGAACGTTTCGTCCCGACAATTTTACCGATTGTTGTTGTCCGTATGCAAAAACACTACATGTAGACAATGCGGTGATACACAATAACCGCGATAAATTTTTCCTGCTCTGTTTTAGTATTAGATTTGATAATTTCATATCTTTGTAGCTTTGAAATTTAAGTATTTAAAAAGTTAGTTTTACTTGATGTTTTATCAACAAAAAAATGAATTACTTGGTTTCAAAACACCGGAAAGGGAAGTTGGCCGCTATTCTTTCCGGTTTTCTTTTTTCATATTTCCTCCTCTTTTTTATTCTACTTTAAAATAATGTGTTTTTCTTTTATTATATATTGTATACCTATTAACTGACGAAGAATTTCCATCACATCTTCAATGCTCTCGGTAGGAGCAAACTTCACATTGTACAGTTCATTTCCATATTGAGTAGCATTATACTGGAATGTTACACCATATTTTTTCTCCAGCGTAGAAACCATTTCCTGGAACGATACATTTTCAAATATCAGATAACCTTTTCGAAGCATTTTGTAAGCAGAAAGATCTACCTGATTCATCCGTACACTATAATCATCATGTGAATATATCAACTGTTCACTAGGCTTCAGGATATACGAACGGCCTGAATTTTCTTTCAGACTCACCTTTACACAGCCTTCTTCCAGTGTAGCAGTAGTATAACGCTCTCCGGCATACGACTTTACAGTAAATACCGTACCCAGCGCTTGTACATCCAGTCCCAAAGTCTTCACAATAAAAGGTTTCTCTTTGTTTTTCTGTACCCGGAATGAAGCCTCTCCAGTAAGGTAAACCGTACGTGAGTTCATTTTCTTGAAATCAGATGGATACAACAATGTTGAACCTGCATTTACCCAAACACGTGAACTGTCGGGTAATACGATTTCTCGGGTTTCTCCGTACGGGACAAACATTTCGGCCATTTCTGTAGACGAACGGAGCGTATAAGTATTGGTAAACCAATAAGTTCCTCCTGCTGTAAGTATAAGCAATGCTGCTACAGCTGCATATTTTAACCATTCTGTACGGACTGGTTTCTTCCGTTCCAGCATCAAGCCCATTCCATCCCGCAACCGGTTCCAGTCATGCCAGGTAGCTGATGTAATTTCTGCTTTTGTTTCCTGCCAATATTCCTGCAACACAGCTTCCTTCTCCTCATGAAACTGTTCGGCCCGCAACCATTTTCCAAATACGGCTCTTCCCGCTCGGGTAAAATGCTTTCCTATATATAATCGGAATATTTTCCTGATTGACTGATGTACTTCCATAATCTATTGCTTTTACATCTATATGTAGGTTAAGGCAAAGCACACACACAATAAGAAGTATCTTTTTCGTGTTAAAAAATGTTTTATCAATCATTATATAAATAATGATATCCCATATAAAAAACAATCATGAAAATTCCTTGAAAGCAGCTTTTCACAAAGCCACTTCCAAGAGCCTTTTCATATTCACACATCTTTTTTGATTTTATCGCCTACCTGCAGGGTTGTCTTACACCCCCCCGCAAAGCAAAGCGATATCTATCGACACCTATGTTAAAACTAAACTTATCAGTTATAAATTACTTTCCGCAAACATAAACCATTCCAGATTCATCAAATCCTCTCCCTTATCCGTATCATTAGCAGCCTTGAAAACTAATACCAATGCATGTTTCCCTGTTACGGGCTTTATCACTGATTCGTGAATGGAATAAGCTGTTTCACCTTCCATCGGCTTCACTTCACAAGTTCCAATCAGTTCTCCTTCCGGACTGTCCAATCGGATTTCTATGCTTCCTGCACGATTTTTATCCCATGTCTTACAAACAAACCGGTTGACAGGTGCCTTACTGAAATCATAATATTTCCAATAAGCATAATCACCGTCACGTATGCCGGCCAAATATTCTACGGGTACATCATGAAGCGGACGCCGGACGGCAGGATATACATTCCCCGACAGCAGACAAGCCCTGTAGGCCTCCATACGCAACAAAGGTGAAATAGGACCACCGGCACCTTGAGTTGTCATTTCAACTTCATTGATGGTTCCATCCTCATTAAAAGTTATCGGCTCCAGACAGGCTTTGCGCATTGTAGCACAACCATGTGTCGGACGGTGATAGGCTACATACCAGCGGCCGTTAATTTCTGTAATGCATCCATGATTATTCACCAGATTTCTGCCGCTACCCCAATTATCTATAATCACTCCCCTATAGGTATAAGGTCCCAATGGAGAAGTAGCCGTAGCATAATTCAGCGTAGCACAATTAGACTCGCCATGACGCTGGTGACCACCATACACATAATAATAAATACCGTTACGTTTACGCACCGAACTGGCTTCATTGAATGCATCTTCTTCATAAGTGAGCAGGCTATCCACTACCGGTCCTTCTATCGCTGTCATATCCTTGTTCAGCTTTGCCCCCTTTGCATAGCCTTGTCCCCAGAACAGATATGCCTGACCGTCATCATCGATAAAAACCGAAGGGTCAATACCGGTTATTCCCTTTAGAGCTTTTCCATTCTTGAACGGACCGTACGGGGAAGAGGAAACTGCCACTCCCTCATCTTCACCGCCGCTTGCCAGACAATAATACAAGTAGTATTTCCCGTTATGATAAATACAGTCGGGTGCATACAGCACATCTTCCGTATAGTCGGTCTGTTTTCCCATGCCCGAAGTGGCAAACGAAGTTTGCTCCATCTGCCAGTTCACTAAATCTGACGATGACAATATATTGTACGAACGGGAGCACCATGCATTTCCTGGTTCATCACGCGACCCGTATACATAAATTCTGCCATCTGGCATCTGGCGTACTTCAGGGTCAGCAATGTAAACTCCCTGTGGAGCAATGGGATTCAGCGGACGTACTTCTGCTGTCAAACCTGAATGCCCGTCATTCTGCCTATTCTGAATATTACAGGCAGTAAAGAAAACACTCAGTCCTGCCAGCAAATAGATATTTTTCACCGTTTTCACTAGTTCCATAGTTTCAGATTTTCTTGCTTTTACATCTATATGTAGGTTAAGATACCGAATACACACACTACTATTTAAAAAAAAAATAAGGTCTTGCATTCTTTTTTTATAAATACAAGACCTGTTAAACCAACCTTTCCTTCCAATTCTATCACATAAAATTTCCCATACTTACCTCAACTGTTTCACCAGCCTTAACAGGGACTTTCTTCCAGTTCACAAAATTCAAATATCCAATCGGTTTTTTCGAGTCAGAAGAGCTTTCAGAGAAAACAGAGACCAATGCATCAAAATGGGTAGGATTGGTGATTTGCAGAACAACCTTACCGTTTTCCCGGTTTATCACCTTCGCTTCTACATGGTCAAATACGTAAATTCTATCCTTATCCGTCTGAACATATATTCCCGGAATTTCCAAGGCCATCAGCAGCCCACAATCTTCCGTCCATCCATTTGATGTATTCAATATCATGCCCACAGCACCTTTTCCATCAGCATCTGTAGTCTGAATACGTTCCATAGAAGTTCCGGCACCTGCATTTGTCGTAATTCTGGCACAGTTGCATAAGTCCGTGGCAATATAATCATGTTATCCAAAGATTATGG
>CAJKDC010000104.1 GCA_905198575.1 uncultured Bacteroides sp. | reverse complement strand
ACTGAATCCGGAAATACGCACCAAGGGCATCCAGTTCTGGGGCAACAGCTTCGTAGCCGGTCCGCAGGGTGAAATCCTGGCCAAGGCCAGCAACAACGAAGAACAGCTAATGATTGTAGAAGTGAACCTCTCGCGCAGTGAGGAAGTACGCCGCTGGTGGCCGTTCCTGCGCGACCGCCGTATCGACGAATACGGAAATCTGACCAAGCGCTTCATCGACTAAAAGCAGGAAAAGTCATAAAAACAAAATCGCTACGGTAAAGCCCCATGAGGACCTACCGTAGCGATTTTTTTATCTCAATAAAAGAAGTCTGCTATTTCAGCATCAATACACTTCCACCTTGTCGGCAGCAGCCTTACATTTGGTACGGAGCGCATCCAAGTCACCGCCTACCTTGTCCCAGCATACTACCACACCCATACGGCGGTTCAGCTTGGTATACGGTTTGCCGAAGATACGCAAGTAAGTATTCGGCTGTGCACAAACCAGCTCTTCACCGCGGTAAGACGGTTTGTTCTTGCTGGCAATAGGCGACAGAATAACTGCACTGGCACCGATATGCTCCTGTGTAATGCCCGGAATAGGCAATCCCAGCATGGCATACAAGTGCAACTCAAACTCGTTCAGGTTCTGTGTATTCGCCAGAGTAACCATACCCGTATCGTGCGGACGCGGAGACAGTTCAGAGAAGTACACACCGTTTTCGTGGCTCAGGAAGAACTCCACACCCCAAAGACCTGCCCCCGTAAGCGCTTCAGTCACCTTGGCAGCCATCTGCTGTGCCTCAGCCAGATGTTCGGGAGCAATATGCGCAGGCTGGAAGCTCTCGCGATAGTCGCCACCCTTCTGCACATGTCCGATAGGCGGACAGAACAGCGTAGGCCCGTTCTTCTGTGTCACAGTAAGCAGCGTAATCTCACTGTCAAATTTAATAAACTCCTCTACAATCAGTTCTTTGATGTCGCCACGGCTTCCGCTACATCCGTAACTCCATGAATATTCCAGGTCCTCCGGACCATTTGCGATGCTCTGTCCCTTGCCCGAAGAAGACATCAACGGCTTGATAACGCATGGATAACCAATCTTTTCGGCAGCTTCTTTCAGTTCTTCGTAAGAAGTAGCGTAAAAATACTTCGCTGTCTTCAGTCCAAGCTCCTTGGCAGCAAGGTCGCGAATCGCTTTGCGGTTCATGGTGAAGTTTACGGCACGCGCACTGGGCACCACCTGAATACCTTCCTTCTCCAGATGATACAGACGCTCCGTACGGATGGCTTCTATTTCAGGCACAATCAAATCAGGATGATACTTTTCTACCACGCGGTCCAGCGCATCACCATCCAGCATGCTGAACACTTCGCAAGCGTCGGCCACCTGCATGGCAGGCGCATTCTCGTAAGAATCGCACGCTATCACATACTGTCCCAAACGTTTGGCAGCAATCACAAACTCTTTTCCTAATTCTCCGGAACCCAACAAAAGTATTTTCTTGGTCATAACTAAACTTTTTATGAATATATGGACAAATATAGCAAGAAGTCGTGAATTACGGGCATATTTCTGTGAAATAAATTTTTAACCTGAACACACGCAATGCACGCCGGCAGCCAGTAAAGACAGGTTGCATGGCAAATATATGAATTATAAAACCTATATTTGCGCTGAAGTTGGCAGGAAAAGCTCTCTGCCGAAACCTTATTATCCCAACATACAATATGAAAAAATATTCTACCCTACTCCTGCTGGTGCTGGCCGTATGTACCTGTCTGCAAGCCCAGCCTACCTTGCGATTCGCAAACGGCAAGTTCAAGATTGCCCAGTTTACCGACCTGCACTGGATGCCGCAGTCCGACAAATGTGCCGTGACGGAAAAAACCATCCGCAACGTCCTGCAACAGGAAAAACCCGACGTAGCCGTCCTCACCGGCGACATCATCTACGGACAGCCCGCGCTGGACGGATGGAAGCACCTTATCCGCATCTTCGAAGAAGAAAAGATGCCGTTCATCGTAACGATGGGCAACCACGATGTAGAGTTTCTGGACAAGCACACCATATACAGCCTGCTCACCGCTTCGGAATATTATGCGGGCAGTGCCGGACCGGAGGACGTGAAAGGCTACGGCGACTGTGCCGTACCCATCTTCGGAGCCGACAACCGTCTGCAAGCGGCACTGTACTGCATGGACTCAAACGACGTGCAGCCCGACCGCACGTACGGACACTACGACTGGTTCCATTTCAACCAGATAGTGTGGTACCGCAACACCAGTGCCCGTCTGGCTGAAGAAAACTTCGGCAGACCGGTACCGTCGCTGGCCTTCTTCCACATCCCTCTGGTAGAGTATGCCGAGCTGGCAGGCGACAAACGCACCTATGGGCATCAGAACGAAGGCTTTGCCTCTTCCCGCATCAACTCGGGCATGTTTGCTTCCTTCATCGATATGCGCGACGTGATGGGCGTATTCGTCGGTCACGACCACGACAACGATATCATCGGCATCAACAAAGGCATTGCCCTGGCTTTCGGTCGCGTAACGGGTGCCGATGCCTACGGCGACCTGGAAAGAGGTGCCCGCATCATCGAGATGTACGAAGGCGACTTCAAATTCGATACCTGGATTACCACTCCCAAAGGCAAGGAACCAGCCTACTACTACCCTTCGGGCTTCAATGCCAAGGACGAAGCAACGATGAAATACCTGCCGGCCCGCAAGATTACACCCGCCGGAAATGGTGTGGCCTATACCTACTACGAAGGCAACTGCGAAAAAGTAGCCGACATTGCCGGATGCAAGCGCATCAAGGAAGGCACGATGAGCAACTTCTCTATCCTGCAGGCTCCTGTAGAAGACCATTTCGCCTACGAGTTCAAGACCTACATCCAGATTCCCGAACGGGGCGTCTACCGCTTCTATACCTACTCGGACGACGGTGCCGTGCTGTACGTTGACGGCCAGCAGGTAGTGAACAACGACGACGGACACAGCGCTCGCCGTGCAGAAGGAACCGTGGCACTGGAAAAAGGCTTCCACGAGCTTGAAGTGAAGTATTTCGAAGACTATATGGGCCAGGAGCTCGAAGTGGGATTCTCCAGCCGTAACATCAAGGAAACGGTGCTGCCGGATAATCTTTTGTTCCTGAAGAAATAATATCTACGGACAATTCCCCCATAAAAAGTGCGACTGCATTTCACAGAAACAAACACGAGCCTATTTCTATGAAATGCAGTCGCACTTTTCTCTAAAAATTATTACTCCAGCCAGTTCCTGATGTCCTTTTCACGTTCCTTCGGAGTAACCACCAGTCTTTCCAACTTACCGTTTTTGTAGACACCCTCAATCAGCGTATTGCCGGGAGCACACAGTTTGAAACTGACATCCCAGTTTCTGGGCCAGGCAGGGAACAGATGAATATCCGTACCGTCGCACTGCAACAACATCGACTGCAGCGCACTCATAGCCACCGTACCGTGATCCTGGTCGGGAATCCAGTCGTAATTAGGTCCCCACATCGTCGGGAAGCGAAAAGCCTCATTCTTGGTATTAAAATTCTGAAGCATCAGCCGGGCTGCCTCGTCCGTCAATCCCAGACAAGCCGCCTTGATAGCATTCTGCTGCCAGCCTCCGGTCTCCTTGATAGCACGGTTGGCAAAAGTATTTCTGGCCAGATCAAGCCCCTCCTTGCCTACCGCATACCTTCTGTAAGGGAAGATAGCATAAAGCTCAGGATTCTCCACATTCTGCTTGTCCTTGTACAAATGAGCCGGAGCCAGCACCTTTACCCCGTTCCGTTCCTCGGTAGGTATCTCCGGAAGCTCAGACATCAGACGCTTCCAGGCACTGCGCCGGTCCTCGGACACAAAACTATCCGGCAATCGGAGCAACTCCGAACAAACTTTATGGATACCGACAATCTCGGGCAGCGGATTGACAGCAGTACGATACGTTTCGAGCGACATGGCCGGACTGAAGAGAATCTTGCCATCATCGCCACGCTTCCAGTGACGGTCGAAGAAAGTAACCACTTCGGTTGCAACCGGCAGCAGGGTATCCTTCAGGAACTCAGTATCCTGCGTGTACTGATAATAATCGAGCAGCATGAGCGACAGTTCCAGTCCTCCCTGCCAATAATAACGGATGTATGTATTCTGCGTCAGGCCATCGGGCATACCGGTTCTGTCCGTACCATAGTTCGCGTCGACGTACGTTCCCCAGAAATACATGGTTTCGGGATAGAAAGCCCCATCATGGTTGTAATATTTGCGCGTAGCCTCCTTGCGGGTTTCAAGCGCATTCCTGTACATCGCGAAGAGCGGACGCATCATGTCGAAATCGCCCGACTTGAGCATCGACCAATACGGCAAGCGCGTATTCTGCCACCAGTAGGCCCCTCCCCACTGACGGTAATCGGCATCGAATCCCTGAAATCTTCCTTCCAGATGCTTCGTATCTACCGTAAAGATAGAGCCGTTGAACTTGATGGGATACTGTCCCCGTCCGGCACAGATATTCATGTACCGCTGCAGGGCATACATACGGCCGGCATGCTCCACCCGCTGCAGCAAAGCCGTGTCGGCAGTAGCAAAGTGAATGTAGGAACGCTCCCACATCCGGTTCCACCAATCCTTATGCGCCTCCAGACGTTTTTCATCCGACTGTCCGTCTACATGCTGCGCGATGCTGTCTATCCCAGCAACCCATTGGGCCACACTCGGCGTCTGCGCCGTGTAAGCATACACTGTTACGCCCAGTTGCCGGACAGGCTTGTCGGTAGCGAGCAAAGTCGGCGATACCGGCTCCATTTCATCCGAAGTCAGCAGACAGCCAAAAGTCCTGTTCAGCAAAGGGTCTTCAGCAACCGGATGGTCCAGCTTCTGCAATTCCAGATTATCCTTCCAGATAGAGCGAGCATTCCGGTGCATCCATGCCACAGCATGTTCGGAAGGCGGGAGTATGCTGTCCTTCTCCACATAAATATCACCCTGCACTCCATATGCCGAGTGCACCTCAATCCCCTTCAGAAGCCGTCGTTCGGTTCTCCAGGGCTCAGCAGCAACTTTAGCCGAGATGGGCTGCTCACTTTCCACCGACAGCTCGACGGCCGGATTGAAAGCATCAATCCATACATTCACAGCCACTCTGTCCTTCCCCTCGCCGGCATCGATGTACATCACACCGTCCTTAACTTTAAGCTCCTGACGATATTTCTGCCCCTTCCGGAAAGGATTCGGCGAAAGCTGAAGACGCACCTTGCCCAGCTTGAACAGTCGTCCGTTTTCACTCCACGCATCGGTTTTAGAAAGATAGAATTGCAGGTCGCCGTTTTCCTCCACCCAGAGATTGATACCCAGGTCGCCATTGCCCATAGGCATATTTCCCAACGAGTTGAGCGAGGGACTGTCCCACACCACGCTGTAGCGGTCGACAGCTTTCAGGTTTTCAGAAAGAGGTGCGGTATGCGTCGTGCATCCGGTAACGGTCCATGTCAGACAGCCTGCCGTCAGCAGACCCATCAGTTTCATAGTTTTTCGGTTCATCATTATTTAAGGTATTTATTGTTTTTCATACAGTAACAGTGTCTAAAGGTAGGCATATTTTTTGTGACAAGCCGTTTTTTTACAGTTTTTCACGCATCATTTTTTACCCATCCACAATTCTGCTGATAATGACCGACACAAAAGATATATCTGTAAAAATGGTAGTTTTTTCCAATTTATGGTTACAGCGATTGTCCGCCATTCGGGATAACTTTGTATCAGAACGGAAAAGACAGCAAGACATTTTTAAAATATTCCACGTATGAACAAGATTATGTTAACATTGGCAGCGGTAATGACACTCCATTTTACCGCCTGCGCACAGAACAAAGGAGGAAACAATATGCAAACCGAAAGCAAAACGCTGGTAGTTTATTTCTCTGCTACCGGCAATACGGCCCAGGCTGCACGGATGATTGCAGATGCCACAAAAGGTACGCTGTACGAAATCGTACCCCAGCAACCCTACACTTCGGCCGACCTGAACTGGAATAACAAGCAGTCACGCAGCTCGCTGGAAATGAACAACCCGCAGGCTCGCCCGAAGCTCAAGGAAGGCAAGGCGGCTGTCGGCACAGCTGACGTTGTTTTCATCGGCTATCCCATCTGGTGGAATCAGGCTCCGCGTGTGGTAAACACGTTTATCGAGAGCAACGACCTGAAGGGTAAAAGGCTTATCCCGTTTGCCACATCGGGTGGAAGCAGCATAACCAACAGCGTGAAAGAGTTGAAGCGTACTTATCCCACCTTGCAATGGGAAGACGGAAAGCTGCTGAACAGAGCCAGCCGCAATACGGTGCAGAACTGGACGCGCGAGGTTATGGCTGAATAATGAAACTTATCGGTTAGATTTTTTACCCCTGTTTCCGGTCGTAAGAAGGTCTGTTGATCTGACGGCTGGAGGCAGGGGTTATTGCGTTATAGGGGAATGGGATAATCAAATCTATCATCTGATTTGCTGGAGTATGAAAAACAATGCTGTGTTTTTAGTTTCTCATTTAAATGATAAACCTTTTGCATAAATGACATGAATGTGCGTCATTTTTATGATGTACGTTGGGCATTACTGTGAGGCAGCGGGGAGGTATGGATGCAATGATTCCAGTCTATCAAAATTTCTATAAAAAGGTGACAAAGATTTATTGGTTAGTCCATAAAATCCATTAAATTTGCTAGAAACGACAATAAAAGAAAAGCATTGTGATTAAATTTTGAAAAATAAAAAACTCCCACCGAAGCGGGAGTATAGGATTAAACCTTCGGCCCGAAGGCCTTTATTGTGATAAGATGTAGAAATCTTATGACTACAAAGGTAAAAAGTATTTTTGTTTATACAAACTGGAATCACATAAACTTGAATCTAAACAATCAAAAAATGAAAGAACGAATTTTAGGAATTGATACAGGTACAAACAGCATAGGGTGGTCAATCGTAGACTATGACAGTGAACTTTTGGAAAATAAGTATACACTTATTAATAAAGGCGTTAATATTTTTCAAGAAGGAGTAAAAATAGAAGGTTCATCCGACATTTCGAGTGATACGGCAATCATGTAGGGCATATAATCTTAGT
>CAJKDC010000103.1 GCA_905198575.1 uncultured Bacteroides sp. | reverse complement strand
CAAAGCTACAACCAAACCTCAAAGTGTAAAAGGTGCATTTCTTCGAATGCTTACAAACAAGGGATTCCTTTTTTTAATCCATGATCACATACAAAACCACTCTTTAAAATCAGCTACACGAGCTTTGCTGATAATTACCTTTTCTGCGGAAGAAACCTTCAGATTCACAGCCAGCCGACCGTTGAACCACAACACCACATCCTGCACCGCCTGTCTCGAAATCAGGAACTGCCGGTTCGCACGGAAAAATGTCTGCGGATTCAGCACCTCCGTCAGCTCATCCAGCGTCTGTGGAAAGAGCATCTCCTTCAGCTCCTTGTCTACAGCCTTAACCGTACCATCGGCTATGTAGAAATACAAGATTGTATCCACCGATACCGGAAGCAGCCGGTCGCCCTTGACCGGAATCAGGAAATGAGTCTTATACGTCTTTTCCTGACGCAACTCCTGCACAATACGCCGATAGTCGAACTCCATGTTTCCTCCGGAAGTTTTTCTCAACAACGCCAGTTTATCCAAAGCCCTCTGCAAATCCGTCTTATTGATAGGCTTCAGCAAATAGTCTACACTGTTCACCTTAAAAGCCCGCAAGGCATATTCATCATAAGCCGTCGTAAAGATGACCGGACAGACTATCTCCACATGCTCGAACAATTCGAATGCCGAGCCGTCCGCCAGATGAATATCCAGAAACAGCAAATCCGGCACCGGATGCTCCACCAGCCATTCCAGCGTATCCGCCACACTATCCACTTCTCCGGCCACCTCAATATCCGCATCAATCTCAGCCAATACAGCCTTCAGGTTGCGCAGGGCTGCCTTTTCATCTTCTACAATCAAAGCTTTCATATTAACGGCAGTTTTACAATAAAACATTTCTGTTCTTCTTTCACCTCGATACTTTCATGAAACAGCAACTGATAACGTTTCGCCAGATTATCCAGTCCCACTCCCGTTCCGGTAGTCCGCACACGTTTGGGCTGCAGCAAATTGCTGACCACCAGCCAGCCATCTTTAGCCACGATATGCACGGTAAACGGATGACGGTTACTTATCTCGTTATGCTTCACCGCATTCTCTATCAACAACTGCACTCCCATAGGCGGCAACATCTTAGACAACATCTCCGGCTCGATACACATTTCGAATGAAAGATTGTCCTCATAGCGCATCTGCAACAGGTAGATATACGATTTAACAAAATCCATTTCCTCCTGCAGCGTAACCGCATGCATTTCATTATCCTGCAAGGTATAACGCAACACCCTCGAAAGCTCCTGCAAGTAATTCTGAGCCTTATCCGGCGACTCACGAATCAAGGACGAAAGCGTATTCAGCGAATTGAACAGCATGTGCGGATTCAGTTGGTTTTTCAGAGTCTCGTATTGATTCAGCAAGTTTTCGGTCCGCAACTGCTGATTCTCCAGCAACACCATCCTGCTTTTACGGCTCAGATACATCAGATAACTGCTGCCCGTCACAATACACGATATCAGGAAATCCCTCAGCGGATGCAAGTAATGATGCAGCATAGCATCAATGGCCGGTATGTCAAAATACTGGTGACACAGCACGAAG
The DNA here is from genome assembly GCA_905198575.1 of uncultured Bacteroides sp. GTDB lineage: Bacteria > Bacteroidota > Bacteroidia > Bacteroidales > Bacteroidaceae > Phocaeicola. Next base: position 6,063 of record CAJKDC010000103.1, on the reverse strand, counting down.
CCCTTCCCCAGCAAATTACTGCCTACCCACGTCAGCACAAACGAAGCCACAACCTTCTTCCAGCCGATAACAACCAGCTCGTTGCAAAAATGAAACAACCGCTCATTCACAAAAAACAGCAACAGCAACGACACATACGTAAAAAACACTTCATTCCACACATCTCCCCAGTGCATACCCGGGAAAACGGGCTCTGCATCCGACAAGCTGAACAAAGCAATCAGCTCAGGGAAATGCGTCAAGAATGCCACCATGACAGAGATGGCATTCACAATCCACACATATTTATTCAATAAAATCTTGCTCATGCTGCAAATTTACTGATTTGCGCGCACTTTCGCACTGACATACATGCCCGGACGGAACTGAGCATCTACTTTTTTAACACGTGCATACACTTTGATGGAACGATTGGCACTGTCCACCATCTGGTCTACCGAAACCAATACTGCTTCGAACACCTGTCCGTCCATACCGTTCACCCGGAACTCCAGCTCCGCACCGGTTTGCAGTTTTTCCAAATCCTTTTCGTATGCAGTAAGCTGCAGCATCGGTGCCTGCTTATTGATGACATCACACACCGGCTCGCCCACATTGAAATACTTGCCTACATTCAGATTCATATTCGTAACATAACCATCCAGCGGAGAAAGTACTTCCAGATAAGGCTGTATCCCCTTCTTCTTCAAATCGGCAGCCCGCACACCCAGTATTTCCAATTCGGCAGCACAAGCCTCCAGTCTGCTCTTTGCCGACAAATAATCAGCCTCGCTCTGCTGGAATTTCTTTTCTGAGGCAGCTTCCTCCTGCACCAGCTTCTGCTGACGCAAATACTCTTTTTCAAGAAAGGCAGTCTGTGCAGAAGCATCCAGATAATCCTGCTGCAAACGGATAAACTCCGGATTGCGCAAGGTAGCAATCACCTGCCCTTTACGAACATAAGCCCCCGGCAGCAGCGAAGTACTCTGGATAGCTCCTCCCATGCTCAAAGTCACGGTAGCATGCTGCTGCGGTGGAATCATCAATACACCATTGTAAGTCGCAGCATTCGCCTTGTTTGTCGCACCCGAGACACCATCCACTTGCACCGAGTCGGTTACTGTTTGTGCCACCTCTTCGCAAACCGGCTCTTCCACTACATCCGCCGTTTTTTCTTTTTCAGTACAAGCCGCAAACACCAGCAGCAAGCACCCCAACATCCATTTTTTATTCATATTCCTGATTTATCTGTTTCTATAATTATTCCGTATACAATTCCAGTTCCAACAAAGAAATATTATAAGCATATACCGCCTCAATATATCCCTTCCGGATATCACGCGCTGCATTCAGACTCTGTACCAGTCCGGCAATGTCTACCTCACTCTCTTCATATTTCAGCAAGGCACTCCGATGGAGTTCACGGGCCTCATTCAGCGCCGCCTTTTCATAATAATCCAGTCCTTCACGCTGCATACGCGCCTGTCTTTGCAACTCCTCCACCTTATTTTTCAGTTTAAAGCGATTGTCATCCGCCTCCCATTCCGCTATCCGCAATGCAATCTTTGCCTGCTTGCTACGACTCTGCTGCGGAAAGAAAAACAGCGGAAACGATACTCCTACAGTCCAGGCATTCAAGTTACTCAGCGGAGCAATTTTCTGCCGCGTATATCCTACTGAAAACTCCGGGAAAAACTTGCTGCGTTCCACCTGCAGCAGATTCTTTTTCTCCTGTACCTGAGCCGCAAAATAATTCAGATGATCCTGCGAAAGGAGTACCTGCTCGTCCACACGAAGCAATGCCAGCGTTGAATCAGCCGGCTGAATCTGTACATCGGCATAACAAGCCCAGGAGAATCTGCGCAAAGCCAGCTCCAATTCTTCACGAGCCTGCAGGTACCGTGTATGCAAATTGGCAGCCATCGTCGCAATCATGCTTCTTTCCACCGGGTCTATATCTCCCTGCTCCAGCCGCAAATCACCCGTTTCCCGTAACTTTCCAGCCAGTTCTTCCTGCTCCTGATAAAGCTTGCACAAGTTATAGGCATACTGATAATAAACCCATGCACGTTTCACCTCGGCCACAACTTCTTTCTTCACCATATTCCGATACGCTTCTCCCTTCGTCACCTGCGTATTCACCAGCGCATTCCGGTAAAACGGAGTAAGGAATGAACCCAACGACTGTTCCGCCGTAAACTCATAATCCTTTTTATACTCGCCATTGAGCTGTCCCCATGAATATCCCAGTGAGGTATTGCCACCATCCCAGATTTCACCTCTCGAAGCACGGCTCCGTTCTATCTCGGCATTCGCTCCCATCAGTCGGGGATTGTTTTGCAAAGCCATCGATACGGCCTCATCCAGCGACAAGATCTTTACCGGTGTACCAGCATACAAGTTTCCGCCGAGCAACAGACAACCCGCTAACAACAGCAGACTTTTCTTCCGCAAACGACTTCTTTTCGAACGTACCCAAGCTCCCGAAATGCTGTTTACCAATTTATAAAATACCGGTATCACCAGCAGCGTAAGTACTGTCGAAACCACCAGTCCCCCAATGACTACTGTCGCCAGCGGACGCTGTACCTCGGCACCGGCCGACTGGGCAATCGCCATCGGAACAAAACCCAGGGAAGCCACCAGTCCAGTCAGAAACACAGGACGAAGCAAGTGAGGGCAACCCTTTTCTATAATACGCGTTGTACACATAGCATATTTTCCTTTCTTCCGTAAATCGTTAAAATGATTAATCATCAAGATACCGTTCAACACAGCCACACCAAACAGTGCAATGAATCCCACACCGGCAGAAATACTGAAAGGCAAACCTCGCAGCCACAATGCCACAATACCACCAATCAATGACAGCGGCACCGTAGAGAATACAACCAGCGAATAAATCACACTCCGGAAAGCAAAGAACAACAAAAGCAAGATAAGCAGCAACGCAATGGGGATAACCACCATCAACGTACTGATGGCATTCTGGAGGTTCTCAAACTGACCACCATACTCAAAATAATATCCCGGCAACAGCTTGACATTGGCATCCAGCGAAGTACGAATCCGCTCTACCACCTGCTGTATATCCGCATTACGCACATTCACACCAATCACGATACGGCGTTTCGTTGCATCCCGGTTGATTTGCAGCGGACCGTTCACCAAGTCAATCGAAGCCACCTCACTGACCGGCAACTGGATACCGTCGGTCGTACGGACAAACAGCTTATCCAGATTCAGGTCCTTCACTTTCTCATTATCCAGTCGCAAGACCAAATCAAAACGACGCTCGTTCTCGAACACCACACCAGCCGCTTCTCCGGCGTATGCCGTACGGATAATCGTATTCAGTTCTTCAATATCAATACCATAACGGGCAATCTTTCCACGGTCATACTGCACCAGCAACTGCGGCAATCCCATCGCCTGCTCCACCAGCACATCGGCCGCACCCGGCACCTGCTCTACATAGCGGGCAGCTTCCTGCGCCTTGCGATACAGCTCGGCCATATCCTCACCATACAACTTGATAGCAATATCAGCCTTGGCACCCGTCATCAATTCGTTGAAACGCAACTGGATAGGCTGACTGAAGTTAAACTCGGCATCCTTGATAACCTCCAGTGCTTCTTTCATCTTCTCCACCATCTCGGCACGACTGGAAGCCGAAGTCCATTCATCGAAAGGCTTCATCACAATCATCACATCAGCATCCTCTACCGCCATCGGGTCGGTAGGAACTTCTGCCGTACCGATTTTAGCCACCACATGCTCAATCTCCGGGAATTTCTCCTTCAAAATCCGTTCTGCATTGAGGGATACCTCGATACTCTTGCTTAACGAACTACCGGTCGGCAATGTCATCTGCATGGCAAAATCACCCTCATCCAGCGTCGGAATAAACTCAGCCCCCAGTTTTGTGAACAGCACCAGCGAAGCAATCAGTGCAGCAAACGAAGCACCCAGTACACCCCACAAATGCTTCAAAGAGAAACCCAGAATCCGCTGGTATCCACGGCCCAACCGTTCAAAGAAACGGTCAGCAAAAGTCTTCTTCAGCGAAACCGTACGTCTGAGGAACAACGACGCCATCATCGGCACATACGTCAGCGAAAGCACCAGCGCTCCGATGATACAAAATACCAGCGTCTTGGCCATCGGCGTAAAATACTTGCCTTCTATACCCGTCAGCGTCAGTATCGGGAAAAACACAATCAGGATGATAAGCACGGCAAACGTAGCACTGCGCACCACCTTTCCGGCTCCGGTTTCCACCTCAGCATCCATTTCTTCCTTAGTCAAGGTACGGCCCGCAAAACGCCGGCTGTAAATATGTGCCAGGATACCTTCCAATATCACAATCGAGCCGTCCACCACGATACCGAAATCCACAGCTCCCAAGCTCATCAGATTGGCCGATACCCCGAAAACCCGCATCAGGATAAACGCAAACAACATAGCCAGCGGAATCACAGAAGCCACAATCAGTCCCGCACGCACATCTCCCAAAAACAGAATCAGGACCAGGAACACAATAATCGCCCCTTCAATCAAGTTCCGTATCACGGTCGAAATATTCCGGTTCACCAGTTCCGAGCGGTTCAGATAAGGCTCTACATGTACCCCTTCGGGCAACATTTTCTGTACTTTCTCTACCCTTCTTTCCAACTCTTTGGTCACCACATTGGCATTAGCTCCCTTCAGCATCATGGCAATACCGCCCACGCATTCGCCCTCACCGTCCTTGGTCATGGCACCAAAACGTTTCGGAGCACCAAAGCGCACCTTACCGATGTCGCTCACATGCACAGGGATACCACCTCGGTTAGTCACCACAATCTTTTCAATATCCTTCACATCGGCAATCATACCTTCCGAGCGGATATAATAAGCCTTGTTTACCTTCTCAATATAGCTACCACCCGTATTCTGGTTGTTCCGGCTCAATGCCTCGAATACCTCACCAATCGTAATATTGAGCGAATAAAGCGCATCCGGGTCCACAGCCACCTCATACTGTTTCAGATAGCCGCCAAAGCTGTTGATTTCCACAATCCCCGGAATGCCCGACAATTGCCGTTTCACAATCCAGTCCTGTATGGTACGCAGCTCCATGGCATCGTATTTATCCTCGTACCCCGGTTCCACCTTCAGCACATACTGATAGATTTCGCCTAGTCCCGTCGTGATAGGCATCATTTCGGGAGTACCCAACTCGGGAGGAATCTCTCCTGCCACCGTCTGAATCTGCTCATTGATAAGCTGCCGGGCATCCAGCGTAGGCACACTCTCCTTGAACACCACGGTAACCAGCGAAAGTCCGAAACGGGATACCGAACGGATTTCTTCCACATTCATAATGTTACTCATGGCTATTTCGATAGGGAAAGTGATGAGCTGTTCCACTTCCTGCGGTGCCAGAGTAGGCGACACCGTTACTATCTGTACCTGGTTATTGGTAATATCGGGCACCGCATCTACGGGCAAGGTCAGCATGGAGTAAATACCTCCAGCCAACAACAGCAGCGCAGTGAGCGCCACAAACAATTTTTTCCGAATTGAAAAACGAACAATAGTCTTAAACATTCTGGTTTCTGATTTTAATGATTCAGGTCAAAATTAATCTTTCCATCATTGCATCAGACCAGCTTTCTTCCGAAGTGTACAAAACGGGAGGTGAAGTGACGAAAAAAGCCGGTGAAATTCACCGGCTTCCTATTTCGAATGACCTATAATAACAGTAGAATCATCATTTTTTAGCTTTGCAATGTTTTTATTCCGTTTTCCAGTCTTCTATCGTGCCTGTTTCGGAAGAAAATACGGCCCCAATCCGATAGAGTGTTCTTCCGTCCGATTCATATTCCCGTGCATAACCTTTTTCCTGAATCTGCTGCAGGGCTTCATCAGCCGTACCATCCAACTTGAATTCAAAAATATAGACAAAATCCGAAGTTTCCACGATGCAGTCTACCCGACCGTGACTCTGCACTTTTTCCGTATAGACCGTATACACACTGATAAGGCGCAGAATGAGGTAGAACGTATAATGGAAGTAACGCTCTCTTTCACGCTCGTTTT
>CAJKDC010000102.1 GCA_905198575.1 uncultured Bacteroides sp. | reverse complement strand
TCTGTGGATCAGGTGTTCAAGCTCTTTCAAGTTTCTATTTCACACTAAGCATTTTTAAATAAGGTGTGTCGTACACGCAGGCGACACACCTTATTTAAAACAACCTGATTAAGTCTATATTCAAAAACTCTTTTTCCCGATATTCTGTTTGCTCCTATGATAAAGCAACGCAAAGGATGAAACATTTGCAACGGATTCGATCCACTTGTTCCAATGTTGCGGAAGGGGCGCTCGGCTTTAAAGAAGTTACCGGCATATAAGCTGTATAAGGTGTTGTCGTACACTTGATATTGGGGAATAGGTATATAATGTATCATCATTGACACATTTCTACAGATTGATCTGAAAAACAACGCAGGTTTAGTAATTGCAGATATTCTACCAGTGTGATTACATTTCCGACATTTTGTTCTAAAATCATTTGACTTTCTGATTCTGACAAAGCGTATTACGCATGGATTGTAGCTCACTTAACATTCATGAAATTCTTTAAAAGGAGCTGCTTATTTGACATATCTCCGTTTTTTTGCTGATTATCTATTGACTTTCAAAAATAGTTCTTTTGGAACTATGTATTTCAATTAAATTTAGATTTGCGGCGCAAATATATTATATATTTAATTAAGTAGCTTATATATAATAAAAATATTTCGGTTTAAGCTGCGTTTTTAACAATATCGAATGAAAGAATGAGCTATTTCCACTGAATAAGTTCTTCAATTTCTATTTTATCTTCATTTATTTCTTTAATTTTTAGAATATAATATTGATGCATCTACATCATAAGGTAGAAACTTGGTACATTACATTTCAGGCTGTTTAAAACGTAAAAGGCTCAAAAGGCTTCTTTTTTACATTTCAATTTTGAACGGACTATGCAGTTAATCAATTATTTATATAACTTTATTATTTCTATCAATGCGTATATTCCTTCTTATAGATTATAGGGACAGTAGAAAATAAATAGAAAAAATCCTCTGCTAACTGCTTCTATTTCCCTTATTTACATATTCATTCTGTATGCCTATTATTTTAATATAGTGATTTCCAGATATTTATATATTATCATAGTTCCAAAAGAACTTTGCCAAAAAGGATTATATGATTTTCAATAAATAATTAAAAAAAATCACAGCTATGTTAAAACGGCTAAAGTCAGTCAGTATGCTGCTATTCCTGATGGGAACAACAACTGGAGCAGCTTATGCAGTGCCTGTCTCAGGCATAACCGATGTAGAAATCACACAGCAGAGTGAAACTTGTACCGGTGTGGTGAAAGATGGTACAGGTGAAACTGTTATTGGTGCATCTGTAATAGTAAAGGGAACGACCAATGGTACTATTACTGATTTTGATGGCAATTTCACTTTAACCAATGTAAAGAATGGAGATGTAATTCAGATTTCATTCGTCGGTTACAAAACTCAGGAGATTAAGTATGTAGGACAGTCGTTGAATATCATTTTGAAAGATGATACGGAAGTATTGGATGAAGTGGTGATTACCGGTTACGGCGGTTCGCAGAAACGCGCTGCTTTGACTACAGCAATTTCGAAATTGGACAATAGTGTATTGAAGAATGCGGCTTACAGTAATGCAGGTCAGTCTTTACAAGGTTCAGTAACAGGGTTGCGTGTTGTAAATACGACTGGTCAACCAGGTACTAATCCTGATATAACTCTTCGTGGTGGGGCGACAATTACTGGCGAAAATAGTAATGCTTTAGTGGTTGTTGATGGTATTGTGCGTAATAGTATGTCGGATGTTAATCCATCTGATATCGAATCTATTCAGATATTAAAAGATGCTGCTTCTACAGCTATTTACGGAGCTCGTGCAAATGGTGGTGTTATTTTGATAGAAACCAAGAGTGGAAAGGAAGGTAAAACTTCGATTAACTATAAATTTAAAATAGGTAAGAACTTTACTCGCAAAGGGTATGAATTCTGTAATGCAGAGGATTATATCTATTATAACCGTTTGGGATATTTGAGAACCGGACGTACTAATGTGGATACTCAGCAAGGATATGGCATTGGAAACAGCTTGTTTGATATCCAGTATTTGACAGATGATAATGCTCATTTGAAAAATGAGGGATGGTCTGTGATGGACGATCCATTTTATGAAGGAAAGCAAATTTTATTCAAAGATTATTCAGGCCAACTGGATGATGAGGTGTTCAGTAGTAGTGCCATTACACAAGATCATTATCTTAATATTACAGGCGGTAATGATAAAAGTACTTTTGCCAGTAGTTTGGGATACTATAATGAAGATGGTATGATTAAGGGAACAGGTTTTCAACGATTCAGTGGCTCATTCAACGCCTCATATAAAATATTGCCTATTTTGAATGTGAAAGCTGGTGTTTCTTATGTTTGGTCTACTCGTCCGGAACTGTGGATTGGTTCTTACGAATTCTTCTACCGTACTCGTTCTCAGCGCCCTACTTGGAATCCTTGGAATGAAGATGGTACTCCGGCAGCCGGATTTGGAACAGGTGATGGTAACCCTGCTTATTACAGAGATAAACTTACCCAGAAGAACAGTACTACACGCGCTACTTATAATATCGGTTTTACTTTGGATATTCTTCCCAAACAATTGGTATTGAATGGAAATGCTTCTTTATTGAATTATGATTACCAGCGTGAAAAATTCAATAAAGCTTATCAGACCCAGACCACTACTACACCGGAAACAACCCGTCAGGCAGAAGCGTGGGTGCAAAAATATCAGCAGGTTCAATTGAATGCTTCTTTGACTTATACTGGTACTTTTGCAGAAAAACATAACTTGGAAGCGATGATTGGTGGTGAATACTATACCTACAATCAGTTTGACTTTGAAGCTAAGACACAGGGCTCTCCTACAGATGATGTGCCGACATTGAATGTTGGTTCTAATCGTACTTTTACTAGAACTGAGAAAACAGCTTATCGCATATTGTCTGGATTTGGTCGTATTAATTATAACTATAACATGAAATATCTGTTGTCTTTTACAGCGCGTTATGATGGTATTTCTCGTTTGAAAGATAATCGTTGGGGATTTTTCCCAGGCGTGTCTGTCGGTTGGAATGTTATGGAAGAGGACTTTTGGAAAGACTCAAAAGTATCAGGAGTTATTTCTAACCTAAAGCCTCGTGTAAGTTATGGTGTGAATGGTAATGTAAACGGTATTGGTAACTATGAAGTGTATGGGGAGTATGCACAAGTGGAATCTAAAAACTATGGTGGCGCAACTGGACTTTACAATTCCAAACTGTTAAATACTAATCTCCGTTGGGAACAGAGTCAGACATTTGAGGTGGGTTTGGATATTGGCTTCTTGCAGAATAGGTTATCTTTTATTTTGGATTATTACAGCCGTGATACAAAAGATTTGCTGACGAAACAAGCATTGCCGGGATATACCGGATTTTCTGATATTGTAACTAATCAAGGAACGTTGCGTAACTATGGTTTTGAGGCGGAAGTCAGGGCTAACATCATTAATAAAGGTGGCTTTACTTGGGATATGAATGCCAATATTTCTTCTGTAGCTAATAAGATAATTAGCCTGCCTTATAATGGTGTAGACAAAAATCGGGTTGGTGGATACGAAGTTGCTGCTGGAAAAGTAGGTGCAGATGGTAAATTCCCGACAAAATGGATTGCAGGTCGTCAAGAAGGAGGTAAGTTGGGTGAATTGGTAGCCTATAAACAGCAACATATTTTCAAAGATTGGGATGATGTGAAACAGCATGCTAATATGCGTATTGATGAAGTTGCGAATCTGTATGGTCCGGGCTTGGCCGATCAAATTAATCCGTTAACTAATAAACCTTACAAAGAATCAACAGGATGGCAACCCATTGAACCGGGTGATGTATGTTGGGAAGATATGAATGGTGATGATGTCATCAATGGGTATGATCGCTACGTGGTTGGTAATATTTTCCCGAATATTACAGGTGGTTTCTCTACAACGTTTGGTTATAAGGGTATTTCATTGTATGCTCGTTTTGACTATGCTTTAGGTCATACATTATACAATGATTTGGCTGCTCGTTCATTGGGACAATATCAGGGTAGTTTCAATGTTATCGATAAGGTGAAAGATACTTGGAGCGAAGCAAACCCTAATTCGGATTTGCCCAAGTTCTATTATGCAGATCAGTTAAGCAAAAAGAACATAACCCGTTCCAACGATAGTAATACTGCGGCTGATAGTAATAGCTCACGTTTTTATGAGAAAGGAGATTATTTGGCTTTACGTGAAATTACGTTGAGTTATCAATTGCCCAAATCACTGATTAGCAAAGTACACATGACCGATGCCTCTGTCTATGTAACCGGACAGAACTTATTCTATATTACCGGTTATGAAGGCGTTTCTCCCGAACCGGTGGTAAGTACTACCTATGGTCGCGGTATTGATAACGGACGTTATCCTACTCCTAGAACTGTATTGTTCGGATTATCTGTAACATTCTAAATAAATTAAGATTAAAATAGGAAGATAATTATGAAAAAGATATTTATATATGTATTAGCTGGTATGACCCTGTTGCCGATGGCAACAGGATGCAATTCTTTGGATTTGGAATCAGAAAGTACTATTACTGATCCCAATTACTGGAAAAGTGACACTCATTTCAGTGCATTTAATGTAGGTTTGCATGCTCAACTTAGGGAACGGACATATAATCTCTTTATTTTAGGTGAACCTCGTGCGGATATTTATGGTGATGATCCATTTGGTGGTGAAGCGACTCAAGGAATGGAAAGATTTCCTTATAATTCGCTGAATGCGGAAAATGTGGGACTAAGTAACTTTGCTGACTTGTATGGGGTTATTAATCAGATAAACTTGATGATTGCCAAAACAACAGAAACCCAACTGTTGCCAGAGGTGTCGAAGAACTATTATTTGGGTGAGGCTTATGGTATGCGTGCTTTCTTGTATTTTCATCTGCTCCGTTCATGGGGAGATGTAATTTTACATTTGGATTATACCAGTGGTTCTACCATTGATTTGGCTAACATCCTGAAACCGGCTTCTCCTGCAAGTGCTGTAATGGAACAAATCAAGAATGATATATCTGCTTCAGAAGCAGCATTTGGCAATGATTATTCTTATAAATATGGGAAGCATTATTGGTCATTGGGGGCAACTAAAATGTTGAAAGGTGAAGTTTATTTGTGGAGCGGTAAGCAGATGGACGGTGGAGCAACTGATTATAACATGGCAAAATCGGCTTTGCAGGAAGTTAAAAACTGTCCGGGAATAGGTTTGGAAAGCAATTTTACCGATGTTTTTGCTTATAATAATAAGAAGAACGAAGAAATCATTTTCACCATCCATAACGGACAAGATGAATATGATATGTGGAAGGATTCTTATAGAATGACTTTGGTTCCTCAACAGGCTTACATGACCTCAGGCATTTATTTTAATGAAGATGGGGTTTCGTATGCTGATACTAAAGATGCTGAAATGAATGGTTTGATTAGACTTCAGATTAAGAAAGATTTCTATAATAAAGTATTCTTGAAGGGGGATACACGCAAGGCAGGCTCTATAAAGGCTGTTTATCAGAAGGATGCTGATGGTAATTTGGTATATGTAGCTCCTATTCCTTATAAATTCCAAGGAACGATGATAGCTGGTAGCTCTACACGTAGCTGGTTGGATGACTATCCTATCTACCGCTATGCAGATTGTTTGTTGTTATTGGCGGAGGCCAAGGCATTGTTGGGGGAAGATATTGCAGCGGAAATCAATGCGGTGCGTGAACGTGCTTATGGTAAAGAGTATTTTGAGGCTAATAAGGCTACTGTAGCTTATCCTAATGACAAAGGTGATTTTTACACCAATAATCCTTTTGTAGCCGGTGATGAAAATCCGGTGGAAGCTGTTTTGAAAGAACGGCTCCGTGAATTAATGTATGAAGGAAAACGGTGGTATGATATCCGTACTTTAGGGTATACAGAGAAGTATTCTACTGCAAATTCCAGCCGATTGTTATGGCCGATTGATGCTAATACTTTGACCAATAACAAAGAATTGAAACAGACTCCAGGCTATACGACGGATAATAAAGAGTAATAAGATGCTTTGATAGAAAATAATAAGGAGTAAACTTTAAGCTGTGAGCAAGTCTTTCACTGAATAGTGGGGGCTTGCTCTGCTTTTTATAAGAACCTGAAGAAACTAGATTCAACTTTTCGGACGCCTCTTTTTATTGAAACCGTTTCAAGACTTTTAGTATATCTTTTTGGGGGGTATCTTGACCTTTTCTGTTTCAATGAACTCTTTGACAGGTTGTTGCTTATCTTTTGAATATAATTTCAGAAGTGAATTTCAATGAAACTTTTCCTGAAGTAAATTCCTTGAAGAAATAGCCGGCAGGCTGTTGGGCATTGGTAAACGTTATGCTTCCCAATGCCAGAATTGCAATAAGAATTCCTTTTGTATTCATAGTTCATAGTGATGGAGATTTCAATTATTCATACTAGTCCTTTGAGCCAAATTGCAAAAAAACGATCGTATACTATATATCCTTGCTGCTCTTTTAAGACAGACTCCTTATTAATTGAAGACTTTAATGCTACATTTATGCTGCTGGCTCCTTTTAAATCATATTTCTTTATGAATGTGGCCCTGTTAATCTCACTTACAATTTCCTCTTTGGCTATAGCTTTCAGCAACTGAATCTGATTGGAAGTTAAAAACTGGAAATAGGTTTGATAAGTATATTCTTCCTCCTGTATGATTTCCTGCATGAGTGTATGCAACAGTTCTATCGTCGGAGTCTGCTGTGGCAATGAATACAATCTGTTTAAAAGATATTGCATATACCACGTATGCCCTTTTACCGATTGATAAATTTCATGGAAGATATCTTCCTGCAAAGTTTTCTTTCTTCCATCAAACAGTTTCTTGGCAAACTCCCGGTAAGGGGTATAGGGAATAGGGGCCGGGAAAAGTTTCTGCGTAGATTGGTAAAAAGGCCTTTTGATGGAAAAGAAGATAGACTCCATCAAATGCTTTTTGCTGCCCGAAAAGATGAAATGCACATTCGGGGTGAACTGGATATACGATCTCAACAGGCCTTCCACTCCTTTCTCCGGATATTCCATTATTTGCTGGAATTTATCAATGGCTATGTAACATTCTACTCCCGATTGGTTTAGGTAGGTGAAAATCTCTTTCAAGGTTTCTTCTGAACGTTCCGGAATAAAGTCGAGTGTTACAGATGGCATCCCCGTAATTTCATCGGCACTGATGACCGGACGGCAACTCTTAAAGAATGAGAATAGCGATTTTAAGGTACTCTGTGATAAGGTATCTGATTTTCCCAACACACTTCGTCCCAGTAGAGATACAAACTCCTGAAGATTCTGGGTTGAAAATATATCCAGATAAAAACAGGCGGCAGATTTATTTTCTTTTTGAATATAGTAAAATACATTCTTTATTAGTCCTGTCTTTCCCATACGGCGTGGACTGATTAATGTAATATTTCTGCCATTCTTTAATGCTGACATTAAAGAAGCTGTTTCTTTTTCGCGGTCACAGAAATAGTCGGGGCCTTGGTAACCGGTTATTAAAAATGGATTAGTAGGAATATTCTTCATTGCAGTTTTTATGTTACATAAAACATGTAACGCAATAAAGTTTGGATTGAGCAGATATGAGAGTTGTATTTTTGTGTTGCCCATTGTACCATGCTCTGACTTGACATGGTCCATGGCAATAATTTAATATGGCAGTTACAAGATATCTAAAGCAGAAGTTATGCAGATAATGATCATGTTTCATGGATAAGGACATGATACCTGGAGCATTATGATCCTT
>CAJKDC010000101.1 GCA_905198575.1 uncultured Bacteroides sp. | reverse complement strand
AAATTGCAGCACAATTGCAGAAAGGAGCTTCGGGAGGGGTGATTGAATGGAAAGTAAAATAAGTGAATATAAACCTTTTAAACAAAAAAGTATATGAAAACACATGAAAACCGGACCTTGCTCAGCAAAGTCTTGCTACGGGCAACAACCTGTCTTTTGCTCACAAGTGGTATTGGTATAAGTCCTGCATTTGCAGTTGCTGATCTGGCAAATACAGTGAGAACTGAAAGAATGCAGCAACAAAAAGTATCAGTAAGTGGTGTTGTGAAAGATAAAAACGGTGAACCGATTATCGGTGCTAGTATCATGGAAAAAGGAACCACGAACGGAACTATCAGTGATATAGATGGGAAATATACATTGAATGTAAAAAGCCCAAAGTCTGTTTTAGTGATTTCTTATCTTGGCTTGAAAACTCAAGAAGTGACTATAGGAAGTAACAGAAAAGTAAATGTCATTTTGCAGGATGATTCGGAATTGATGGACGAAGTAGTAGTTATAGGCTACGGAACCCAACGTAAAGGAGATGTGACCAGTGCCGTGGCTTCAGTAAAAGCAGAAGATTTTACAATCGGTAAAATAGGGGACGCCGCTGAACTGATTAAAGGAAAAGTAGCGGGATTAAGCATTACCAATTCTACTGGCGATCCCACAAAAACTTCAAGCATTATGCTTCGTGGTATATCCACTATTACCGGCAGTGTCACTCCATTAGTTTTAGTAGATGGAGTAGAAGGCTCTCTGACAACTGTTGCCCCCGAAAATATTGCATCTATCGATGTTTTAAAAGATGCGTCGGCAGCAGCTATTTATGGTACGCGCGGTGCAAATGGCGTAATTATCATCACAACCAAAACCGGTAAACGGGAGTCACGTGCCAACGTCTCTTATTCCGGTTATGTTTCTTTATCCGACTGGTTCAAGACTGCCGATTTTATGGATACACACGACGTCATCTACGGACTGACCCCCTTTGAGTATGAAGGCTATGATACAGATTGGCTAGGAGCCGTGACCCGCAAAGCCGGATACAAGCAGAACCATTCATTGGCTATTGATGGGGGAGGCAAAAACTCTTCTTATTCAGCCAATGTGACATTCAGCGATGAAGACGGTATTATGCGTAAAAGTGACAATCGCAATATAAAAATGCAGATGGACTATACTCAATATGCTTTGAATGATATCCTAAAATTTAACATTAATATGTTGTATGGTAGGCAAAACTATACCAACAATAACAATGCGTATGTGTACCGCCAAGCCATTATCCGTAACCCGTCTTCTCCTATTTATAATGAAGATGGATCATACAATGAAAATTTTAATAAGCTATATTATTATAACCCAGTAGAGATACAGAATGAAACAATCGGTGACACTCGCGTTAACTGGTCCCGCCTTACTGGTAATATCACCGTTGAACCGATTAAAGGTTGGCAAACAAATGTAATGTTGTCTATGAAAGAAAATATCACCCGTGGGGAAACGTATTATACCAGCAAATATTATGACCAGACCCAAAAGGATGTAAACGGTTATGCCTCCAAGTCGGAAGGTTCTACGCGAAGTGATAATATGGAGATAACTTCTAAATATGATTTCTCAATAAAGAAACATCATGTCAATGCTTTGATAGGTTACAGCTACTTGTATACAGTGAATGATGGATTTAATGCCGGTAACGGTGATTTCCCTACAGAAGCCTATTTATACAATAACCTAGGGACTGGCGCCTACTTGACAAATGAAAAAGCTCCGCATGCTTCAATGGGTTCTTATAAAAATGATAATACGCTTATAGGTTTCTTTGGTCGCGTAAGCTATGGGTACGATAATCGATATAACCTCATGGTAAGTGTACGTCGGGAAGGTTCTTCCAAATTCGGTAATAATAATAAATGGGGAACATTTCCTTCTATATCCGCGGGATGGACGATCAGCAATGAAAGTTTCATGAAGGATGTTACTTGGCTGGATAATCTGAAATTACGTGCCGGTTTTGGTATTACCGGTGTTATTCCCGGTGATCCGTACAAGTCATTATATAAATATGGTTATGATGCTTATGGCGATATTATGAGCCCGGAAGGGGACTGGATAAAGACATTGGCAATTACGCAGAATTACAATCCGAATTTGAAATGGGAAAAGACGAAAGAGATAAACATCGGTTTGGATTGGGGTGTATTGAATGGTCGTTTAAGTGGTTCTATCGATGTTTATAGTAAAAAGACAGTAGACTTGCTTTACGATTATAGTGTGCCGGTGCCACCCAACTTATATTCTACAACGCTTGCCAATGTGGGACAAATGCGTAATCGAGGCATAGAATTTATAGTCAATGCAATACCTGTGCAAACCAAAGCTTTCGAATGGAATACCACGTTGACTCTTTCACATAACAGCAACAAGTTGCTTAGTTTGTCCAATGACTTATATGAAACTGAGAACTTTAAAGAAGTAGGAGGCGTGGGCGAGCCTATTTCTGTGGGAACTCATTGCATGGAAGTAGGGCATCGTTTAGGAGATTTCTGGGGATTAAAGTCGGTTGGAGTGGACAAGGATGGCTTTGTATTGGTTCAGGTTTCCGATGGTAATGGTGGTTGGAATGTAAAGCCATTTAATACAAACCTAAATAAAGAAGAAAATCGCCAACGTTTAGGAAATGGCCTGCCTAAGATATATGCCGGATGGGGAAATACATTCCGTTATAAAGGTTTCGACCTAAATTTGCAATTTACCGGACAGTTCGGTTATCAGATTTTAAACGCACAACGCAGTTTCTACGAAAACAATTCCATTGCTTATAACCGGCTGAAATCGGCTGCCGATTGGCATCCTGCCATTAATGCGGACGGCACACCCGTTATGGATGAAGCTACCGGCAAACAAAAAATGGTACGCTTGTCAAATTCAATGTCTCAAGGTATATGGAGCGATCATATTGAAAATGGGGATTTTGTAAAACTGACAAGTGCAACATTAGGTTACACTGTGCCATTATCTGGGTCTATCAGGAAGTATATCAATCACTTGCGTGTATACATCTCAGGTCAGAACCTGTTCTGTATCACCGGGTATTCGGGCATGGACCCTGAAGTTGATAATGCTTTCTTATCGCCGGGTATTGACTATCAAGACAAGTATCCCACTACCCGTTCATTTACTTTCGGCTTAAATGTTAACTTTTAAATCAATATAGCTTTATGAAACGTTTGAATTTTAAACACATAATAATGGGACTGGCGGCAAGTTCATGCTTGGCATTCAGTTCATGTACCGATTTGTCTGAAACTCTTTATGATGAGTTAACGGAAGACAATTTAGACTTCAATAGCGAAAATGATGTAAATTCGCTTAAAGGACAGGCTATTGCCCAATTTCGTTATATTTATTGGGCTTGGAACGGCTATTTTGACCTAAACGAAGAGTGCAGTGATACCTATATGACCCCTAAACGTATCAGTATTGGATGGGGAGACTTATATGTAAATATGCATAAACATGACTGGAGCTATACGTTAGGTCATATTGACGGTCTTTGGAGTTATGCCTACAAGTGTTTAGGTTATTGCAACAAGACGCTGGATATCATGCCGGAATCATCCAAAAAAGCCAGAGCCGAAGTCCGTTTTATCCGTGCAACTGTATATTATATGTTACTGGATGCATTTCGTAATGTCCCGCTGGATACCACTCAGGAACATCCGGCAGGGTATCTGCCCGAGCAGGCTACAGCTCAGGAGTTGTTTGATTTTTGCGTATCTGAGTTAACCGCAATAAAAGATGATTTGGGAACAGAGCATGTATTCGGGTATCCTAATCGTTATGCCGCTTGTATGGTATTGGCTAAATTGTATTTGAATTACAATGCCTACTTCAAGACCGATGATAACTCTTGGTATGAAAAAGCTTATGCAGAGGCAAATGAAGTAATAAAAGAAGGCGGTTACTCATTGGCTGAGAATTATCTGGATAATTTCCGTCAAGATATTTCTGCATCTCCCGAGGTTATTTTTGCCATACCTCTAGACATCACTCATGCTTCCCATAATTATTTGTCTAGCAAAGCAGTACCGCAATCCGGTCTAGAAGCCTATGGATGTACGGGTAGTGCACAAAATGGCAGTTGTGCTATTCCTCAATTTATTGATACTTATGATGAGGAAGACCAACGTTTGGCTGATACATGGGCTATGGGAATCCAGAAGAAAGCAGTGAAGAATTCGGATGGTACCTACACTCCGCAGGCAGGCGATCCGATTCCTTTCAGTTCAGATGACTGGTCGGGCACTGGTTATTTGAATTATAACAAACAAGTACATTCCATTGACAATCCCGGAGCTTACCAACAAGAAGGCTATCGCTTTGTGAAAAGTGAAATTTGTTCCGGAACCGAAGGTACTTATGGAAATGATGTCGCGTTCTTCCGTCTGGCAGATGCCATGTTTATAAAAGCGGAATGTTTGTTGCGCCTCGGTGGTTATAATGATGAAACTGAACAAACAGCGGCTGATCTGGTAACAGAGGTTCGCAAACGTTCCTTTAAATCGGCAGCAAAAGCGACACGTACTGTCGCTCAACTGAAAGGGGGAAGTACTTATGATTATGGACATCGTGAATATCAATGTGAAGGATTTGCTAATTGGGACCGCAGTTCGTACGTTTTCACAGAAGAAGGAGGAGATGATATCATTCTGGGTGGTTTGTTGGATGATTTGGGATGGGAGTTTGTTGGTGAACACCATCGTCGTCAAGATCTGATTCGCTTTAGGATGCAGGATGGACGCAATGTGTTCAATGGTAAATCATGGTTCTGCAAAGATGCTACTACTGAGACGCACTGGGATTATTTCCCTATTCCGAAATCGGCATTGGATGCAAACCTTAATTTAAAGCAGAATGAAGGTTATTCAAGTAAATAACACAATAAAAAGATAGATCATGAAAAAAAGTATATTCCATGTTGCAGTGCTGGGGTTATTAACAAGCATCGCAGCTATTAGCTGTGACGATAATACCGATGTGTGCCAAGAGCATATATTGACACAAGACGAAATAAATGAAATGGCTCGCCAGGATTCCATCAAAGAAGTTCAGAAAAACCAGATCAATGCAGATCTGATTTTGGAATATCAAGCAGACATTACAATCAGCCAAGTGGCCTATGACGGAACCCATATAGAGATTGAACTGGATAAAATTGCCGAATTATTTCAAATCTCTGAAGAAGATTTGTTAGCAGGCATCGCATTAGACGACGGTGCACCCGAAATTCAAGGATTTGCCATCGAAGGAAGTACGCATGCCGATAATATGACGGCCTCTAACAGTAATGCTACTTGGGGGCACTGGTTTGATGCCAATGGAAATGTGGTGGCTTGGGGTGACAATGCAATGGTGTGTTGCGAATACAATACGGAAGATAAATTTTTTAATGTCATGCAATTCCCCAAGCACTTGATAGATGGTCAGAAAGTTAAAGTTATAGAAGGTTTGAAATACGGAGAGAAACGGGTGGCTGTAGTGATCACTGTGATGGCGCACGGAGCTGAAGAAATTACTGCTCCGATTGTTTCTACGCAAAAGGTAAGTATCGATGTCAATCCTGCCAGCACTTATGATATGAATAATGTTAAGTTTGACGTTAGTAAGGTGATGGCTGATTTGGGGATTTCTTCCATGGAAGAGGCAAAATATGTTGGTGTGAAAGCTGATGGCAGTTATGCACAAGAATCGGATGCCGGCACCAATGGGTTTTGGTATGATATGGATGGATTTGCCAGTGGTTTTGGTGATAATGCGCGAGTTTATACCTCTTATGGTGGCGATGAGTGGATGGACGATGAAATTGGAATAGGGCAAAATCCGGGTAAAATGGTAGAAGGTGACCAAGTGGTAGTGAAGTATGGCATTCTAGCTAATAACAAAATTGCCATGATAGAAATCACAGTGAATGTTGTTCCTTACGATGATCCGGAAACAGCTCCTACAGGTGACCCTAAGACGCTGGAACAGACCGTGAGCCTCTCTAAGGCTTATGATAATACGTATAGTTCTGTTCAATTTGATATAAAGGAAGTACTTCGGGACGCTTTTAAAATGACTACTTATCAAATTCATAGGGCGCGTGTATCAGGAGATTTGAAGATTTATTGTGGTGAAGAAACAACAGAAGCCCCTTCGTATACTGCTGATGTTCCGGGCTATTGGCTGGGAAAGGATGGTGCGTCAGCAAAGTATGCAGATGGACTTTGTTGGGTTAGTTTGGGAACCAGTGAAACAGAACTCTATTTATATGGTGGAAATCATCCGGAGAATGTGGATCCGGCTCACGGTACAACGATTGCAACGAAATATATCATTACTTGCAACGGAGGCAAAGTGATTGTAAATCTGTGCTTTGAGATTAAAGGTGCTGTAAGCGAATAAAAAAACTTGATATGTTTATGAAAAAATATCAATTACTAAATACTTTTCAATGGTTGCTGATGACTTTGTTCTTTTTATTTTTTATCATGGGTTGTGATGACGATGAGAAAGTGAGGGAAGAAGAAGAAAAGATTACCATTGGAGAGGATCAATTGGCTATTGAATTGGATGCAGAAGATACTTCTGCATCCATCAAATTCACAGCTTTAGCCTCGTGGACAGCAACAATCAAGGAAGCGGAAGTTCATAATTGGGTGGCACTTTCATCCAAACAAGGAATTGGCGGACTTGTTACTTTAAATTTGATTTTGAAAAAGAACACTAATAAAGATGACCGATATGCTGTTATAACGATTGCGTGTGGAAATAGTACTAAAGAGATAAATCTCAGTCAGGCAGGGAGTTCCCTATTGATTATGGACGAAGCCGATATTAAAGACTTTGACAAATACTATAAGCCGGCAGAATTTAGTAAAATGGATATGTTACGCAGCGATTCCAAATGGTCTTGGTTCCGTTCTGCACAAAGTGAGCACTTCTTTGTATTCTGGGAAGCCGGCTTTGGAGATAATCCGAATGCAGATACCGTTGATGCCGCTTTGCGTGTAGACATAGATGATTTATTAGAAAAGGCAGAGCAGTTTTATAAAACCAATATTGAAGTCTTAAAGTTTGCGCAATTAGGGGAGGGAAAGTCTTATCTAGATAAATATAAGATGGAGATTTATTTGTTGTACCAGACCGAGTGGTTAGCTACAGGCTCAGGTTATGATAATAAAATCGGAGCATTATGGGTTAATCCAAGTACTTGCCAGCCGGTAGGTTCTACTATAGCCCATGAAATCGGACATAGTTTCCAATATCAAGTATATTGTGACAAAATATTACAGGGAAATCCGGATGATTTGAAATGTGGCTTTCGTTATGGTTATGAAGGGAGTAATGGCGGTAATGGATTTTGGGAACAATGTGCACAATGGCAATCTTATCAGGACTATCCTGGTGAATTGTTTGCTAACTATCATTTCGACGTATGGCTGTCCAATTGTCACAGGCATTTTGAACATGAATGGATGCGCTATGCCAGTTATTGGCTTCAGTCCTATTGGACTGCAAGGTATGGAATAGAAACGGTGAGTAATGTCTGGAAACAGTCTGTTTATCCCGAAGATGCTATTTCTACTTATATGCGGCTATATTGTGGCAATCAGTGGAGCATAATGAGTCAGGAATTGTATGACTATGCAGCACGAATGGCTACTTTTGATATAGATGGCATAGGAGAGTATGCCAGTGGTTACCTTGATAAATATTCAACTAAGCTTTATCCTGCCGGTGACGGATACTATCAGGTCGCTTATGCCAGTTGTCCCAGTACGACGGGCTTTAATGTCATCGCCTTGAATGTTCCGAATGCAGCCACTACTGTAAGTGCAAGCTTTCTAGGATTATCACCTGGTACCGATCTTGCCCCTGATGATCCAGGGGAATATATGGAATCGGAAACTGTGAAGGGTACAACCACGAAATACAATACGGCGGG
>CAJKDC010000100.1 GCA_905198575.1 uncultured Bacteroides sp. | reverse complement strand
ATTTTATTTACTGCCAGAGCCGTTTAGGCTGGGCTAATTTTTAACGAACTATTGTATATAATAAATAAAATTTAAATTAACATGAAAAAGAATATATTGAAAATAGTTTTCGCATCAGCTTTTGCTTTGGTAGCAGGCTATAGTGTGTATGTTTCTCAACAAAAGGTAGAATTATCTGATTTGGCGATGGCTAATGTGGAAGCGTTGGCAAGTGGAGAAGTAATAGTTGGGCCATGGTATTGTGCCGGCAGTGGTTATTGTTATGATTCTGGCACTCATATGTTATTTGATGGAACAAAATATAATTTCTAAATAAATACAATAGCGGAATACTTGAGTATTCCGTTATTTTTAAATTGATTTGATTAATGTACAAATATATTTTAAATATAGTACTTTTAACATGTCTGGTATCTTGTAAGCCTGATAAGGGAAAAGACGTGCCTGAAATAGACCTGCATCATTCAATAGTGCTTGATGAAAACCAACTGCTGCTGGGTAAAGTAAAGGACATATCCTGGGAGAATGATTCGGTGCTGGTCGTTGTAGACTCGAATCAGGATGGTTTCCTTCATTTCGTACATCTTTCTGACAAGAAGGTGTCCGAATATGGCAAAATTGGGCAGGGACCGGGTGAGTTTCTGCTTGTCGGTACTGTTTATCCGGACATGAACAATCGTCCGATTCTGTTTGATGTGAGCAAGAAGGAATGTTTCATGATGCAGCGTGGGGATGAGGGAATATTATTCCAATCTTTGTTCTCTTTAGCGGATTCTTTGATTTGCTTTGAGATGCTGCCGGTGCAGCACAACCGTTACATAGTAACCGGCTTGCATAAGCACAACCGTTTTACCATTTTGGACGGCAATGGAAAGAAGGTAGGTGATTTTGGTGAGTATCCTTATAGGGATGAAGAAGAAAAGACGGTAGACGGATTTGTTCTTGGTGATGTATACCAGGGTAAACTGGCAGCCAGTCCGCGCCGTAACCATTTCGTGCAGGCCATATACAAAGCCAAGATTCTGACTTTTTATGAGCAGTCCGGTGAGCGCTGGAATTTCATTAAAGAGATTCAGGAATCGTTTCCAAAATATAAGTATAACAGTCCGGCAATAGAGACGGACACTCCTGTAGGCTATCTGGATGTGTGTGCCACTGAGAAGTATGTATATGCGCTTTATTCCGGGAAAAACTACCGGGATGATAAGGATGCGGCATTCAGCGGTTATACGATAGAAGTTTACGGGTGGGACGGTACACTACAGAAACGTTATCTGTCGGATGTGCCATTGAAGGTAATCGAAGTATCCAAAGATGACGGTAGTTTGTATGCGATAGCTTATCATCCGGACCCGGTTCTGGTTCGGTTTTCTTTGTCCGTATAGTAGGGGGAGGAGACATAGGTTATCGAAATCCTGCTACAAGGCAGTGGACTTTGTTGACTCTGTGGGCTGTATCAGTTACAAGCTCCAGCTGCCAAGATGGAAGGAGTTCATGCACGAGGTGGATTCACTTGGTGACGGAAATGTACCATTTATATTCTTTTTCCAAACAAAGCATGTACGTGAACTGAGATACATCTTGAGACGCGACAGTTTTTCGCATCCTGTATGTATAAATAGAATCGGATGCTTACATAGTGTGTTTATATCATTTATGTAGGTGAAAAAACTGTTTGTGAATACCCGTATGTATGAAATCAATTTTGAATAGTTACTTATACCAACTGTCACATGATACGTTTTGAACAGATGATGCAGCATTAAATATTATACTAACTAATGAAACACAAATTCTCTCTCTATTTTATTCTTATCTTGTGTTCTTGCCAGAAAAATAACATGGTTTTCGATGTGGAGATGGCTCTGGATATGGCAAAACAGAACAAATATGAACTGGCACAAGTACTTGAACATTATAAAGCACCCAAAGATTCACTGAAATATCGGGCTGCACAATTCCTGATAGGAAATATGGTCACAAAACGATACTATTCAGGAGCTTCTATAGATGAATATTATTCTTTTATAGATTCTGTATATGCTATTCACCAGAAAGAATATGATATTCCGTATATATATGATTCGTTTCGTAAACAGGCTAAATACTATAACCAATTGCCAGCAGTGAAATGGGATACACAAACACTCTCGGCAGATTTTTTAATTAAAAATATAGATGAGGCTTTTGCTGTCTGGGGCCGGCCATGGAATAAGCACTTGTCTTTCGGAGAATTCTGTGATTGGATACTACCATATCGGATTGCGGAAGAGTTACCCGAGCAATGGAGACAACGCTACCGCGAACGCTTTGAACCATTACTCGCAAACGACAGCATAAAAACTGCCGTCCAGGCATGCAGGGTTATCAATGATGAGCTTATGAGACAACCCATTCACATAGCACTGGAAAGTGTACTGTCGGTTTCATTGCGTCCCAGCACTTTATTTAATATAAAGTTCGGTTTATGCAGTGATTATGCTCATCTGGCTGTATATGCAATGCGAGCTTGTGGTATTCCTGTAGGAATTGAGACTGTACCCCATTGGGGGCAGGGATTAAACGGACATGTTTTTAATGTTGTCTATAACAATGACGGCTCCTTTCATGATTTTTCCGGTGCTGAGCAACAACCAGACGAACACTTGGTGCGCTTTCGTTATAAAATACCTAAAGTGTATCGGCAAACATTTGGGGCACAATCCACATCGCCGGCTGTTCTGTATGCAGACGAAGATATTCCGGCTTTTTTCAAAAATGTTTTTTTGCAGGATGTTACGGCTGACTATCCATTTATCGGAGCCAGGGATATAACAATATCTTTGCAGAATAAGGATAGGCATCGTCTTGCCTATCTGTGTGTGTTTGACCCGAAGGGGTGGACCCCGGTAGCATGGGGACTGGCAGATGGCAATCGCGCAAGTTTTAAGGCTGTGGGACCGAACATTGTATATCAGCCGGCCTTATATTCCGAAGGAAAGCTTAATTTATCGGGTTATCCGTTTCTTCTGGATACATTAGGCAATATAACTTATTTTATCCCACAGGCAGAAACAATGAATTATACATTGGAAAGAAAAAATCCGGAATCCTCCAATTTGGCTTATTTGCCTCCGTTAATGCCGGGGAGTCGTTTTCAGGGAGCTGATAATCCGGAGTTTCAAAACGCTGTTACTTTTCATACGATTACAGAAAAACCTTCTTTTAAATACATAACGGTAACAAATGAAATCAATAAGCCAGTAAAATATCTTCGGTATCAGTCTTCGGATAAAACGTGGGGAAACATGGCTGAGGTGGAATTTTATGCCAAAGGGGAAAGCAAGCCATTGCGTGGAAAGATAATTGGCAGGTACGATGCCAGTATTTATTATCCACGTAACGGTGCCGAAAAGTTGTTTGACGGAGATCCACTGACTTTTTTTCATACGAATGATTCTTTATCATGGGGTGGATTGGAATTGGAACGGCCTGCTGTTATCGAAAAAATACGCTTTATAATCCGTAACGATGATAATGGAATACGTAAAGGTAATGTATACGAGCTTTTTTATATGGATGATGGGGAGTGGATATCTTTGGGTAAACAGGTGGCCGCAGAAGATGACCGCTTGTTATATCGGAATATTCCAAAAGGAGCTTTGTACTGGTTGAGAAATTATACACGAGGGCGTGAAGAACGAATATTCGAGATAAGAAATAGCGAACAGGTTGTATGGCACTAAATTTTCACAGATGAAGACCCGATGATTTCAGTTGAAGAGAGGAGGTGTAACCAATGCAAAGGTAATGATTGTTTTGAAGCACTGCAAATCGGAGATTTGTTGCTTTGTGTGTGAATAAATAATTTTATATTATAAACAAGATTTAGAATTTTATGAAAAAGAACATTATTAGAACTGCATTCGTTGCAGCATTCGCTTTAATGGCTGGTTATAGTGTATATACATCACAGCAGGAAAAAACAATGTCGGACCTTGCATTGGCTAACGTGGAAGCGTTGGCTGATGAAGAAATCGGTAATGGGACATGGATTGTGACTGTTTATTCTACGAGTCGTTGGAAATGTGATCCTAATGGAGGTGCTAGTTGTCCTGGAACTCCATGGTAAGCTTTGAAATTACAGAGATGACTGATAACATATCAGTCATCTCTGTAAAAAAAACAGTAAAAATTCAATATAAAAATATAAGAATATATGAAAATGCACTTATTTAAAATTACCGGTGTTATATTAATTCCTATTATAGCATCATGTACTAATGTACAGATTAAAAAAAGTTCATATACAGTTGATGTAGACCTAGGCAATGCAATTTCTTTGAAGGAAGAAACATCTTCTTTAGAAGTAATGTGCTTAAATGATTCTCTGTCGGAACATTTCCCAGGTGATATGACAAAGGTAAAATGGACAGGGAATTCTATTCTGGTTCTAGACTCATGGAAAGATCCGGGGCTTTATCAATATGACTCTGAGGGGCTTCTTATCAACTCATTTACAAATAGAGGAAACGGTCCCGGTGAATTTGTTAGGGTTGTAGATTTTAATGTCACATCATCGGGAATAATACTTCTGGATACATATTCGGAATCGCAAAGACTGTTTCTGGATAAGAATCTTTCGTTCCTATACAAAAAAGATGCAGAAAAACAATCAAGTCATTTTTTCCAGGAAGAGAGCAAAGACGGCGGCGTGTGGTATGATAGAGGCAATGTAGCTTATGGAGAAAACAAGAACAAGCTAGTATATGAAAAGGATGAAAAGAAAAAGACTGTATTGCCTGTACCAGGTGAGATAGAAAATGTAACATTTGCCAGTTATAATGTCTTTGCCGGAATTGCAAATGACACTGTACTTTATTTGCCGGCTGTTGAACCTAGAATATACAAATGTTATGATGGAAAGGCCGAAGTGTTTTGTGATTTGAATTTCGGAGACCTATGGCCGGATTTTTCTGGAGTTGACAAAAGCACCCCATTGGGACTTATGCGCAGGATTGTAGACGAAGGGAAAATTTATTCCACAAATATCGTTTCTGACGGCAATGATTTTGCCATTTCTTTCTTCTGTAAAGAAAAATGTTATATAATGTTATTCAGTTATCCCGAGAAAGAGCCATACAAATTACTTTACGCCGACAAGAATATAATTGGGTCGATCGGTAATCTCGTCTGCATGAAGGATGGTTGCCTTGTTTTTGGAAAGCCTGGTAAAATATTAAAATTCGGGATTAAAATGAAATAAAATATAAGTCTGTTTCTATATTAAGGAGGAATCGGAATAGAATCAAGATATTCAATACTGCGTATTTACGTAATGATGATTTTGGGGGTTCTATGCGTTTTGTGCAGCTGCTCGGACTATGGGAAAGGCAGATGGAGAAGGTATTCAAATGGCAAGGACAAACCGCACGCAACTGGAAAAGGTGATGGAACACAACAGGGTGGGGACAGCCTGAAGCTGCGTGCGGCACGGTTCCTTATAAGAAAAGCACTACTGCTGAATGTCCCAATGGCAGGGGGCATAATGCATCAGTAGTGATGGTGGTGAATGGTATATTCAACAGGAAATCATGGCTGTGAGATTATGAAGAGATGGTTTGAAATAATAATGAATATTGCCTTTGTGGGTACATGCCTGTTTCTGCTGTGGATTCTGGCACTTGTGTTCGTGTTTGCATCGTTCCGGATACCAAGTGATTCCATGTCACCGGAACTGCGTAAGGGTGATTTCGTTCTTGTGTGGAAACCGGTCGTTGGGGCACGTCTGTTCAACCTGAACAAATCACTTAATCTGGAACAGACTGAAATATACCGTATGCCGGGATTCAGGAAGATAAAGCGCAATGATGTGGTAGTCTTCAATTTCCCACATCCTAACAACTGGAACCATATAGAGATGCACATAATGAAGTATTATATCAAGCGTTGTATCGGGTTGCCTGGAGATACGGTCTCCATAAGGAAGGGGATGTTCAAGGTGAAAGGTGTTGACATACCTTTGGGGAATGTTGCTTCACAGAAGCGTATAGGACTGATGCGTCCTGAGGATTTTCCTGAGGGTGTTTACAGGAGTTTCCCATACGACTCCCTGCTGGACTGGAACATCAAGGAGTTCGGACCTCTGTTTGTACCAGGTGAAGGTGATGTGGTGAGGATGAACCGTACGGGCGGAGTATTGTACCGCAAGCTCATTGAATGGGAACAAGGAAAGAAGATGTATGTAAAGGGAGATACAGTACTGTTGAACGACAGTGTGATAACTTCTTACCGATTCCGAAAAAACTATTATTTCGTGGCGGGAGACCATGGTGAGAACTCACAGGATTCACGTTACTGGGGCCTGCTTCCGGAGGAGTATATAGTTGGAGTGGCTTCGAGGATATGGAAATCGGAGGACAGCTATACGGGCGATATTTGCTGGGACAGGGTATGGAAGAGGATTGAATAAAAAGGAATATGGAACTTTTTTTGAGCGAACTATGCATATCATGAATGTTGGACTAAGGAAATGGTTATACAGAGTCATGCCGTGGTTGGCAGGGGTACTCCTTACCGGACTTGCGGGTGGGACTGTGCTGGTGACAGACGGTAGCGTGCCGTCCGACCTTCAGGGGGAGCAATGGATGTGGCTTTCTGCCGTGATGACTGTGGTATTGCCTTTGTGGCTTGCCGGATATATTGTGAATCCACAGCGGACTGTCCTTATCGTGTCGGAGTCGGTGCAATGGGTGCTGATGGGATTCGGTGCAGTGGAGGCCCTGCATGGTCTGGGTCAGATTGCAGGTATATATCCGTCAAACCATTCGCTTTTTGTCCTTACGGGAACATTCTATAACCCGGGGCCCTATTCAGGCTATCTGGCGGCAGTTCTTCCGATAGCCCTGTACAGGATGTCTGTATTGAAGAGAAAGAAAGACCGCCTTTCGGTTGTGCAGTATTATTTCTCGATGTGTGTACTCTTGCTGATATGCAGTGTGCTTCCGGCGGGCATGAGCCGTGCGGCATGGTTTGCTGCCCTGATTTCGTGCGGATATGTGGTTCTCAGGGTTTACCATGCGAAAGTAAAATCATTTGTATCGGAGCACAGATATGCCGTATTGGGCGTGCTTATACTCGGTTTGCTGTTTGCTTCCGGTGCGTATTTCATGAAACGTGATTCGGCAGACGGCCGTTTGCTGATAGGAAAGATAACTCTCCGGGCCATTGCCGACAATCCTTGGGGTGAAAAAAACGGAAGGACTTTTTCCGCCATTTACGGTGATGCTCAGGAAAGATACTTCACGGATTGTGAGTATTCGGAGTCGGAGGCATGGGTAGCCGGAACACCCGATTTTGCCTTCAACGAATATCTGCAGATAGCAGTTGAATATGGAGTGTGGGTATCCGTTTTGCTTGTAACTGTATTGCTTGTGTTGTTAATGATAGCCGGTAGCCGTAAACATCTTGCGGGAATGGGCGGATGTCTTGTATTGCTTATGGTATTTGCGTGCTTTTCCTATCCGCTGCATATCCCGGCTATTGTTTCTGTATGGCTATTGGCGGTAATGGCGCTTTGTGGCGAGGGCTTGGTTATGATAAAGCGTAAAAGGTATGCTGTAGCAGTCCTGCTGCCGCTTGTTGTGGCCGGATTAACAGCTTCGGTAAATATGCATGGTATGTACTCCGCACGCACATTGGCTGTTCGCGAGTGGATGCTGGTAAGGGTCCTTTATAATTCCGGAGCATTTAAGGCGGCTGCCGATGAATATGAAAAGCTTTATGACAAAATGTCCTGGCATAAAGATTTCTGCTTTGAGTACGGAAGGGCATTATACAAAGCCGGAAGTTACGGCAAGGCAGAAGAGGTTCTGCTGAAAGCCATGACGGTGAGCGGAGATCCGATGATATTGAATATTTTAGGACGCAATGCACATGAAAGCGGAGAATATGGGAAAGCGGAGATGTATCTGCTACGTTCAACCCGCAGATTACCGGAGCGTGTATATCCCCACTATCTGCTGGTAAAGCTTTATGCGGAGCCTGAGTATTTTGACAGGGTAAAGCTTGTCAGGGAGGCAGAGTATGTGCTTCGTGCCGAGCCTAAGGTGAACTCCTCTGCAATAAGGGAAATGAGACTGGAGGTGAAGAAAATATTGGAAGATAAAATGTATTGTAAAAAAATAGCAAGAATATGTAAATGAATATTATTGTAGAAAGGAGGTGTGTCCAATGGAATAGTGAGTCTTAAAATAAGATTTGAGAGAATGGAGGTTTATTTTCCTCTGATGTAATAATTCAATAGTTCGTTAAAAATTAGCCCAGCCTAAACGGCTCTGGCAGTAAATAAA
>CAJKDC010000099.1 GCA_905198575.1 uncultured Bacteroides sp. | reverse complement strand
AAAGAGCTTACTATCGTTCTTACTCAGCAGGATATGCCTGAAGCAGGTATGAAGACTATCCCAGGACTTCAGTTCTACTGTATGACTCCGTACGATGCTTCCTTCACAGGTGTTCATATCTTGTTCCCGAAAGAAAACGTACAGAACACTCTTGGCGAATACCTTGCAGCAAACGGAAAGACTCAGCTTCACATTGCTGAAACAGAAAAGTATGCACACGTTACATTTTTCTTCAACGGTGGACGTGAAACTCCATACGACAACGAAGACCGTATCCTCGTTCCTTCTCCAAAAGTTGCTACTTACGACTTGAAGCCTGAAATGAGCGCTTACGAAGTTAAGGACAAACTGGTAGAAGCTATCAACACTCAGAAATACGATTTCATCGTTGTAAACTACGCTAACGGTGATATGGTTGGTCACACTGGTATCTACGAAGCTATCGAAAAAGCAGTAGTTGCTATCGATAACTGCGTGAAAGATACAGTAGAAGCCGCTAAAGCAAACGACTACGAAGTAATCATCATTGCTGACCACGGAAATGCAGACCACGCATTGAACGAAGACGGAACTCCTAACACAGCTCACTCACTGAACCCAGTTCCATTTGTTTACGTAACAGAAAACAAGGACGCTAAGGTTGAAAACGGTGTATTGGCAGACGTTGCTCCTTCTATCCTTCACATCTTGGGTATGGCTCAGCCAGCTGATATGACAGGAAAAGACCTGATTAAATAATTTTCGGGCAATAAGTTAGGCATAAAGATAAAGGCACAGGCTTCATGCAGATTGTTCGCATGCGGTCTGTGCTTTTTTTATGGTATAGTATCAGACATGCAGAATATTCCTTGTTTTTTCTTACCTTTGTAGCCAAATAACAAAGAAAGAAAAATATGGTTCAAATAGACGATGTGGTAGTAAGTCTGGATGTATTTCGCGAGAAATTTCTCTGTAATCTGGATGCCTGTAAAGGAGAATGCTGTATTGAAGGTGATGCCGGAGCACCGGTAGAACTGGACGAAGTAGAAAAACTGGAGGAAGTACTTCCTGTAGTTTGGGATGACCTTTCGCCTGCCGCACAGGAAATCATTAAGAAGCAAGGAGTCGTATATACCGACCAGGATGGCGATTTGGTAACCTCCATTGTAAACGGTAAGGACTGTGTGTTTACCTGTTATGATGAAAAAGGATACTGCTATTGCGCTATCGAAAAAGCTTACCGTGAAGGACGTTGTAATTTCTATAAACCCATATCCTGCCATCTCTATCCTATTCGTATTGGCGATTATGGTCCTTTTAAAGCAGTGAACTATCATCGTTGGGATGTGTGTAAAGCTGCCGTACTTTTAGGTAAAAAAGAAAATCTGCCTGTATATAAGTTTCTGAAAGAACCTTTAATCCGCAAGTTCGGACAGGCCTGGTACGACGAATTAGAAAATGTAGCCGAAGAATTGAAGAACCAGCATCTCATTTGATGCCGGTTCTTTTTATAAGTTTATTTGACTTTTACGTGTATTGTTATTAGCGGTCGGAGATAATATTTTCTGGTTATACCTACGGCACTGATTGTACCGCTAGTTTTAAAGTTAAAAGAATAAGCACCGTTTTCACATAAATATCTGTCCTCTTCATTATAGAAGAATCCGTCAAGTCCTCCTGCATCTAAGATATCATTTAATTCAGGCAGATTCACCAAGTCATACTCTTTTCTTAACTGCTCCGCTTCCGCTCTGGTAAATGTACGCCATGCAGTCCAGTTATTGAATTTATAGTCAGCCAATGTTTCAGCGGTTTCCGATGACTTAATTTGAAATTGGTCCGGTCCCATTAACACCAGATCCGCTTCATCCGCCAGTTCATTATTGACTTGCCATACGAAACATCCATTCCAAATACTGTTAACAGCAGGCATTTCATCAATAAGAATTGTGCCATCCTCCGGTTCCCCTGGATTTTCCGGTTCATCCGGTTCAGAAGTACTGCTATCCGAATTACCAAAAGTAAAATTGATGTTACATACAGGCTTCCACCCGTCTATCGTAAAGTCACCATCGATTTCAAAGCCCCCTTTAAAGCTTCCGTTCAATACATAAGGCTGATTGACTTCCAGAGGTTTATTATAAGTATATCCATAGCTGCATGTCGTATGCGGATAAGTAATATCTATACTGAAAACAGTTTGTTTACTTTCTGCCGGCAGCACATAGACCGTTTCTGTTTTCCAGATATTTTCTTGTAAACTACATGGTATCGTAGTCGTCTGTTCATCATTGGCAAGCTCTTTTTTAAAGTTGATGCTTGAACTGACCGGACTGACATGAATCTTTACAGCCGTTGCACTGTCGGGTATGTCAGCCAGATTAAGTTGCAGTGCCGAAACTGCGTACGACATGGTTATGCTAACCTCAGCATCAGTATTCGTCAATTCGATGTTACTGCTACCCATCATTAAAGCATTCGATGCATAATAAGGAGCGTCTAAAGCGATGGATTTATCCCATGAAGAAGTGTCTGTAAGTTTATATTCTCCCGTCTTGTTACCAGCGATAGCTACAATTCTGTAAAGTCCTTCAGGAAGAGTCATTTTCAGTACTTCTTCTTCCGAAACAATTTCCTGGATATGTACACACTGCCCCTCTTTGTCGAAAGCATAAACCTGTATAGGATATTCCATTTTCAGATTTTCACCGGTCCTGGTTTGTACAGTAAGTTCGGTACCTTTCTTTTCAGAAGGGTCATCCGTTTCATAAGGACTGCATGCCGTTTCCATCAGACAGCATGAAATTGCTAAAAAGATAGTATAAATCTTGTTCATAGTGATTAGTTTGTTAAGTTGTGCATAAAACGTTTTATCCGGTTTGTTTTCTAGCTTTTTACAGAAAAAAATACATTACTGTCCTCATCTGGAAACAAAACCGTATTTTTGCAGTCAAAATGAGGTAATAATATTAGTATGAATAATATAAAGTTTTATAGACTTATGAGAAATCGCTTCTTTACCCTTATCTTATTTATCAGTGCTGCAGTTTCTGTTTGGGGTGCCCGTATTGATACATTAGCAGTTCCCAGTAAATTAATGAAGAAAAATGTAGAAGCCATTGTTATCGTGCCAACGTGTGAAAGAGCAACCTATCCGGTATTATACCTGCTTCACGGGCATGGAGGCAATGCCCGTACATGGCTTGGCATTAAGCCAGAGTTGCCACAGCTAGCCGATCGGTATGGAATTCTGATTGTTTGTCCAGATGGGAATAACAGCTGGTATTGGGACAGTCCGGTTGATTCGACTTACCGGTATGAAACATTTATTTCCCATGAACTGATAGCCTATGTCGACAGTCATTATCCGACCCATGCAGTCCGTGAGGCTAGAGCTATTACCGGACTTAGTATGGGAGGCCATGGCGCTATGTGGAATGCCATTCGTCACACCGCTGTTTTTGGTGCGGCCGGAAGCACCAGTGGCGGTGTTGACATACGTCCTTTCCCTAACAATTGGGATATGGCCGCCCGTTTAGGCAGTAAAAAAGACAATCCTGAAGTATGGGAAACTCATACCGTTATCAACCAGTTGGATAAAATTAAAAACAGAGATTTAGCCTTGATAATAGACTGTGGAGAAGACGACTTCTTCCTTGAGGTGAACCAATCCTTCCACAAACAGCTGTTACAACGAGGTATAGAGCACGATTTCATAACCCGTCCGGGAGCCCATAATGGAGTTTACTGGAATAACTCAATTGATTACCAATTATTGTTCTTCTCGAAATTCTTTAAAAGTAAAAATCTGTAATCCTCCGATGAAAGACTTTACACAAGCCACACAAGAGTTTATCCGTACGCACGTCAATGAAGACGTGCGTGCTCTGGCATTACAGGCAGCCAAGTATCCTGACGTAGATATGTCCGCTGCCGTACAGCAAATTGCCGGTTATCAGATTGCATCCCGAAAGATACCCTCCTGGGCATCGGTCGAACAAATTCGCTATCCCCGGCATTTATCTATGGAGCAATGTTCTTCCGAACAGACAGCCCGCTATAAAGCTTCACTCATTAAGGGAGATACATTAGTAGACCTTACAGCCGGACTGGGAGTAGACTGCTCTTTTCTGGCACGAAATTTTAAGCAGGTCACTTACGTAGAACGTCAGGAAGAACTCTGTGAGTTGGCACACCATAATTTTCCTTTATTAGGCCTTTCTTATATTACCGTATGTAAAGACGACGCCTGTTCGTTTTTGGAAAATATGGAATCGGTGGACTGTATTTTTCTAGACCCTGCACGCAGAGACAGCCGCGGAGGCAAAACAGTAGCTTTGGCCGATTGCGAGCCTAACGTAATAGAAATGGAGCCGCTGTTGATAAGCAAAGCAAAAACCGTAATGATAAAGCTGTCTCCTATGCTGGATATAACTTCTGCTCTACACGACTTGAAATACATTTCCCAGATACACTTGGTTTCAGTGCAGAACGAATGCAAAGAACTGCTGTTGATATTGAAAAGCGAGCAAAACAACCAACCTGTTGAAATCCATTGTGAACAACTTATTAACAAGGACTGTTCAAATCATTTCGCTTTTACTGTAGAAGAAGAACATGATTCTGCTAATAAGCTGGCTAATATTATGTTAGAATACTTGTATGAGCCGGATGTAACCTTGTTGAAAGCCGGTGCCTACCGTATTATAAGTTCACGGTTCCCTGTTTATAAACTACATATCAACAGCCATCTGTTCACATCTTCACAATACTTATCCGACTTTCCGGGCCGTCATTTCCAAGTAGTAGGAGTATCCGGTTTCGGGAAGAAAGAAATCAAGCACTTTCTGGAAGGTGTAGAAAAAGCCAACCTTACAGTCCGTAATTTCCCGTCGACGGTTGCAGATTTGCGCAAGCGCCTTAAACTAAAAGAAGGAGGCGAGCTTTATATTTTTGCAACCACACTCTGGAATGATGAAAAAGTACTTATCAAATGCATAAAGGCCTAAAAAAATCGGTCTTATTGGAAGGACACTTCCGATAAGACCGATTTAAAAATATATCTATAATATTATTCGCCACATTTAGCCTTGAATGCCAGCGCATACATACGCATCTGTTTTACCATAGCCAGCAATCCATTGCTTCTGGTAGGCGACAAATGCTCTTTCAATCCAATTTTTTCGATAAAGTACAAGTCAGCATTCAAAATCTCATCAGGAGTATGTCCCGAAATAACTTTAATCAGCAGTGTAACGATACCTTTTACAATCAGCGCGTCACTCTCTGCCTGGAAAATAATCTTTCCGTCCACCATGTCAGCCTGAAGCCATACCCGACTTTGACAACCTTCAATCAAGTTTTGGTCCGTTTTATATTTCGGATCCAGCTCTTCCTGTTCATTACCCAGGTCAATCAGCAGCTGATATTTATCCATCCAGTCGTCAAAATCGCTGAATTCTTCAATTATTTCATCCTGAAGTTCATTAATTGTTTTCATTTTCCTCTTTATTTTTCGTTGTAAATTACCCCCATGACTGTCTGTCCCACAGCCTTCAAGGTTGCTTTATCTATATCTTGCATATTATCGTTTACAGTGTGCCATGTAGCACAGAATCCAGTATCTCCGGTCGGATTATAATGAATGATGTCAACGCATGGAATCTGAGTAAGCTGGTTAACGTAGATATGGTCATCCACTACCTCCGAACCTATTTCTTTTGGGAAGAAGCTGCCATAACCCAATTCATGAGCCACTTTCCATATCTTTTTCATTTGTTTGTTGGCAGTCCGCTGTGAGTATCTCTCATAATAGAAGGTTGCATTCTTTCCGCCCACCATATCCAGCAGTATACCGTAGCGTGCATTATATCCCTGTACATGCTGCATTCGTCCCCAGTACTGCGAACCCAGACACCATGTATCCGCTTTATATTCGCCTTTATAGAAGTGCGGTGTACCATAATCCTCCGCATCGAAGAAAATAATATCGATACCTATCTGGGGAGCCTTTTGCTGCAATTGTCTTGCTATTTCCAGCAGTACACCTACACCGCTACCCCCGTCATTGGCACCATCGATAGGCGTATGATAATTTTTCTCATCCTTATCATTATCTGCATATGGGCGTGAGTCCCAATGTGCGCACAGTAGCACGCGTTTCTTGCTTTCGGGCAGATAAGCACCGATGATATTACGAGCCTTGAGCACCGTACCGTCGTAGGCCGTTACCTCCATCTCCTGATTGTATACTTTAGCACCGAATTTTCCCAGTTGTGCAGCCAGATAGTCACCGCATTTCCGGTGAGCTTCCGTATTTGGAACCCTCGGGCCAAAAGCTACTTGCTGTTCTATGTAGTGATAGGCGCTGTCGGCATTAAAAGCAGGTGCTTCAACTTTCATAGCTTCCTCGGTTTCAGTCAGTTCGTTGTTTTTGTTACTGTTCCCACATGAGAACAGGGCGATACCTGTCAGCAGTAATGAAGTAGACAGAATATTTCGAATCATTTTCATATCATACATATTTACGATTGCTGCAAAGGTACATTTATTGCACTGAATCTCCAAGAAACCCCTGTTCTCTTTAGGTATTGCTCACGCTTTTTCAACATTGTATGTAGTCTTTTGAGGTACGGAGTTAATATCATTTTGACCTTACCTTGTAAGTGAGGCTCAGAAATGACGAATGTTTTTCATTTTAATGATAAGAATTCATCGCTTTTATGCCAAAAGTTTATCATTAAAATGATTAAGTAATAAAATATAGTCAAATTGAATCGATCCTTTCGGAATCAGTCCTTTTTAGAAGATTTCTGTGATTTCTCGGTGAAAATTTGAAAAACTTTGTAAATTTACATCCACTATGGCATTAAGATATTGGGAATGTTTAAAATAAATGCTTCAACGGGAAAGCATTGAAAATGTAAGATAAGAAATGGTCAGTAGAAATAAAATACAAGTTGAATCGGCGGATATACTTTTCCACAGGATATCCTTTCAAGATGATGAAAAAGCATTTCGTGCATTATTCTATGATTATTTTGCTCCGCTCTGTGTGTTTGCCCATCGCTATGTTGAAGAAATGGATTCCTGTGAGGACATTGTACAGGAAGTCTTTTTCCGTGTGTGGAAAAATAGAAAAGAACTTTTTATAGAAACATCAGCCCGAAATTTTCTTGTAACAAGTGTGCGTAATGCCTGTCTGGATTTTCTTCGTAAAAAAGATGTGGAAAAAAGATGGATGGAGAATAGCCTGGAAAACGAAGAGGCATTCTGTTATGACTTGTATACGACCGTAGAATTGGAACGCCTGTTAAATGAAGCCTTGGATAAACTTCCGGAACCGGTAGCGTCTACTTTCCGGATGAACCGTTTTGAAGGTAAAACGTATGCCGAAATAGCAGAGGCAAAGCAACTTTCTGTAAAAACTATAGAAGCCTATATGACTAAGGCTTTAAAATTTTTACGGATTGAGCTGAAGGATTATTTGCCACTGCTGGCTCTTTTCTTTCGGATTTAATAGGGTATCGATTAAGTTAAACGTCATATAATAAAAGGATGATAATTCATGGTAAAAAGAGGTGAAAAAGAATTTTCGGATAATGTGAAGTTTGAAAAAGAAGAAGAGGTACGGTCTGTATTGGATTTTGCAGATCGGCTTCTTCAACAAAAGAGGATAGATGTAGATAGAAATTGGGATAAGTTGTATCAACGTATGTATCAGAGTAATAATCGTCTCAGATTTTTTTCATATATTAAAAATGCAGCAGCTGTTTTACTGTTGCCTTTGATCGTGTTGTCAGCATATTACTATTATCAATTTTCTCAGTTAAAATCATTACCTGTTAGACAATTGGAGGTAACCACAGCTTATGGTGTCTGTACTAAAGTCGTTTTGCCGGATAGTTCGGAAGTATGGCTGAACTCAGGTTCGAAGCTTATCTATCCGGAGCACTTTACAAGTGAGGGAAGAAAAGTTTCCCTGGAAGGAGAAGCATATTTTAAGGTCGTTTCTGATGTGAATAATCGTTTTGATGTGCAAACTTCTGATGGACTTACTGTAAGTGCTTATGGTACGGAATTTAATGTGCATGCTTACGTTGAAGAACCAATTATAAAAGCAACTTTGGCAGAAGGAAATATACGGATAACACAATACCATAGCTCAAAAAGTAAAGATATTATTCCTGGAGAGCAAGTCGTTTACTCTCGTGAAGCTAAGGATATGGAAGTGCGAAAAGTAAATCTATTGGTAGAAACCGGATGGAAAGATGGAAAAATGATTTTCCGGCGTACTCCATTGGATGAAATTGCTCAAAAACTTTCCCGGCATTTTAATGTAGATATAGAATTGGGGGATCCGGAACTATATAAGTATACCTATTCGGCCACATTTACAACAGAAACACTAGTGGAAATCTTGTCTTTGCTTGAAAGAACAGCTCCTATTCGTTATGATGTCGTTGAACCGGAACAACAAGACGATTTTGCTTTTACCCGTAAAAAAGTTATCATTCATAATAAATAAGAATTGTCTTTTTTTTTTAAACAATACTTCGGTAAATTCAATAGTTCGTTAAAAATTAGCCCAGCCTAAACGGCTCTGGCAGTAAATAA
>CAJKDC010000098.1 GCA_905198575.1 uncultured Bacteroides sp. | reverse complement strand
GTTCCGGTTTCGGTCTGATGAACTGTAAAGGCATTATCGATAAATACCGTAAGACCAATCGTTTGTTCGAGGTTTGCCGTTTCGGTATAGAGAGCACACCGGGTAAGGGAAGCCGTTTCTATTTCCGTCTGCCCAAAGGTACCGCAGGAAGGCTGATGCTTTTCTTTTCCGTATGCATGATGCTTTTCTCCAGTTGCAACAATGCCTCCAAACATGCTTCGCGTCCCGCCGATTCACTGGTCACTCAGCTCCGCATGGTAGAAGAAGATTTCTCCGTTTCCGACAGTATCCTGAGCAAGGCCAATGATTATGCCAATGCCGTATACAATTGCAATGTAAACGGTTTTTATCGGGATGCCTTGTTCTATGCAGACAGCGCCTTTTCGTGTATGAACGATTATTACTGCATCTATTCCACCTGGCGTTATCCTTTGCTCAAACTGAACGGTAAAGGTGAGGCTGCCGAACTGAAATGGCTTGCACAGGGGTTCTACACCGATTATTACATTTTGCTGGATGTGCGCAATGAGGCCGCAGTAGCCTACCTTGCCTTGAAAGACCTGGATGCCTATAACTACAACAATACGGCCTACGTGACTCTTTACAAGCAGCTTACGGAGGACACTTCGCTGAGTGAATATTGCTTGCAGATGCAGCATTCGTCCAACAACAAGAGCATTGCCATCATGCTGTGCGTATTGTTGCTTTTCCTGTTTCTGATAAGTTATTACTTATTTTATTTGCGTAACCGGTTGCGTTACCGTTACAACATGGAGCAAGTACTGGCGGTAAATCAGAAAGTCTTTGCCACCGGCATGTTCTCTGCCGACGGACAGTTGCAGCTTCAGCCTCTGATAGAGTGCCTGTTTACCGAGATGAAGGAACTGTTGCCTCTCAAGGGAGTCGGGCTGGCACTGTACGATAAAGATGCATCCGGTCTTACTTACGTATTTCATGCCCCTGCAGAAACCCGTGAAAAAGCTTGCGACTGCATGCGGTTCTGTTTTGAAAAGAATACGCGTGAGTGGCTTTATGCCGGAGGTTGGAAATGTATGCCTCTCTGGGTAGAGTCGGAGGGAGACAATCGCTGTATGGGGGTATTGGCCTTGCTGTGTGGTCAGGAAAAAGACCGGACCGAGACCTCTCTCCTTATCGAATTGGTAGGTGGTTATTTATCGGCTATACTTTACAATTCCGCAGTGCGCATGGAAGACCGTTTGCGTGATATAGAGTTGGCCAAGGATGAGGCCAGCCGTTCGCAGCGTGAGGAAAACCAATTGCATGTACAGAATATGGTACTTGACAACTGCCTTTCTACCATCAAGCACGAAACGGTTTATTATCCCAATAAGATAAAACAGATTATTGATAAACTGAACCGGCATGAGTATACGCCTGCAGAAGAGCGGGAGCAGATACGTACCATGTCCGAACTGGTTTCCTATTATAAAGATGTTTTTTCTTTGTTAAGCTCGTGTGCGGCACGGCAATTGGACGAAATTACTTTCCGGCGCACGGCTGTCCGGTCTACAGACTTGGCTGCATACGCCCGCACCTTTTTGAGCCGTCTGCTGAAGAAAAAGTCGTATACGCTGCAACTGGAAGAAGATGTTGCCGACCTGCAAATGACAGGTGATACCCTGTTGCTGCATATTCTTCTGGAAAACCTGCTGTCGGAAGCTGTTGCCTATCCCGCATCAGGCGTGCTGCGTTTACAGATGCGTCCTGAAGGAGAGTTTGTACGCATTACGTTTACGGATACGCGCCGCAACATGAGTGCCTCCAGTCTGAATGCCCTGTTTTATCCCGATAAAGACCGGATGCAGGAAGCCCCCGACGGACAGTTGCAGGGTACGGAATACCTGATTTGCCGCCAGATTATCCGTGAGCACGATGCCTATGCCGGCCGGCGCGGATGCCGTATCAACGCCGAAGCAGTGCCCGATGGCGGTTTTTCTGTCTGGTTTACCATTCCTTTACGGAAATAAATGTCTATCTTTAACCCCAAGAAAACAATTGATATGGATAACAAGAGATTTAAAGTTATTATAGTAGAAGACGTTAAGTTGGAGCTGAAAGGCACCGAAGAGATATTCCGTCATGAGATACCCAATGCCGAGGTGATTGGTACCGCCATGACGGAAGCCGATTTCTGGGAATTACTGAAAGTGCAGGTGCCTGATTTGGTCTTGCTCGATTTGGGACTGGGAGGCTCTACAACCATCGGTGTGGAGATATGCCGTACGTTGCGGAAAGATTATCCTGCACTCAAGATTCTTATTTTTACGGGCGAAGTGTTGAATGAAAAACTTTGGGTGGACGCTCTGGAAGCAGGTGCCGACGGTATTATTCTGAAAACCGGCGAACTGCTGACTGCTACCGACGTGCAGGCTGTAATGGATGGCAAGCAGCTGGTGTTCAATTATCCCATATTACAGAAAATCGTGTCACGCTTCAAGGCTTCTGTCGAGTTGGAATCCCGCCGTCAGGAAGCCATTATCGACTACGATATCGACGAATACGATGAGCGTCTTCTTCGCCACCTAGCCTTGGGATATACCAAGGAAATGATTACCAATCTGAAAGGCATGCCTTTTGGAGTAAAGTCTATCGAAAAGCGGCAGAATGAACTGGTGTTACGCTTGTTCCGTCCGGAAAAACGTACCGGTGTAAATGCCTGTCGTCTGGTGACGCGTGCTTTCGAGCTGCGGATACTCGATATCGATAATCTGGAACCCGATGAAGATTAAAGTCCCACATATCGCCACTGTTTTTTTCTTTCTGACAGTAGCAGTAATGCTGCTGTCGTGGGTGGGAAGTATCTACGAGTGGGAGGGAGTACGCAGTTTGCTCAGTCCGGAAGGGGTGCGCTGGGGACTCCGCCATACGGTAGACAATTACTTGCTGGCCCCTGTGCTGCGGGTTGTAATAATACTTTACTTGGGTTGCGGACTGGTTGCTTATTCTGGTTTGGGCAGTTCGCTGTTGCACTTTTTCAGCCGGAGGAGCACATTTACCAAAAAAGAAAAGCATGCGCTTTCGCTGGCGCTTGTAATCGCTTTGTGCCTCATACTGCTGTTGCTGGTTATTACGTGGGGACCTTGGGCTATTCTGCGTAACGTAAGCGGAGAGCTGAGCGGGTCGCCGTTCGAAGCAGGGTTGTGGTATATGCTTTCTATCGGTATCGGTGTGTGCGCTTTGTTTTACGGATTTGCTGCCGATACCATCAATACCGACCGTGATGTGGTAAAGGGAATGTCTTGGCTTTTTACCCGTTATGGAAGCTACTATGTTACCTTATTCTTTATTGTAACGTTTTTTTCTTCGCTGGAATACAGTCGTCTTTTCCTTTGGATGGGGGGAACTGCCGATGATTTTCGTCTGGCTTATACGGTGTGTTGTCTGCTTCCTTTTGGTGGATATTTACTTTCTGCATTTTGTAAGTCGGCGGATTGAAACAGTCGTTCTTGATGGGTATAGGATGCACATTCTGTGCGTACCTTTTCCGCGTATCATTGCAATGATGAATGTGCGTCGTAGCTGAGCCGTACTTTCATGATTGTTGTGATAAACATTGGTCTTATTTGAGATACATCTGAAAGTGACTTTTACTTAAAAACATATGGCAGTGTAATTTGGGTTGCTATAAGATAGTTTGCCTTTGATTTTGTTCTTGGATTTTTGGTATGGTGTTAATTATATGTATATTTGCTTTTAGATATGAATTGTTAGCCTCATAAGTTAGTAATAGTATACTTTTACAGTGACAATTAACAGACTATTTTCTCAAAACAGATACTAAAAAACAAATTGAAATGAATAATAATTTAAAAGAAATCAGAATCAACGCTCTAGGTTTAAGTGAAAAAGACTTAGCCCAGAAGTTGGGTATATCTCTAGATGAATACAAACGCCTCGAAGCGGAATCTGTAAAGAAAAATCAAGTTGAGATGGCATTATTAATAAAGTTGTCTCAAGTCAC
This sequence comes from uncultured Bacteroides sp., assembly GCA_905198575.1. GTDB lineage: Bacteria > Bacteroidota > Bacteroidia > Bacteroidales > Bacteroidaceae > Phocaeicola. The sequence continues at coordinate 4,726 of CAJKDC010000098.1, read as the reverse complement.
AGGAGTATCACTTGATAATTTAGTTAACGTAACTAAAGCCAAAGTTGAATTCAAAATAGATGATAATTGGAATTCAGTGAAATCATTTAGAGATAATTTCAATACCTATATAAAGCAGCATGAGGGGCTATTTAGGAGCGATAATTATTTTATTAAAAAAATCAATGAACTCTCCATATTGGTCAATCGTATGGCCAGAAAACCCCGAGTAGCATTGGTAGGCAGATCAGATGTTGGTAAAAGTACCCTGATAAATGCTCTAATTGATTCGAATGTACTCCCACAGGAATGGACTCCAACTACCTCAATCATCATGTATGTTAAACATGTTGATGATCGACCAGATTTCTGCAAGGAAAATGTTATGATATTCAAGTCAGATTCTAAAGGGGCGTTATGGGATGACACCAGACTATATGAGGAAGGATATACGACTCCTTTGTGTATTGCCCAAGGCGATTACTCACTTCTTAGAGAATATGGTGCAAGACAAGGAAAAAACTTCAACCAGACATCCGCGAGTTCTGCAGTTGTTTTTATTAATTCTCCTATCTTGAAAAACTGTGATTTTATAGATCTACCTGGATATGGAACTAGTGATAGAGAGGAAGACGATTCCATGCTTGCAAGTGTCAAAGAGATAGATGTGCTATTATATCTTTCTATTGCTAATGGTTTTATGAGAGGTGAAGATATTAATTGGCTTCAGCAAGAAATGGTTAATTTAGCACCTATTACACTGAATAGTGATAAATTAAAGCCTCTATCCAATCTTTATATAATAGCTTCTCAGGCCCATACTATTCAAAATGGTTCACATGAACAGCTAAAATTAATATTGACAAAAGCAGCTGAAAGATTTGAAAGTACCTTGTCAGATGGATATTGGAAAAATCTTGGGCAAAATGCAACACCAGCAGATTTTAGAAAACGATTCTTCACTTTTGATACAGACCAGGAAAGTCTAAGGAAAGATTTTGAAAATGATTTCAAAAATCTTTTAACTGTGTTACCAAATCTCATTTTATCAAATCTGAAGAAGATTACTGCTGACTTTCTTGGGAAAACAGAAAAAGAAATTAAAGCGAGTAAAAGCCAGTTCGAAAAAATACTCAATAACCGTGCAGAACAACGTGAAGCATATAGGAAAACCTCAGACGAAGCCCCTAACAAACTTTCGGAACTTGAAAGCCAGAAGGCACATATAGTAAATCTTATCAATACGGAATATAGGAGAGGGGGTATCATCGCTTTTACCCATGCCTATAATAGAATTATGACCAAGGAAAGCATTGTGGCTATCATAAAGAAAAATGGTTGGAAAAATAAATCGGAGGACAAAAAAGCTATTTGTTCTAAAATATCCAATCTACTTAATGAGGAATATTTAAATTCCATAAAAGGATACTCTGAAGAATTTTCAAATTGTGTAAATTCCCTTCTTGACAATTTTGAGAACAATATCTCTGATGGGCCAATAAAAGATCTTAATGTCGATAGTGGTTTTGATGTGAAAGGAACTTTTGCTGGAGGTTTAGCAGGTGTCGCTGCATATGGAGCTTTAGCAATGTGGGCTGCAGGTTTAGGTAATCTTGGTGCATACATTCTTGTCGCAAAAGGTGTGAGTCTATTAGCTGCAATGGGTATTAGTGTAGGTGGTACGGCAGCTGGTATTTCTGCTATCTCATTAATAGGAGGCCCGGTTGTTGTTGCTATTGGAATAGCCGCACTAATAGCCATTGTCATATCTTGGATTTTTGGTTCTTCTTGGGAAGAACGTCTTGCCAAGAATATTATTAAAGAATATGACAAGAAAAATGGTCTAGGTCAATTTAAGAATGCTATTGAAAAATATTGGGATGATACAAAGAGTGCCTTTATAAAAGCTGTTAACAATCTACGAGATAGTTATGTAAAGTATCTTGATGATCTTGGTGAAAAGACTAAGGTTGATGACACTCAGATTATGAATCAAATAAAAAATGAAAATAATAAGCTGGATTTCATTTCAAAATTACTAAATCAAATAGAAAAGTAAGATGGAAGATACTATTTTATTCAAAGAATTGAAAGCTGAAAAGAATTTTTGGGATGCCCATACTGTTGGGAAGAATATATTCTGTAAATTTCCTGATAATCAGAATATTTTTGACGAATACTTCTGTTTCTGTTGTACAGTAGCATCATATCCTATAGAAATGGAAACACGTAGGTTCTTTCTTAAAGAGGCAGAATTAGCTTTGTCCATCTTTAGCGAAAGAGCTGAGATGTCACGAGATAGTCTAAAATTTATAGAAGGAAAACGTCAGACTCTCATTGAAACCTCATATGCAATTAATAAAAAAATTGAGGAAGATTTCGATATGACAAGGTCAGAAATTATTGAAGCCAATAATTCTTATTTAAGAGAGTTGGTTTCACTTAAGGGTGAATTTTTGGTCTGCAAGAGTCAAGTGGTTTTTGATAAATTAATATCTCAAATGGCCTCTATTGAAGAGCATTTTGATAAAGATGCATTTACTGATACTCAGAAGGTTCAATATGATTCACTGACTAGAGAATTTTCAAATTTAGTATCAAAAAGTATGGCAGCAATTACAAATGCCTCAGAGATTGAATACAATAAAAAGGCGGCTAATTCTTTCAGAAAAGCCTTTGAACTTTTCAAAAATGACTCAGACAAATACACTGGAAATGAGCGTAATCTTTATGAACTCGTAGCTAAGCACTTGTTTGCATATGATGCAAAACGTCTTTTCAATGAGACCTTGGTTTATTATAACCACGTTTATACCTATATATTTAACAAATTAAGTGATGAAGGAAAGTTCAGATTCACTCAATTTTCGTTTGACGTTCCTAAAGTTTAAGACACATGGATGTAAGGCAAACCTCTTATTCTAGTTTTTTGGGGAGAAGTACATCTACGTTGACGCTTTCCTCTATATCTGTAACTCCAGCTCATTCTACAATTGTCTATAATACTCGTACAACAACCATAGGTTATAATAGACAATGCCAGAATTATATTGATACATTAGGAGCGAAGAAGACGAGGCTTCAGGATAAGGTTAATGATAAGTTGGCAACTGACCCCAATTATACAGGGTCTCGGCGGGAAGGTGTTTCATTGGCTTGGGAATATGAAAAAGCCGATATCGAAATGGGAGGAAGAGGCTCTAATAATTGGAATGAATCAGAACAACAAGATATTTTATCTAGAGGAACTGTTCGCGGTGCAGAAGGTCATCATCAAAAAAATGTAGCTGACCACCCCAAAGATCAGGCAGATCCTGACAATATTAAATTTTATCGTTCAAGGGAAGAACATCTTGATAAAGGTCATGATGGAGATTGGAAAAATGAAAGTGATGCACCTAAAATAGATAAAGAAGAAATGCTAAGAAACACCAACCGTAAGAGAGTTATCAAGAATGAACTTCGTGGTATGGGACTAGCAGCATTAATAGGATTCGCAACAGGTGCATCAATTGGTTTTATAGTTTCCCTTGTTCAGAATGGTATTAGTCCTGAGAGCATTAAGGATGCATTAAAAGATGGTGGAATAGCCGGGTTAGAAGGAGCTGCATTATCCATTGTTAGTTATGGTATTTCTCGTTTAATAGGCGGTATTGCAACTTCTGCACTTACAGGCGTATTAACTAAATTAGGTGTTGATGTAACTGAAAACATTGCCAAGGCTTGTAATATGGGTGCTGTTGGATCAATTGTCATTATAGCCACTTCTATTTATAGCTACATTAAATTAAGGAAACAAGGTATGTCTGTAAATGAAAGCCTATCATCTGTAGGAAAACAAATGGTTATTTCAGTTGCTTCATTGGCTGTAACAGTTATCGTTCAATCCGTATATGGAGGACCTGCTGCAGTTGCTGTTGGGGTTGGTATCTCTGCTATAATGTTAAGTTATAGTATGTACAATATTTATCACAACAAAGTGCTAGCTGACAGGATACAGGTATATAGTATTGAGAAAACATTTAAATCATTGTCATATGGATTATAATTTTTTCATCAAAAAAGCAAAGCAATTCGATTCTCGCAATGAATTTGGACATTATGAAGATCTCCAAAATCTGCCTTTGGAATTACAAGAATTCTATGCTACGGCAAATCCCTTGGATGTAGAAATGATACTTGATGGCGTGAATATAAAATTCTGTCCCGCTGAAGAATTAGAAGTTCTACGTCAGGAGTATCAACTACCAGATGAGTGTATAATTTTTGCGACACAGAATGCAGATCCCGTATTCTTATTGAATCATAAGGTATATAGTACTATGGCTGGACATTATAAACCGGAATTTATATGTGATAGTTTTGATGACTTTTTAAAAAATCTTTGAATTTAATGTAGGTAGTGTAAATTCGGGACATTCAGTATTTTGTTACCTAACTGAATGTCCTGAATTAGTTGGTTAATTTTATACTATTTACTGAATCTCTCGAAAAAGCTTTTGCCTGTTTTGTTCTGTACAGTGCCTATACCCGATAGGGGTAGTCTGTTGTTTTATTTTACGGGCAGTACTTCAATCCAGTAATCATCCGGGTCGTTGATGAAATAAAGTCCCATTGCTTCGTTCTCAAAGCAAACGCAACCCATTTCTTTGTGGAATTTACGTACCTCGTCGTAGTCGCCTTCAACACGCAGACACAGATGGCTTTCGTTTTCACCCAGTTCGTAGGCTTCAGTATGGTCGCGCAG
>CAJKDC010000097.1 GCA_905198575.1 uncultured Bacteroides sp. | reverse complement strand
CGGATGAGGCAAGGACTGTGGTATCCGATAACGGTGAAATTTTGTCTCCGAAATAGGCTCCCGAAATGATGGCACCGGCTATCCAGCCTTCTTCGAATCCTTGTGCCTTACCGATTCCCATAAGGGCAATACCGATGGTGGCAATCGTGGTCCACGAGCTTCCGGTCATGACCGATACCACTGCGCAGATGATGCAGGTACAGAGCAGGAAGAAGCGCGGATGGATAATCTGTACACCATAATATATCAGGGTGGGCACCACACCGCTCACCATCCAAACGGCCGAGAGGGCACCGATGATGAGCAGGATAATCAAGGCGCTGGACACACCTGCAATGTTGTTCGTGATCGCTTTTTCGAAATCCTTCCAGGGAATGCCGTATCGCCACATGCCGATAAATACACAGAGGGCCGTAGCCACCAGCAGCGAAACCTGACTGGCACCGGTGAGGGCGTCGCTCCCAAAAGTACTGATGGTAAAGAACAGCAGGACTATCAAGGCTGCTATGGGTATCAGGGAAACAAGGGGGGAAGGAAATTTTTTCAATTTCATCGCAAAGAATCTTTTGTACTTTTAGTTAAAAATGTAAACTTCCGCATACTGCGGAAAGGGTTAAATCTGAAAACGGCGCAAATTTCGGAATTTTTATCGGCTTCTGAAAATGTTTTATGCAAAACAACGCGTATTTTTTGAATAAATTTTAATTTCATAAGAAAGAAAGTTCTTCCGAAAGCGTTTGAATACATATTTATGCATATAGAATGCAGTTGCAACAGGTCTCTAAAAAGATATGAAATAGTGACGTAAGATTATGCCAGCTCGGCAGATATTTGTATATTTGCTCGATTATTTATGCCCATGATATCCTTTTTAACAGTAAAGAGATTTATACGTACCCTGCTTATTGTGCTGGTGAGCATTCAAGCCTGCGGTATTTTGCTGCTGAATATTCCCTATATCCAGCGGCAGATTTCTGCCGTGGCTGCTGCCGAGCTGACCAAGCTTTTTCATACCGACGTACAGATAGCACGGGTGGACATGGGATTCCTGAACCGCATCATCATTGACGATGTGGAGGTTAAAGACCAGCAGGGACGCCAGCTGCTTTCCATCTCGCGCTTCTCGGTGAAATACGAAATCACTCCTTTGTTACACGGACGTATCTCTATCAACTCCGTACAGCTCTTCGGACTGAAGGCACAGCTTTCTCGCCCGACACCCGACAGCCGGACAAACTTCCAGTTTATCCTCGATGCACTGGCTCCCAAGGATACGGTAAAGAAAGAAAAGATGCCGCTCGACCTGCGTATCAATTCGGTACTGATTCGCCGCGGACAGGTGGCTTACGATGTGCTCTCGGCTGATACAACTCCCGACCGTTTCAATCCCAGCCACATCCGTGTAAGCAATATCTCGGCTACGCTGTCGCTCAAGGCACTGCGCAAGGATACCGTAAACGCTACCATCAAGCGTATGAGTTTCACGGAACAATCGGGTCTGCGCCTAAAGAAACTCTCACTGAAGATGACTGCCAACCAGCGGGGACTGCATCTGAATACCTTGCAGGTTGCGTTGCCGGGCACTACACTCCAGCTCGACACGCTGACGGCTACTTACGACTCACTCCCCTCTTTGCCTCGTCTGGGCAAGGATGTTACGTATAAAGGTTTCCTGCATGCCGAAGTCAGACTGCAGGACCTGGCACCGCTGGTTCCGGCTTTCGCTCACTTCGGAGACCCGCTATTTCTCGACATCGACCTGAACGGACAGGGCAAGAGTCTGAGCTACAATGCGTGCCAGCTGCATACAGAGAATCAGGAAATTGCTTTCCGCTGGAACGGTATCCTCAACCACTGGGATGCTCCGGCAGAGCGTTTCTTATATACCAATATCGAAGAAATACGGGTCAGCAAGGAAGGCTTCGGCTGGCTTTTCAAGAATTTGGGCAAGGAAGGCGAGGTGCCCGAAGTGGCCCGTCGTGTCGGCTTCGTACAGTTTGCAGGTACATTGTCCGGTCTGCCGCACAAGCTTACCGCACACGGAGCATTGCGCAGTGGGGCCGGTCTGCTCAGTGCCAATGTCACCATGCACACCGATACGGTGAGTCAGTTGCACAGTTTCTCCGGACAGCTGCAAAGTAACCAGCTCAAGCTAAGCAACATCCTGGGCGAGAAAAGCAAACTGGGCGATGCTTCGTTCCAGATTTCACTGAATGGTTTCCGCTACGGCAAAAGCCAATATCCTGAATCGCATATCAAGGGACTGATTTCGTCTTTGGAATACAGCAACTATACCTATCACAACATCGAGATGGACGGACTGTATAAGAACGGAGGTTTCAACGGTCAGCTGTCTCTGGACGACGAGAACGGAAAAGTGAAGCTGAGCGGCGAATTCAATACCACGCAGCCTGTTCCGTCGTACAACGTGCGCATGACTGTACGCAATTTCCGTCCGCATGCCCTGAATCTGACGAAGAAATACGTGGGAAGCGACCTCTCACTGGACTTTATGGCAGACTTCTCCGGACGGTCGGTGGACGATATGAACGGACTAATCGCGCTGAAGAACCTGACGCTGAATGCCCCCGAAAAAGAAAACTGCTACCAGTTGGACAGTCTGCGCATCATAGCCCGCAAAGGCGATAAGGGACAAAACACCTTGCGCATCGAAGCGCCGTTCATCCAGGGTAATGTGGTGGGACGTTATGCTTACCACACGCTACCGGTCAGCTTCATGAAAACAGCACAGCGCTACATTCCTGCCCTGCTCAACCTGAACAAGAATCTGCCGGAACCGGAAAACGATTTCCATTTCGACATTAATATCAGCGATACCAAGGCTGTAGAAAAGCTGCTGGGTGTACCGCTGCAAATCACCATGCCGGCCAGTCTGGAGGGCTACATCAACGACAGCATCCGCCGTGTACGCGTGGAGGGACATTTCCCCGAAGTTTATTACAACGGACAGCGCTTCGAGTCGGCAAACCTGACCATCGAGAATCCGTCCGACCGTCTGAAAGTGGGTGTGAACAGCAACATCCTGCTTAAGAGTGGGGCCATGCTGGCTGTATCGGCACGGGCTACAGCTGCAAACGACGAACTGCGTACCCTCGTAAACTGGGGAAACAATACCAGCGTAACCTATAGCGGACGGGTATTTGCCATTACGCATTTCACCAAGTCGGACGACAAGGAAAGCAAGCTGCGCACGGATGTGGAACTTCAGCCCAGCCAGATTGTACTGAACGATACGGTATGGAATATCCATCCGTCTTCGGTATCCGTAGACTCGGGCAAAGTGTATATCGACCGCTTTCTGTTCGAGAGCAACGGACGTTTCATCAAGGTGAACGGTACCATCGGAAAGGACGAAGGGGATGTGTGCGTGGCCAACCTGAAGGATATCGACCTGGGATACATTCTGGACATGGTACAGTTTGATGCCGTGCAGTTCAACGGACTGATTACGGGGGATGCAACGCTGAAACAGCTGATGAAGGACCCGGTTATGGAAGCCGAGCTGGATGTAAATGACTTTCAGCTGAACAAGACTTCGTTCGGACGGGCCAAGATACACGGAGAATGGGACAAGGAGCTGGGAGGCGTGCGCCTGCTGGCTGATATGAAGGAGGATACCCTGTCGACTACACACGTCACGGGTTATGTATCGCCCAAGCTCAAGGGACTGGACTTGCACATCACTGCCGGAGGTACCAACCTGGCTTTCCTGCGACCGTTTATCTCGGGCATCATGAGTAACCTGCAGGGCCGTGTATACGGAAACGTGCGGTTGTATGGTCCTTTCAAGGCACTCGACCTGGAAGGTCAGGCGGTAGCCGAAGCCAAAGCAACCGTCGATGTGCTGAATACGACGTTCCACATCCAGCGTGACCCGGTTTACCTGTCATCGGGAGCCATCGATTTCCCCGACATCACAATTACAGATGACGAAGGCCATACCGGTAAAGTGAACGGCTACCTGCATCACCGCAAGCTGAAGGACCTGATGTATCACTTCGATATTGAGACCAACAACATGCTGGTATACAATACCAACGAAGAAACCAACAAGGATATGTCCTTCTACGGAAAAGTCTATGCCACAGGTCACACGTTGCTGCGGGGCGGAAACAATGCCCTGAACGTGGATGCTTCGCTTACTACCAACCGGAATACAACGTTCACGTACATCACCGGTATCATGACCGAGGCTACCAGCAATCAGTTCATTACGTTTGTCGACCGTACACCGAAGCGTATGCAGGAGCAGATACAGACGGAGGTATATCACCACCTCAATAGCAAGAAGCAAGAAGAAGAAAACGATACCCCGGCCGACATCCATATCAACATGATGCTGGATGCGACTCCGGGAGCTACCATGCGCATCATCATGGATCCTATCGCCGGCGACTACATAGCGGCATCGGGCAGCGGAAACTTGCAAATCAACTTCTTCAACAAGGGAGATTTCAAGATGTTCGGCAACTATACCATCAACGAAGGTATCTACAAGCTCAGCCTGCAGGAGATTATCCGCAAGGATTTCATACTGCAACCGGGCGGTACAGTTACCTTCAACGGTGACCCGACACATGCTAACCTGAATGTACAAGCCGTGTATACGGTCAATTCGGCATCGTTGTCCGACCTTACCCCTAATGCGCTGACCACCCAAAGCTCGGTGAAGGTAAACTGCCTGATGAACTTGCAGGGCAATATCACAGCCCCGTCACTGAAGTTCGACCTGGAGCTGCCTACCGTAACCGATGAGGACCGCGAGCTGGTGCGCAGCGTTACTTCGACCGAGGAGCAAATGAATACGCAGATTATCTATCTGCTGGGTATCGGCAAGTTCTATAATGCGGACTACGGCAACGGCACACAGTCGGATGCCAGCAGCTCACTGGCTTTCAGTACGCTGTCGGGCCAGCTCAACAACATGCTCTCGCAGATGATTAACTCCAATAACTGGAACCTGGGTACCAACCTGAGTACGGGCGACAAGGGATGGAGTGACGTAGAAGCCGAAGCGATCCTTTCCGGCCGTCTGCTGAACAACCGCCTGCTCATCAACGGTAACTTCGGCTATAAGGAGAATGTGATGAGCAATACCAACTTCATTGGTGACTTTGAAGCTGTATGGCTGCTTACTCCTTCGGGTGAGTTCCGTCTGCGCGGTTATAACCAGACCAACGACCGCTACTATACCCGTCCTACACTGACCACGCAGGGTATCGGCTTTATATACCGCAAAGACTTTACGCAGTGGGACGAGCTGATAAGCTGGTACTACGAATGGCGCAAGCGCAAACAAGAGAAAAAACTTAAAAAACAAGTAAATACCGAACCAATAAAATAAAAACGATTACAATGAATACAAACCATTTCCTGCCTGCCGAATGGCATCCACAGAGCTTTATCCAGCTCACATGGCCGCATGCCGGTACCGATTGGGCCTACATGCTGGACGATGTGGAAGCCTGCTTTGTGAACCTGGCCAACGAAATAGCCAGCCGCCAACAGCTGTTGCTGGTAGCACCCGACTTTCCCGAAGCACTGGAAAGCAGTCCGTATAAGGATCACATCCACTTTGTGGCCTGCCCTACCAACGATACTTGGGCACGCGACCACGGATTCATTACCGTACTGAAACAAGACGGCTCGCCGCTACTGCTGGACTTCTGCTTCAACGGCTGGGGCATGAAATTTGCCGCCAACAAGGATAATCTCATCAACCAGACTGTCTTCCGCTCGGGACTGCTGAACGGACGCTACTGCAACCGCCGTAACTTTGTGCTCGAAGGGGGCTCGATAGAAAGCGACGGAAAGGGTACACTGCTCACCACATCGCCTTGCCTGCTGGCTCCCAACCGCAACGACACCATGACGCGCGAGGACATCGAGGCTTATCTGAAGGAGCAGTTCAACCTGAAACAGGTGCTGTGGCTGGACTACGGCTATCTGGCCGGTGACGACACCGACAGCCATGTAGACACGCTGGCCCGCCTGTGTCCGGACAACACCATCGTATATGTGCAGTGCAAGGACAGCAACGACGAGCACTACGGAGCGCTGAAAGCCATGGAAGAACAGCTCAAGGAATTCACCACTCCTGAAGGTACTCCCTACCGCCTGCTCCCGCTGCCGATGGCCGATGTCTGCTATGACGAGGAAGGAGAGCGTCTGCCGGCTACCTATGCCAACTTCCTGATTATGAACGAGGCGGTACTCTTCCCTACCTACAACCAGCCGGCTAACGACGAGGCCGCCCGACTGGTATTGCAGGAAGCCTTCCCCGACCGCGAGATTGTAGGAGTAGACTGCCGCGCACTCATCCGTCAGCACGGCTCGCTGCACTGTGTCACCATGCAGTATCCCGAGACTGCCGACCGCACAGCGCACCTGTAAGAACAAGAAAAACATGTTTCACTAACTTTGAAATAGCAACAAACAAACCATGAACAGAAAAATTAGAGTGGGTATCGTTCAGCTCTCATGCACCAACGATATCAAGGACAACATGCGAAAACTGTATGAAGGCATCTCTGCCGTAGCTCATAAAGGTGCCGAGCTGGTCGTATTGCAGGAGTTGCACAACACGCCTTATTTCTGTCAGACAGAAAACGTCAACAACTTCGACCTGGCAGAAACCATTCCCGGTCCGTCTACCCTGTTCTATAGCGAACTGGCAGTAGCCAACCACATCGTGCTGGTTACTTCGCTGTTCGAAAAACGTGCTACCGGCCTGTATCACAACACAGCCGTAGTATTCGACAAGGACGGAAGCATTGCAGGTACTTACCGCAAAATGCACATCCCCGATGACCCTGGTTTCTACGAGAAATTCTACTTCACACCGGGCGATTTAGGCTTCGAACCTATCCAGACCTCTATCGGAAAGCTGGGCGTACAGGTATGCTGGGACCAGTGGTATCCCGAAGGAGCACGTCTGATGGCCATGAAAGGTGCCGAGCTGCTGATTTATCCGACCGCTATCGGCTGGGACCCGATGGATACGGAAGACGAAAAGCGCCGTCAGCTGGATGCATGGGTTACCGTACAGCGCGGTCATGCCGTAGCCAACGGTCTGCCGGTCATTGCCGTAAACCGTGTAGGACTGGAACTGAATCCGGAAATACGCACCAAGGGCATCCAGTTCTGGGGCAGCAGCTTTGTAGCCGGACCTCAAGGCGAGATGCTGGCACGTGCCTCACGCGAGAAAGCTGAAAACCTGGTAGTAGAAATCGATATGGCCCGCTCGGAAAATGTCCGCCGATGGTGGCCCTTCCTGAGAGATCGCCGGATAGAAGAATTCGGACCGCTGACCAGACGTTTTATTGATTAAGTTGCGATTCACGGCCACCACGTTCCCTCCAATCGGAATAAAATGGCTTTTTCAACGCAATAAAATAAGCCGGAATGTCCGTACTAAAAACAAAAACACTTAACTTTGCAGAAAAATAACACCAGTTCCCCTGTACCGACAAAATGAGGAGCCGGAATGTAACAACATAGAAAGTCAGAAACCATATGTCAAAATTAAGATTCAGAGTCGTAGAAAAGGCGTTTCACAAAAAACCGGTGGAAGTGGCAGTCCCGACAGAATATTTTGCCAAATACGTCTTCAACCGTGAGAAAATGTTCAAGTATCTGCCCAGTAAAGTCTATGCCAAACTGGTAGATGTGATAGACAATGACGCCCCGCTCGACCGCAGCATAGCTGACGAAGTAGCAGCAGGAATGAAAAAATGGGCGACAGAATTGGGTGTCACACATTACACTCACTGGTTTCAGCCTCTGACAGAAGGCACTGCAGAAAAACATGATGCCTTCGTAGAACACGACGGTAAAGGCGGAATGCTGGAAGAATTTTCCGGAAAATTGCTCGTACAGCAGGAATCAGACGGTTCTTCATTCCCCAACGGTGGTATCCGCAACACTTTCGAAGCACGTGGTTACAGTGCATGGGATCCTTCATCACCGGTATTCGTAGTTGATGACACGCTGTGCATACCAACCGTATTCATTGCCTACACCGGCGAATCACTTGATTACAAGGCACCGCTTCTCAAATCCATTCAGGCTGTCAACAAATCGGCACTGGAAGTGGTACATTATTTCGACCCGTCCGTCAAGAAGGTTCTCACCTACCTCGGCTGGGAACAGGAGTACTTCCTGGTAGACGAAGGCCTTTATGCCGCACGCCCAGACCTGTTACTGACAGGACGCACCCTGATGGGTCATGAGGCTTCAAAGAACCAGCAGTTGGAGGATCACTATTTCGGTGCCATTCCTTCACGTGTAGCTGCCTTTATGAAAGATTTGGAAATCCAGGCTCTTGAACTGGGAATTCCGGTCAAGACCCGCCATAACGAAGTAGCACCGAACCAGTTTGAGCTGGCTCCTATCTTTGAAGAATGTAATCTGGCCGTTGACCATAACATGTTGCTGATGTCACTGATGAGAAAACTGGCACGTAATCATGGTTTCCGCGTTCTCTTGCATGAAAAGCCGTTCAAGGGCGTCAACGGATCCGGCAAACACAATAACTGGTCATTGGGAACCGACAACGGTACACTTTTGATGGCTCCCGGAAAGACTTCGGAAGAGAACCTGAGGTTCATCACTTTCGTAGTCAACACCCTGATGGCCGTTTATCACCACAACGGTCTGCTCAAGGCTTCCATCATGAGTGCGACCAATGCTCACCGCCTGGGTGCACACGAAGCTCCTCCAGCCATTATCTCTTCATTCCTGGGTACACAGCTCAGCAAGGTTCTGGACCATCTGGAAGAGAGCACCAACGACGATC
>CAJKDC010000096.1 GCA_905198575.1 uncultured Bacteroides sp. | reverse complement strand
CAGCTTTCTGTTAGGAAGTAGGATGCTCTGTGTTGCCCGGACTTTCCTCTTGTACGGAATACAAGCGACAGACTGTCCGACTGCTTTAGTAGTGCAAAGGTAGTGAATATAATTTAGAAAACGAAGCTTTTGGTGTATTTCTGTATAAGAATGTATGCTTGGAACCGGCCTGGAGGGAACTTACAACTTGTCAGGCGACCTGACATTTTGACTAATAACGAATGTAAAAATAAAAATAGTCCGTGTTAACCGCGGTTAAGTCGTTCTATATCAGTGTTAAAAGAGGAAAAAAACAAGGGGGGTATGGTACAACTGTATGGGTTTTGTTATTACTTTAGCGGTGTTGGTGTTAAATACTTATCGAAATTAACAATTTAAACAATATAAAGTTATGAAAAAGACAACTAAGATGGTGCTTGGTACAGCAGCTATGGTTGCTATCAGTGCAGGTGTTGCAGGTGTTACTACTTATTCGTTGATGGATTCTAGACAAGAACAAAATACTTCTTTTTTCAGTGAATTCAAAAATGACTCCAATTACCGGACTGCGGCTTTGGACGCGGCTACACTTCAGCCGGTTGATTTGACTCAGGCTGCAGAAAGCTCACTGAACTCGGTGGTTCATATTAAATCGGTTCAGCGCAGTAAGACGCAGACTATTCAGCAGCAGCCGGACTTGTTTGACTTCTTCTTCGGTGACGGAAGGGGCCGCCAGCGTCAGGTGCAGACTCCTGAACAGGTAGGATTTGGTTCGGGTGTAATTATTTCTACGGATGGCTATATTGTAACTAATAATCACGTGATTGACGGTGCAGACGAAATCAGTGTGAAATTGCACGATAACCGTGAGTTCAAGGGACGTGTGATCGGTACAGACCCGTCTACAGACTTGGCTTTGGTTAAGATTGAGGGTGATGATTTCCCGGCTATCAAGATTGGAAATTCGGACAACCTGAAGGTGGGCGAATGGGTGTTGGCTGTAGGTAACCCGTTCAATTTGAGTTCGACTGTTACAGCGGGTATTGTCAGTGCCAAGGCTCGTGGACTGGGAGCTAACGGTGTAGAATCGTTTATTCAGACCGATGCTGCTATCAATAGAGGAAACAGTGGTGGTGCATTGGTGAATGCCAGAGGTGAACTGGTGGGTATTAATGCCATGCTTTACTCTCCAACAGGTGCTTACTCAGGTTATGGTTTTGCTATTCCGACAAGTATCATGACGAAGGTTGTTACCGATATCAAACAGTACGGAACTGTACAGCGTGCTTTGCTGGGTATTAAAGGATATAATGTAGGCGATGAAATGTTGCCGGAAGAGTATAAGAAGAAAGATAAAGAAATGGGTGCCGTAGAAGGTGTTCATGTTCAGGAAGTTGTAGAAGGTGGTTCTGCAGCCGGTATCCTGAAGGAACATGATATCATTATCGGACTGGATGGTCAGCGTGTAAAAGCAATGGGTGATTTGCAGGGTATGTTGGCTAAGCATCGTCCGGGTGATAAGGTAACCGTTAAGGTACTCCGTGAAAAGAAAGAAAAAGAAATTACACTGACACTGAAAAATGCACAGGGTAATACGAAAGTTGTGAAGAATGCAGACATGAGTATGCTGGGAGCCGCTTTCAGAGCCGTGCCGGACGAAATCAAGCAGCAGTTGAATCTGGGTTACGGTGTACAGGTGACTGGTGTCAGCGACGGAAAGATGGCTGAGAGTGGTATTCGTAAAGGTTTCATCATTTTGAAAGCAAATGGTCGCCAGATGAAGAGTGTGGAAGATTTGGAAGAAGTGATGAAAGAAGCCAGTCAGTCGCCCGATCAGGTACTGTTTATGACAGGTGTATATCCATCTGGCAAACGTGCCAATTATGCAGTAGATTTGACGCAGAATTGAAAATAATTGAGGTGTTAATTTTTTTAAGGTTATAAAGAAACAGGTGCATTGCGTTTAATAAAACAAAATGCACCTTGTTTTTGTTTTAATAAAGTGAATGGTAGATAGAATCTGCAAAGTCTGAATATATAGTAAATATTAACACCATATATTTAGAAATGTGGATTTTTTTCGTATATTTGCAACCCAAATATCGGTTTATAGAATGAGACAATTAAAGATTACCAAAAGTATCACTAACCGCGAGAGCGCCTCGCTGGATAAGTATTTGCAGGAAATCGGCCGCGAAGACTTGATCACAGTGGAGGAAGAGGTTGAATTAGCTCAGCGTATCCGTAAGGGAGATCGTATTGCTTTAGAAAAACTCACACGTGCCAATTTGCGATTTGTGGTGTCTGTAGCCAAGCAGTATCAGAACCAGGGCTTGAGTTTGCCGGACTTGATTAACGAAGGAAATCTGGGATTGATTAAAGCTGCAGAGAAGTTTGATGAAACCCGTGGTTTTAAATTTATCAGTTATGCCGTATGGTGGATTCGTCAGTCTATTTTGCAGGCTTTGGCAGAACAGTCGCGTATTGTGCGTTTGCCTTTGAACCAAGTTGGTTCGTTGAACAAAATCAGCAAGGCTTTCTCTAAGTTCGAACAGGAAAATGAGCGTCGCCCTTCTCCTGAGGAACTGGCAGATGAACTGGAAATTCCGGTGGATAAAATCTCGGATACACTGAAGGTTTCTGGTCGTCATATTTCTGTGGATGCTCCTTTTGTGGAAGGAGAAGACAACAGTTTGCTGGACGTGCTGGTAAACGATGATTCACCTATGGCAGACCGCTCGCTGGTTAATGAATCGCTTTCAAGGGAAATTGACAGAGCACTTTCTACGCTAACCGAAAGAGAAAAGGAAATTATCCAGATGTTTTTCGGTATTAATACGCAGGAAATGACGTTGGAAGAAATTGGCGATAAATTTGGCTTGACACGTGAGCGTGTTCGCCAGATTAAGGAAAAAGCTATCAGAAGATTGAGACAAAGTTCACGTAGCAAGTTGCTTAAGTCTTATTTAGGCTAAAAACAAAATCGGTTTCCAAAGGAAAAGCAGGACGGGGCATTAATGCTTTATCCTGCTTTTTTTATAGGTTTTAATGAGAGAGGCTTGTGGGGGTACTTACTTGGAATTAGCTTAAATTAATAGCTTCTTTTTTCTGTTTTATTTATTTAATAACTACATTTGCGTCTAAATAATAACGATTTAATATGCGATATACAAAATTATTATGCTTGTTGATGTTGCTGGTAATAGCCATCCCGTCTGTAGCAAAGAAAAAAGGTGATCAAAAGAAATATGGAGTTTTTCTGGTGGGAGCTTCGGCTTCTTTTTCCGATTCTCTGGTGTATATAACCGATATTCAGTTTTTGGATAGTGCTTCTGTATCGGATAAAGGACTGCTGGAAGGCCGTGCGCAATACAGCATGCAGTTGAAGGATTATCTGGAAGGAAAAAAAGGAATGAAAGATCGTACTTGCTTTATGTTCTTTTCGGAAAAGAAAAATAAATTGGAAAAGCAGCTGAAAAAGCTGAGAGCTAAATATGAAAAAGGAGGAACACTTACATTGAAAACAGTTGATTCTGACTTTAAGTTTACCAAACCTGAAATGGAATAACTATGAAGAAAATTTGGTATTTACTTGTTGCACTGTTTGTTTTTACAGCTTGTAACAATGATGATCCTGAACCTGTAGTAGATAAGACCAATCGCACTATATTGGCTTATTTAGTATCTAACAATAAGGCGGGGGTTAGCCTTGATAATGAATTGAAAGATAATATTTTATGGATGTATCAAGGCTTGACTCAGATGAATAAGGCTTGTGATTTGTTAGTCTATTATCGGCCTTATGCAGGAGATAACTTTTTTGAAGGACCTACAGTCATCCGCTTTCAGAATGATGGCAATGGAAAAATCAACGGGCATAGACCATTAAGTGGAAACTATACGGCATCAGACGTCTTAAAAGAAGCCGAAGTGCTGAAAGTTTATAATACTGTAAACCATAATGCGCTTGATCCGACTGTTATGACTAATGTTTTGCAGGATATGGTTTCTCTTTCTGCCAATTCATTATACTATGGATTGGTTTTTGGTTCACATGGAACAAGTTGGATGCCAGGTGAGAAGACGATATCGCGCTCTTTCGGTGATGATAATGAATACTCCATCAATATCCCTGAGATGGAAAAGGCTATCAAGGCAGCCTGTATTCCACATCTTGATTTTATTTATTTCGATGCTTGTATGATGGGAGCGGCTGAGGTTATGTTTCAGTTTCGGAATTTGGCTAGCTATTGTGTAGCTTCTCTATGGGAGTTACCTGCGGCTGGATTTCCTTATGATAAATTAATTCCATTATTGTATAGTGATAATGTTACTGATTATACGGTGGGTGCTTGTAAGGAAATCATAAACAATGCCGATGAAAGTAAATCGTGGTCTACCATTGCTGCAATCAACTTGACAGAAATGGAGGGACTAGCCTATCGTTTCAATGAATTGTTGACGGCCAACAGCTCGCGGTTGACGCTTTATGAAATTAGTGATATTCAGCAGTACGGAAGAAGTCCTTTTAGAAATTTCTCTTATGATTTGCTGCAGACTGCAGAATTACTGAATGGGGGTGAGGCTCCTGCTACATTTGTTAATCAGTTGAATAAGACTGTTCTTTATGCAGATGCAGTGAGCCATAATCCTGATTTTCAACTTGATAAAGACCATTATTGCGGTATAGGAGGATACATACCTCAGGTCCCTACCGTAACAAAATCCGTATGGAACACTTATTTCCAGAATAACCTGGAATGGAGTGAGGCTGCAGGATGGAACTCAATCAGTTGGGATTGGACTACTACAAATTAAATTTAAATTCGGCAAGTTTCTTTCGGGTGCTTGCCGAATAATAACAATAGCATGCAGCACACTCCTCCTTACGGTAGATTTCCATTTCGGGGCTGTTTTCGGCTGCATCTTTTAGCGATTGCATGATTGTGGGGGAGTTCTTGGCAATGTGAGCAGAATCGTCTAGCTGTCCGCTTATGGTGTAATAGTAGTATACCGTATGCTGTTCCTTGCAGAACGCAGTGCTGTCAATCGTAATATCTGTTGCTAGTTTAAGTGGATATTTTTTGTTCTCTTCTTGTGCTATCTTTTCAAACCGGTCGGTTGAAGATGAGCTGGAGCAGCCTGCCAGTCCAGCGTATAATGCGATGGATAATATTGATGTAATCTTATTCATAGGTACATTAATGAAGGTTTGTGCAGACGAAGTTAGTATATTATTTTATAAAACGATGTATAAGCTGTTTTTTATTTAGACAATAAAATTATGGATGTTAATAAACCCGTGGCAGCACTGTTTGACTTTGACGGTGTTGTAGTTGACACAGAAACACAGTACACGCATTTTTGGAATAAACTTGGTGCAAAGTATTTTCCGGATATTCCGGATTTTGGTCTGGAGATAAAGGGACAGACATTGAAACAGATTTATGCGCTTCACTTTAAAGAAAATTTGGCAGCTCAGCGGGAAATAAACTCGTTGCTGGAGGTTTTTGAGCGGAACATGTCATTCGATTTTATAGCCGGTGTTGTTCGTTTTATGCAAGAACTGCGTTCTAATGGGGTTAAGATAGCCATTGTAACCAGCTCGGATGCGAAGAAAATGGCACAAGCATATGCAGCCCATCCTGAATTGCCGGAGATGGTGGACCGGATTCTTACGGCAGAAGTCTTTACACGTTCCAAACCAGCTCCAGATTGCTATTTGCAGGCAGCTGAAATACTGGGTACAGTAAAGGAAAATTGTGTAGTTTTCGAAGATTCTTTTCATGGCTTGGAAGCGGGAAATGCTGCCGGAATGAAAGTTGTAGGACTTGCTACGACCAACAAACCAGAGGCTATTATGGATAAATGTAATGTCATTATCCCTGATTTTACCGACTTTTCGTACGAAAAAATGTTGAATTTAATACAATAAAAATACAAAAAAGCAGTAATTTTGTATTCGTATTTTTTAATAGGTATTTATGGCAGGATATATTTCTGGAAACGCGCGTAAAGTTACTACGCATAGTATTAAGGAAATGAAGTTGAGTGGCGAAAAGATTTCAATGCTTACTTCGTATGATTTTACAATGGCTCAGCTTGTTGATGGAGCTGGAATTGATATAATTTTAGTAGGAGATTCTGCATCGAATGTTATGGCAGGTAATTCTACTACCTTACCGATAACACTTGATCAGATGATATATCACGGGCAGTCAGTGGTGAGAGGTGTGCATCGTGCACTAGTCGTGGTAGACATGCCTTTTGGTACGTATCAGGCAAATCCTTACGATGGAGTGAATGCCGCTATCAGAATCATGAAAGAAACCGGTGCTGATGCCGTGAAGATGGAAGGTGGTGAAGAAATCATCGAAACCGTAACACGTATCATTGCAGCTGGAGTGCCTGTAATGGGGCATCTGGGACTGATGCCACAGTCTATCAATAAGTATGGTACTTACGGTGTGCGTGCAAAAGAGGATGCCGAAGCAGAGAAACTGATGCGTGATGCACTGGCTTTACAGGAAGCAGGATGTTTTGCACTTGTTTTGGAGAAAATCCCTGCTGCTTTAGCTGCTAAGGTGGCCAAGGCTTTAGAAATACCTGTAATAGGTATCGGTGCAGGAGGTGAGGTGGACGGACAGGTCTTGGTTGTAACTGATATGCTGGGTATGACGCAGGGCTTCAGTCCTAAGTTTTTGCGTAAATATGCAGATTTGCACAGCGTGATAACTTCGGCGGTAGGCCAGTATATCCAAGATGTCAAGTCGGCTGATTTTCCTAACCAATCCGAGCAATATTGATTTATAACTATATTGAGAGCTGGATATTGTTTCAGCTCTCATTTTTTTATGGACCAAAATGTGAAACAATGGATTATTTTAATTCATCGGGTAAGAAAAAATTGCTTACCCATAATATGGGGTTACTTTTATTAGCAAATTTATTACTTTATTGTTCTGTTTATCTATTGATACCGGTATTCCCTCAATGGCTGATTGCTAATTGGGAGCTGGCAAAGCCGCAGGCGTATTTCGTTACTGCTCTTTATGCAGCAGCTATGTTTCTGCCAGGAGCATTCAACAGTTATCTGGTCGACAGGTTCAGGCGGCAAAGTGTTTTCCGTATCAGTATGCTGATTATGGGAGTTTTGTCACTCCTTTATCCGTATATTACCTTTTTCTACGGAATATTGCTTTTGCGTATCGGACAAGGCATTTGTTTTGCAACGGCTGTTATGGCTACAGGGAGTACGCTGGTCATTGATGTTACGACCTCCTGCAGACGGACACCGGCCAATGTCGTTTACACATGGGCTGCACGTTTAGGTATGCTGATTGGGGTAGCATTAGCTTTTCTTTTGGAGCCGTTTATTGGGATAGACATGTTTTTATATCTGTCAGCGGCGCTGTCTCTGGTCTCCATTATTTTAGTGTCCATGGTAGAGGTCTGCTTTCGGGCACCTTTAGGTCTGCCTTTGCTTTCGCTAGACAGGTTCCTGTTACCGCGAACTTTCCTGCCGGCTCTGAATATGTTGATGATTCCTTTTATTTTAGGGGCACTTATAGGATATAGATATGACGGATTTTTTTATATTTGCATGGCAGTAGGATGGCTTGTATATGTACTTGTCCGTTCGTTTCTGCTGGGATGGTTTACTCCACGGTTAGCAGTGCTGTCGGGGGTGATATCCATTGTAGCAGGTTTATTGCTTTTGCAGTATACCGGTGCGGCAGATTTATACATCCGTCTGATTGCAGCATTTTTGATAGGTCTTGGTTCCGGTAGTCCTTTATCTCATTTTTTACTGATGATGGTAAAGCTTCCGCTGCATTGCGAACGGGGTACAGCCTATCATACGCATGAATTGTTTTTCGAAATAGGAATGATGGCCGGTTTTGTTTGTTCGATTTATTACACTGGAAATATCTATGCCCTATTGATGATTGTGGCATTGGCTGGCCTGCTTTTTTATGAGTTTTATACCATTCCGTATTTTCTGAAAAAAATGAGAAGCAGATAATTTAACTATTAAATATTGATGTATGGCAGACGATAAAAAAATTATCTTTTCAATGGTGGGAGTGAGCAAATCATTCCAAAACAACAAGCAAGTGTTGAAGGATATTTATCTTTCGTTCTTTTATGGTGCCAAAATTGGTATCATAGGTTTGAATGGTTCCGGAAAATCAACGCTGATGAAGATTATCGCCGGTCTGGAAAAAAACTACCAGGGCGAAGTCGTGTTTTCCCCGGGTTATTCAATAGGTTATTTGGCTCAGGAACCCTACCTTGACGAAACCAAGACTGTCAAGGAAGTGGTGATGGAAGGTGTTCAGAATGTAGTTGACACTTTGACCGAATACGAAGAAATCAATAATAAGTTTGGCCTGCCCGAGTATTATGAAGATCCTGAAAAAATGGATGCTTTGTTTGCACGCCAGGCAGAACTGCAGGATATTATAGATGCTACCGATGCTTGGAATCTGGACAGCAAGCTGGAGCGTGCCATGGACGCGCTGCGTTGTCCGCCCGAAGATCAGTCAGTGAAGAATCTTTCTGGAGGTGAGCGCCGCCGTGTGGCTTTGTGCCGTTTGCTGCTGCAGAAACCGGACATCTTGCTTCTGGACGAGCCGACCAACCACTTGGATGCTGAAAGTATTGACTGGTTGGAACAACACCTCCAGCAATACGAGGGTACGGTGATTGCCGTTACTCACGACCGTTACTTCCTAGATCACGTAGCAGGATGGATTCTTGAACTGGACCGTGGCGAAGGTATTCCTTGGAAAGGTAACTACTCTAGCTGGCTGGAGCAGAAGACCAAGCGTATGGAAATGGAAGAAAAGACAGCCAGC
>CAJKDC010000095.1 GCA_905198575.1 uncultured Bacteroides sp. | reverse complement strand
GCCACGACCGTCACTTCCTCGACTCCGTTTGTACGCATACCGTGGATATCGACTTCGGTAAAGTAAATCTCTTTGCCGGTAACTATAGTTTCTGGTATGAATCCAGTCAGTTAGCTTTGCGTCAGCAGCAGAACCAGAAAGCAAAGGCTGAAGAAAAGCGTAAGGAACTGGAAGAGTTTATCCGCCGTTTCTCTGCCAATGTGGCTAAGTCAAAACAGACTACCAGCCGTAAGAAGATGCTTGAAAAACTGAATGTAGATGAAATCAAGCCTTCTTCTCGTAAGTATCCGGGTATTATCTTTACTCCGGAACGTGAGCCGGGTAACCAGATCCTGGAAGTATCAGGTCTGCGTGCTGTGACCGACGACGGTGTTGTGCTGTTTAACGATGTCAACTTTAATGTAGAAAAAGGAGATAAGATTGTCTTCTTGAGCCGTGACCCACGTGCTATGACAGCTCTGTTCGAGATTATTAATGGCAAGCGCAAGGCACAGGCCGGACATTATAACTGGGGAGTTACCATTACTACAGCTTATTTGCCGCTGGACAACACCGAATATTTTGAATCGGATTTGAATCTGGTAGACTGGCTGAGTCAGTTTGGCGAAGGCAATGAGGTGTATATGAAGGGATTCCTCGGACGTATGCTTTTCTCGGGTGAAGAAGTCCTGAAGAAAGTGAATGTTCTTTCCGGAGGTGAGAAGATGCGTTGTATGATTGCCCGTATGCAGTTGCGTAATGCCAACTGTCTGATTTTGGATACTCCGACCAACCACCTTGACTTGGAGTCTATCCAGGCATTCAACAATAACTTGAAGATGTATAAGGGAAATATCCTGTTCTCATCTCACGACCACGAGTTTATTGAAACGGTGGCAAACCGTATCATCGAGCTGACGCCGAACGGTATTATTGATAAGATGATGGAGTATGATGAATATATCACTTCAGACCATATCAAGGAAATGCGTGCGCGTATGTATGGTGAGTAATATTGTTTCTTGAGCAATGAGATAGTAAAAAGGCATCTGTCCTGAACGAGATTTTCGGGGCAGATGCCTTTCTTTTTATAGAATGTCTAGCATTTCTTTGATTTTGCTGTAGCACCGGCGTGATGCTGTGAGCTGCAGACGGTCGAAGGGAGGATAGAGTTTACATTCCAGACTTTTGTTTTCTATGGTGTAAAGGTAGTTGATATTGATGATGTAACTTTGGTTTATCTGCACAAATGAGTCGCTCAGACGCAACAGGTCTTTGGCTGATAGGGTAGATTTTAATTTATGCTCTGTCTGGTTCGACAGGAATATCTGCCAGCATTTTCCGCTATCGTTGAAGTAAAACATGACAATATCTTCTCGCTTTAGTAACAGCAGGCCGGTAACAGTCTGGATGGCTGTTCTGTTTTCCTCGGTAAAGAATCGTCGGATAGACTGTTTCAGATTGCTGCTTTCCTCGGATACCGATTTCTTTACTCTTTCCATCAGCTTTTCCAAGTCTTCCGGCAGGTAAGGCTTGAGCAGATAGTCGAATGCCGATGCGCGCAAGGCATCCAGCAGATACTTGTCGTATGCCGTATAGAATACGACTCGGGTTTCTGGTGAAATTTCGTCCTGAATACTTTCTATCAACTCGAATCCGGTCATTTCGGGCATTTCTACATCCATAAACAGTAGCTCCGGCTGGTATTTAAGTATCAGTTTTTTAGTCTTTTCTGCCGATGAGGTGGTCGAAATAACTTCTATGTCAGGATACTGTTGTAAATCTTTTTTCAGAACTTCTATTGAAGTTGGTTCATCGTCTACAATGATTACCGAAATTATTCTGTTCATAAGTTAAATGCGTAATGATTGGGGATTGTTATACTTACCAGTGTACCTTTTCCCTGATTATTCAGACTTTTGTTGCAGATGCTGAACTGCATTTTATTTTTGTTTTTAGTGTTGAGTAATTCAATAGTCTGATATAGAATCTTCAGTCCGTTGCCGGTACTTCTCTTGTCATTGGCACCTAAGGCAGGATTATACCCGATTCCGTTATCTTCGATGGTGATATGAGTTTCATTATTTTTCGTGCATATGGCTGTAATTATGATTTGAGGATTTTCATAATCTTCAGTAAATGCATATTTGATGGCATTCTCTATCGGTATCTGGATACACATGGCAGGTATAAGCTGCTGTAGCGCTACCTCTTCCGATACCTTCCACTGTATGTCAATGCGGCGTGTGCTGCCCAGCATCCGAAGCTGAAGGTACTCTTTTACCAGTGTAGTTTCCTGTTCCAGTGTTACTGCTATTTTTTCAGAGAAAAGTAAGTTACCCTTCAGTACGTTAATCAGTAATCGCATTGGATGTTCCAGTTCCTTATAATTCCGGAATGCCGGAAGAATGATGTTCAGTGCATTGAAAATAAAGTGAGGGGAGACTCTGTTTCTTACCACTTCCATACGCAGTCCGGTGATGGTGGCTTTTTGTTTTTGAAACAGCAAGTCTTTCTTTTTGCGGTTGTAAAGCACAACTCCTATTGTAAAAAGCAAGATTAGCAGCAATCCCAAAGCAGTACTTGCTGTGATGATTTTCCATTGTTTGCTTTCTTCTTTAGCATGGGCCAGCTGAATATCTTTTCTCAGCAAGGTTGTATCTTGTCTGTATCGTGATTCAATTTCTGCAATGTTGCTCTGTATCTTTATATTATGGAGAGAATCGTTTAATTGTTCAGCTATTTGTTTGTGATGATAAGCCTTTTTATAGTTATGTTGTTTTTGATACAGTTGTTCCAGTCTCAAATTATGGTAGTAGAGGTATTGAGGATTGACATATTCGGGACTGAAGGGCTGAGACAATAAGCGTTCGGCTTCTGGAAGATTATTTTCCAGAAGGGCTAAAGAGGCGTATAAGCCTTCCATATAATAACGGATGGCTGGGTTATTATAACTTTCGCCAAACCTATTAGTAGCTCTGTCCAAATAATACCGGGCCGAATCTGCTTTTCCGGTAAGGATAAATAGTTCGCCCAAATTTCCTTCTGCAAGAGCCTGGTTGAATGGCTGGTGCAAACTTTCAATAATATGTAAGGCTTTATGAAACCATAGAATTGAAGATGCATAGTCTTTGCTGACGTAGTAAAATG
Source organism: uncultured Bacteroides sp. (assembly GCA_905198575.1). Lineage (GTDB taxonomy): Bacteria > Bacteroidota > Bacteroidia > Bacteroidales > Bacteroidaceae > Phocaeicola. The sequence continues at coordinate 6,273 of CAJKDC010000095.1, read as the reverse complement.
TACCACGTGCCATGGCAAAGAAATATCGTTGGTATGGTTCCGATTTTTCAACCTCCAGTTCAGCTTTTTTGAAATAGATATCTGCTTCTTGAAAGTTTTCCATTTCCATATAAAGCTTAGCTAATCCGGATAGGATAGAATATCGTTCTGCCTTGTTCTGAGTTTTATCAGCAAGGATGAGTGCCTTTCTGTAATATTGACTGCATTCTAGGAAATTACCCGATTGTTGGTAACAATCGGCTATGTTGATATAAACTGCTACGAGTTCTTTTTCTGTAGCGTATTTCTCTGCTTCTTTATAATGTTTTAATGCATTGTTTCTGTCCCCCATTTCCTGTAAGCAAACGCCACAATTGTTTTGGGCATGGAACATTAGTTGCCTGATAACTCCTTTGCAAGTTTTTTGTTTGCAAAAGTTAATAATCTTCAGGCTTTCAAGTTTTGATTCGTTTAGTTTTCCATTTATATAGTGGCATTCAGCAATATTCATGCGAATGGCATAGTAGTATATACTATCGTCTGTCACCTGATTACATAACGCCTCCAGTTCTTGGAGTGCCTGCATCGGATTGTTCCGTAGGCTATCTTTATGTAGATTGTCAAGTAAGTTGGTTATAGTATTGTTGTTGTCTGTCTGGAAATTATGGTTTGTTTCTTTGCAAGCATATATAAAGAGCAGTAATATTGTGCAGATTATAAAATATTTTTTTATCATGTTGTTTTTAATCGATTAGAAAATCTTTGTCGAAAGACAAAGGAAGCAAGTCATTGATTGTCGCAATATCGTAGATTGCGTTTTCGCCATAAAGCAATATGCGCAGTTTGTTACCGAAACGGTTTTGTGTTTCAAGAATGACTTGTCTGCAAGCTCCACACGGAGATATCGGTTGGACAAGAAAACCTTTTTCATCTCTGGCAGCAATTGCCAGTGCGGTTACTGGTTGGTCCGGATATTGTGAATTGGCGTAGAATAAGGTCGTTCGTTCAGCACATAATCCGGAAGGGTAAGCTGCATTCTCCTGATTGCTTCCTGTAACAATAATACTGTTTCCCAATAAAGCAGCCGCACCCACATTAAACTTAGAATAAGGAGTATAGCTGCGATAGGTTGCTTCTTTTGCTTTTTCGATAAGCTGCTGGTCGATTTCGCTTAATTCTTCGAAACGATACTTTTTAAAAGTTATGTGATGCGTGATTGTATCCATGGTATATCAATTTATCGTTTCGAACAAATATATAAAAAAATGTTTATTCATGAAAGACTAAAACCTTTTCTTTTAAATAAATTCTTTAGGTTGGTTTTTAATGCATTATCTTTGTGCTCAAAAATATCAGAATAAATATGAAAGCTGTTTATTTATTATTATCAGTTTTGTTGTTGGGCAGCACTTTTGAGGTTCAGGCACAAACGCGAAATAAAATTTATGAAGATTATATTAAGAAGTATCGTGAAATCGCGGTACACGAAATGAAAAAGCATCACATTCCTGCTAGTATTACATTGGCACAGGGGTTGCTTGAATCGGGTGCCGGACGCGGAGAACTTGCCAGAAAGGCGAACAATCATTTTGGAATAAAATGTGGGGGACGATGGAGTGGCCGGACGGTTCGCCATGATGATGATGCACGTAATGAGTGTTTCCGCGCCTATAAAAATGCTGAGGATTCTTATAAGGACCATTCTAAGTTTTTAAGAGATGGTGCCAGATATCAGTTTTTGTTTGATCTTAAGATTACCGATTATAAAGGTTGGGCTAAGGGACTTAAGAAAGCAGGTTATGCTACAGATCCTAAGTATGCTTACCGTCTTATCAATCTGATAGAATTGTATGATTTGTATGAGTACGACCGTAAGGGAGGACTGAAATGGTTGGAAAATAATCCGAATCCTCACCAGCCTTATATTGCCAATGAATTAGTATATGTTGTAGCCCGTCGCGGAGATACATTTAAGACTTTGTCTAAAGAATTGGGAATAAGTAGTCGAAAATTGAGAAGCTATAATGAGTTACCTAAGGATTACACTTTTCGTGGTGGAGAGATTGTCTATCTTGAGAAGAAGCATAAGAGAGCAACAAAAGGTAACATTGTTTATGTCGTGAAATCGGGGGATTCAATGTATTCTATAGCACAGAAATATGGAATCCGTTTGAGCAATCTGTATAAGCTGAATAAAATGGATAAAGATGCTGGTGTTCCTCAGGCTGGAACAATTTTGAGGTTGCGTTAAATGAAGTATTTGTAAGATTTGTTTACAATAAAAAAGGTATATCGGAAAACCGATATACCTTTTTTATGAATCGTTGGTCTAGATTATTTCTTGAAGTATCTGTTGTACAATCCTTCGAAACCTTTTCCGTGACGAGCTTCGTCTTTAGCCATTTCGTGAACTGTATCGTGAATAGCATCCAAGTTCAATGCTTTAGCACGTGTAGCGATGCGTTTTTTGTCTTCGCAAGCACCACATTCAGCGTTCATGCGTTTTTCCAAGTTAGTTTTTGTATCCCATACGCAGTCACCCAGCAATTCAGCGAATTTAGCAGCGTGTTCAGCTTCTTCCCAAGCATAGCGTTTGAAAGCTTCAGCAACTTCAGGATAGCCTTCGCGATCAGCCTGACGGCTCATTGCCAAGTACATACCAACTTCTGTACATTCACCCATAAAGTGGTTGTTCAAGTCTTTAATCATTTCATCGTCGCAACCTTTAGCTACGCCAATTACATGTTCGTCAACAAACTGCAAACCACCTTCTGCTGCTTCTTCCATTTCTTTGAATTTTGAAGCTGGAGCTTTACACAATGGACACTTTTCAGGAGCAGTTTCACCTTCATGAATATAACCACATACAGTACAGATAAATTTTTTCATAATCGTAAAAATTAATTAGTTAGTTTCTTCTTTTATTATAATAACAATTTAGTTTCCATTTTTGTTCATACAATTTTTGCAAACACCTTTATAATATTGGTGTACTTCTTCTACATGAAATCCTTGATTCTGAAGATCCAGTACACTTTCTTTTACTTGTTCAGGCATAGGCAAATCGTATATTTTTCCACATTCTCTACACTGAAAGTGTGCATGTTTTGTAGTATCGCAGTCGAAGCATGCATTTTTTTCGTCAATTGTAAGCACAAGTGCTGCGCCATGTTCTACAAAAAGCTTCAGTGTATTGTAGACTGTTGTTTTAGAAAGTGTAGGAATATCTTTTACCAAGGCCATATAAATCTCATCAATAGAGGGATGTGTTTTATGGTTTAATAAATAATCCATAATAGCCAGTCGCTGAACTGATGGTTTAATGTTATAGCTTAATAGATATTCATATACATTCATATTTCCCTTCTTTTTATTTCTGTAATTATTACAACTTTAAATCATTGGCAAAGGTATAAACGTTTTTAAAAAAAACAAATACTTTGCCCGTAATTTTATTTTTTTTTGCTTTTGGGGGATACCTTACAAATATTCGCTATTTTTGTAAGAGGAAATCGAAATATTATATATAGATTCATATATGAAATATGGTTATGTAAAAGTTGCGGCTGCTATTCCGGCAGTGAAGGTAGCCGACTGTGTTTTTAATGCTAGTCAGACTGAAAAACAAATTCTCGAAGCCGATGAAAAAGGTGTTCAGATTATTGTTTTTCCAGAGTTAAACCTTACTGCTTATTCATGTGGTGACTTATTTGGACAGCGTTTGTTGTTGGAGCAGGCTGAAATGGCTTTGATGCAGGTAATGAACAACACTCGTCAACTGGATATTATTTCCATCGTAGGTATGCCTGTGCTGCTTAATTCTTCCTTATTGAATTGTGCAGTTGTTTTTCAGAAAGGTAAAATTTTAGGTGTTGTTCCAAAGAGTTATTTACCTAATTACAAAGAGTTTTACGAACAGCGTTGGTTTGTATCGGCTGATGCGTATCCCAACACAATGACTGTGCGTTTATGTGGTCAGGTTGTGCCTTGTAGCTCACAACTTTTATTTGATACTCCCGATGTTTGTTTTGGTATAGAAATCTGTGAGGATGTGTGGGCTCCTGTACCTCCTAGTTCCTATTTGGCTTTGCAGGGTGCTGAGGTGATTTTTAATTTGTCGGCGGATACCGAGAATATTTCTAAACACCAATATTTGTGTTCTTTATTGGCACAGCAGTCTGCACGTTGCTTGTCGGGATATGTATTTTCTTCTTGCGGTTTTGGAGAATCGACTACCGATGTCGTGTTTGCAGGAAATGCTTTGATATATGAAAATGGATCATTATTGGCGAAAAATGACCGTTTCTCTTTCGATGAACAATTGGTGATCAGTGAAATTGATGTAGATCGTTTGCGTACGGAAAGACAGATGAATACTACATTCGGTGCTTCTGTGCGTAATCATTATTCGGCAGTTTTCCAGCATATTCAGACTGAATTTGTTTCTTCAAAAGAAGGTGAATTCACCAGAACTGTCGAACCGCATCCGTTTGTGCCGGCAGGAGGTAAATTACTTGATGAACGATGTGAGGAGATATTCTCTATTCAGGTAGCAGGATTGGCCAAACGTCTGGTGCATACTTCCAGCAAGACTGTTGTAGTAGGTATATCTGGTGGTTTGGATTCTACGTTAGCTTTGCTGGTTTGTGTGAAAACCTTTGATAAGCTCGGTCTTTCCAGAGAGGGTATTGTAGGAATTACGATGCCGGGATTTGGCACTACAGACCGTACCTACAACAATGCTTTGGACTTGATGCGCTCTTTGGGAGTTACCATTAAAGAAATCAGTATTAAGGAAGCATGTATTCAGCATTTCCAGGATATTGGTCATGATATGTCTGTTCACGATGTTACTTATGAAAACAGTCAGGCACGCGAACGCACGTACTCAGATTTTGATGGATTATGCCAATAAAGTAGGTGGACTGGTTATTGGTACTGGTGACTTGTCTGAGTTGGCTTTAGGATGGGCTACTTACAACGGTGACCACATGTCTATGTATGGAGTAAATGCCAGTATCCCGAAAACTTTAGTTCGTTATCTTGTTAATTGGGTTGCTTTGACGGGAGTTGATGCTGACTCTAAAGCAACATTGCTGGATATTATTGATACTCCTATCAGTCCGGAACTTATTCCGGCCGATGAACAAGGTAACATTAAACAGAAAACAGAAGATTTAGTAGGCCCGTACGAGTTGCACGACTTTTTCTTGTATCATTTCTTACGGTTTGGCTCACGTCCTGCTAAGATTTTCTTCTTGGCTCAGAAAGCATTTGATGGAGTTTACGATGATGAAACCATCAAAAAGTGGTTGAAAAACTTTTGCCGCCGTTTCTTCATACAACAGTTCAAGCGTTCATGCTTGCCCGATGGTCCTAAGGTGGGTTCTGTCTCACTGAGTCCACGTGGTGACTGGCGTATGCCAAGTGATGCATCGGCTGCATTATGGATTAAAGAATGCGAGGAGTTATAAAACTCCCGCATTTTTTTAACGTTTACGCATATCCATGCATACCACCTAACAAGAAATTAACTCCAAAGTATGTAATCAGTACAGAAAGAAAAGCTACAACACAAAACAGATGAAAGAAAAACGATTGTTTGAATCGGGGTAAGGTATCTGTATGAAGTGGCAGTGCATAGATTAATAAAGTAATGAGTGCCCATACTTCTTTGGGGTCCCATCCCCAATAACGTCCCCATGAAACATTGGCCCAAATTGCTCCGATAAAAATGCCGGTTGCCAGACAACCGATAGCGGGATAGAGCAATATCCGACTGATTACAGTAAGTTTGTCAATATACTGTTTTTTATCTTGAGATACCCAAGAAAGTAAGAGACAAGTTAGACCGTTCATCATGATAAGTGCCAACAGTGTATAAGCTATCATAATAATCATGACATGTATGGAAAGCAGTGGCGACTGCAGGACGGGCATCAGCAGGGTTATTTGCGGTGCAGATTCTCCCAGCATGGAGATAAGCATGGCAAATCCGGCTATCAGGCATCCAAAAGAAAGTGATAAACTGAATTTCCGCTGAAGAATGCCAGAAGTTGCAAGTGTACATAATGCCATGAATTGCATGGTTTCGTATCCGTTACTCAGTGGCAGGTGCAGACTGATGTATCCTCTGAGTGCTATATTTATCAGCAAATAAAGTATACTTCCGGCTACAACTATTCTTAATATAACGTGAGTTCGAAATAAGAATCAATATAATCTATTGTAAATTAGGGACATAGCGATAAAAGTATTAAATTTATAGTGCAGAATTATAATATTTAAACGATT
>CAJKDC010000094.1 GCA_905198575.1 uncultured Bacteroides sp. | reverse complement strand
CATTTTATTTACCGCCAAAGCCGCTTAGGCTTGGCGAATTTTTAACGAACTATTGGTTAATAAAGCTATGCAATAAATGGCATATGAGCATTTACCACTTCTTCATGAGATAAAATGATTTGTTTGGACAAGATGCACTTACCAATTTAAATCTTTCAGAAATCGCAGAGCTAAATGAAGTGGGTGAAGCTACTATTCGGGCATGGTGTACTTCATCAAGTACCTTACGCTTGTCCGACTTTGTTTGTTTATGCAATACCCTAGAAGTAACTCCGTCATGCTTCATTTCAGATAATAATCGTACAGAACTAAACTACAATATGACTTATGCAGAATTTCTTATAGAAGAAAACCGTATTCTTCGCTTAAAAGAGAAGATGCGAAAACAAAATAAAATTAACAGAGTATAAGATAAATAATTTATTGAATTCCTAATAAGCCTATCTCCATATTCAGTCATACAGTCCCAATTTATTGACTTGAAAAGGAACAAACTTATGTTTTTGATTAAGTAACAGAACAAGATTGAGAACGTATTTTTTCATGTAGTTTCATTGTATTAAGATGTGCCGCCTTAAAGGTAAAACTTCTATATGGCTTCTACAAAGATAAAAAAAAGTATCTTTCTGCCGCATCATTAAAAAGACAAACCTTCCGCATTTAAATGACAAAGATGCGTCATAAAAATGCAAAAGGTTCATCTCAGTTATGAAACGATAATAGGGTACTGATTATATAAAGAATTTCAATACAAAAATAGCAGCCAGCAGGCAACTTCCTACCGACAGTTTCTTGTATTTACCGGTAAGCAGATTGATAACAACATAACTGATCATACCCAACACAATACCATCCGAAATGCTGTAAGCCAGCGGCATCATGATAATGCAGATAAAAGCTGGAATGGATTCCGAATAGTCGGAAAAATCTACCTGCTTGACGGTAGACATCATCATGAGTCCTACCAATATCAGGACCGGAGCTGTAGCTGCACCGGGTACGGCCAGGAAGAAAGGTGCCAGGAAAAGCGCCAGCAGGAAGCAGACTGCTGTAGTAAATGCTGTCAGACCGGAACGGCCTCCCTCGCCTACCCCCGAAGCACTTTCTACAAAGGTGGTGATGGTACTGGTTCCGAGCATGGCTCCTACAGTGGTTCCTACGGCATCGACCAAAAAGGCTTGCTTGAGGTGAGGAATCTTTCCGTCGCGCACCATACCGGCTTTGGTAGAGACTCCTACCAGCGTACCAATCGTATCAAACATGTCTACAAAAAGGAAGGTAAAGACCACAATCACCATTTCCTTCGTAAAGATATGTTCCCACTGGAACTGCATGAAAATGGGTTCCATTGACGGCGGGGCGCTTACAATCCCGTCCAAATGAGTGACACCCATCGGAATACCGATAACGGTAGTGAGCAGAATACCCAGCAAAAGTGCGCCGCGCACTTTTTTAATCAGCAGAATAGAAGTAATCAGCAAGCCTATCAAACCGAGCAAGGGAGCACCCGAAGTAATCTTGCCCAGGCTGATGAGGGTGGCATCGTTATTGACAATGATACCTGCATTCTGCAATCCCAGAAAGGCAATGAACAGGCCGATGCCGGAGCCAATGGCGTTCTTCAGGGTGAGAGGCAGTGCGTCTACTATCTTCTCGCGCAGGTTGGTTACCGTGAGCAGAATAAAAATAAGTCCCTCCAGCAATACGGCTGTCAGGGCAAACTGCCACGAGTAGCCCATGGTCAGGCAGACCGTATAGGCAAAAAAGGCGTTCAGTCCCATACCCGGTGCCAGTCCGAATGGCAACTTTGCATACACAGCCATCAGCAGGGTGGCAAAAGCGGAAGCTACGACTGTAGTGGTGAACAGGGCACCTTTATCCATACCCGTAGCACTCAGGATATTCGGATTTACAGCCAGAATATAGGCCATCGTCAGAAACGTAGTAATACCCGCCAGAATTTCCGTACGGACGGTGGTTACCTTGGGATTAAACCCAAACAATCGTCTAAGAATCATACTTAATCAGTCTAAAGTTTACAAATAAAGCGCAAAGGTACAGTTTTATTTTTCTAACTTTGCAACAAATAACACGAAAAGTATGATAGTTTGTATTGCCGAAAAGCCCAGTGTGGCCAGAGATATTGCTGAGGTGCTGGGAGCCAGAAACAGAAAAGAAGGATATATAGAAGGAAACGGATATCAGGTGACCTGGACATTCGGGCACTTGTGTACGCTGAAGGAACCGCACGAATATACGCCTTCGTGGAAAGCCTGGAGCCTGAGCAGTCTGCCCATGATTCCGCCACGGTTCGGCATCAAGCTGATTAACGACCCGGGCATCGAAAAGCAGTTTTCCATCATCGAGAAGCTGATGCAGGGGGCAGAACAGATTATCAACTGCGGGGATGCCGGCCAGGAGGGAGAGCTCATACAGCGGTGGGTGATGCAAAAGGCCGGTGCCAAATGTCCGGTGAAGCGTCTGTGGATTTCGTCGCTGACGGAAGAGGCGATACGCGAAGGGTTTGCCAACCTGAAGGACCAGTCGGATTTCCAGCCGCTGTACGAAGCGGGACTGAGCCGGGCCATCGGTGACTGGACGCTGGGCATGAATGCCACCCGTCTTTATACGCTGAAATACGGACAGAACAAGCAGGTGCTGTCTATAGGCCGTGTGCAGACGCCTACGCTGGCACTGATTGTAAAACGCCAGCTGGAGATACAGAACTTCAAGCCGGAAACGTACTGGGAATTGAAAACGGTGTACCGTGAGGTGACGTTCAATGCGACCAAGGGAAAGTTTTCGTCGAAGGAAGAGGGCTTGCAGTTTCTGGAAACCGTGCGCAATGCTCCTTTCACCGTTACGGATGTTTCTGCCAAGAAAGGGACGGAGGCTCCTCCCCGCCTGTTCGACCTGACTTCGCTGCAGGTGGAATGCAACAAGAAATTCAGTTATTCGGCAGACATGACTTTGCAGGTTATCCAGTCGCTCTACGAAAAAAAGGTGGCTACTTATCCGCGTGTGGATACGACGTATCTGAGTGATGACATTTATCCGAAGTGTCCTAAAATTCTGGAGGGACTGAAAGATTATACGGGCTATACGGCTTCGCTGGCCGGGAAAAAACTGCTTAAATCGAAAAAGGTATTCGATAACTCCAAGGTGACAGACCACCATGCGATTATTCCGACGGGGGTCTATCCGCAGAACCTGACGGATATGGAGAAGCGGGTGTACGACTTGATAGCCCGCCGCTTTATTGCGGTGTTTTATCCGGACTGCAAGTTCTCGACCACTACGGTGCTGGGAGAAGTGGAAAAGGTGGGATTCAAGGCTACCGGAAAACAGATTCTGGACCCGGGATGGCGGGTTATCTTTGCCAAAGAGCAACAGGAGGAAAGCAAGGAGAAAGAGAATGAAGAGGAACGGGTATTGCCTTTGTTTACGATTGGTGAGAGCGGACCGCACGTGCCCGACCTGAATGAGAAAATGACACAGCCGCCCAAACCTTACACCGAGGCTACACTGCTCAGGGCTATGGAAACGGCGGGTAAGCTGGTGGATAACGAAGAGTTGCGCGATGCCATGAAAGAGAACGGTATAGGCCGGCCTTCTACGCGTGCCGCTATCATCGAAACGCTTTTCAAACGGCATTACATCCGCAAGGAAAGGAAAAACCTGATTGCGACTCCTACGGGTGTAGAGCTGATTCAGCTGATTCATGAGGAGCTGCTGAAATCGGCCGAGCTGACGGGTATCTGGGAAAAGAAGCTTCGCGAAATTGAACGGAGAAGTTATGATGCGGGGACTTTCCTGACGGAGCTGAAACAGATGGTTACGGAAATTGTGCACAGTGTGCTGAGCGACAATACCAACCGGCGCATTACGGTCAGTGCCAACGAAGAACCGGTGAAAAAGACAGCTCCCAAGAAACGGACGCCTAAAAAGAAAGAAACGGCGGCTACTCCGAACAACGAAGAAATAATCGAGGGGAAAACTTGTCCGGTATGTGGAAAAGGAATTATCATCAAAGGAAAAGCGGCATACGGATGCTCTGAATGGAAAAACGGATGTACATTCCGGAAACCGTTTAATCAGTAACAGTAAAAGGAGAACTCACGGTCTGTCCGGGAATTCTCCTTTTTTTATTCTTATTTAGTGTCAGCATTCGGTTACACCGTATACATGACGGTATATCAGTTGCTTGATTCGCTCGAATGAAGCCGCGATATCTTCTATGCCTGTATACATGATGAACATAGGCAGAAAATCGTCTCCTTTGCGATAGGGTGGCTGACGGTATGGCAACAGGCAGAGTTTAAAGCCGCATCGTTCGTAAAACCCGATACGGCGGCGACTCATTTCTGTTTCGGGCAGCTCAACTTCGAGTATTACGGGAGCTCCGGCTGTCTGCAGGAGATGAGACATTACTTTTGCGCCATATCCTCCGTTGCGTTTCAGCGGAGAAACGGCCAGATGTTCTACGTAAAGTATGTCGTCCAGTTTCCAATAGGTAATCAGTCCGATCGGCTCTTCTCCGTCTTTGATTACGTTTGCATAGAAAAACGGAGAGTTGTCGGTATAATCACGCTGAAGGGCATCATCACGGCGTTCTTCCTGTGGAAAAGATTCGTGCAACAGCTCTTCGAGAAAAGCGTAGGCTGCATCTTTCGTACTAACTTGCTGAAATTGAATCATAAATCTGTCTTTTGGTGGATACTTTATTTTTCATCGGTGTAAAACCGGATCATTCGTTCCAGGGCTCGTTCACAAACGGGACAGAAACGGGGTGCTTCGTTGATTTTCATCCGGCACTCAGTAGCAGGACGATAGATACCTTTTAGCGTATAGCCGGCTCCTTCGTAAATGCCTACTTTGGAATAAATTTTATCGGCATCGGTTTCTACGGGCTGTGCCTTGAGCGGTGTGCCGGCCGGAAGCATGTCCTGCCATTTGCTCTGGAAATCGACCAGTGTGGTGATATTCTGTTCCCAGGGTTCGATATCGTATGGATAAAGCGAACTGGGGGCTTCATCGTAGGCATATTCATCGGCCAGACCACCGAAGCTGTGACCAAATTCGTGTACTACTACCGGCTTAAACATAGGGTGATGAGCTGTGGTAAGGGTGTAGGAGTTGTAGATGCCACCTCCGCCATAGGTATCTGTATTGGCCAGAATAATAATATGTTCGTACGGGATACCTGCCAGCCAGTCGTGTATTTTCTTCACGCTGCGTGTAGTAAGATAGCGGTCGGAATAGAATGTATCGAAATGGGAGTTCACAGCCGTATGCTTCCACTCGTTCATGCGAGGAATGCTCACGCCACTGTCTTCGGATACGCTTTCCACGGCTACTATATTGAAACGGTTTTTCAGCTTTTTAAAAGGCTCATGGGCAAAAAGGGCATCACAGGCTGCCTGAGCGTCTTTGTAGAAAAGTTCCATTTCGGCTTGTGTATAGCCTTCTGCCATAATGGCTACGTCGATACAAGCTTCGCTGGTACCGCTTTGATGCAGGTAACGGTGTGGTGTAACCTGACGTGTTCCTTTCTGATGAATAAGAATATCGTCCGGCCGTACGGTATGGCTCAGCGAAGCCGATACTTGACGGCGGGCATTTTTAAGGGAAATGGTAACTTCTGTTTCTTGTTTGGGAAACGGGAGCAGGAAAGTATTCTCGAATCCACGCTTTACCGTCTTGGCTTCGGGCTCGCCTATCCACTCCTGAAACAAACCGGAGAAGGAAGTCCGGTATATCACTTTTCCGCTGGCCTTGTCGGTCATGGTTATCTCACCGTTTCCGTCTACGGGCAGCTTGTCCAGATTGTGCCGGCGTCCGGCCCATTCGGGAGTTGAACACAGTTCATCCAGAAAAACTTCCTGCTTATTGGCATCACCGGTAAAAAGGTAATCTATGCGCAATGTCTTGTTTTCAAAATAATCTTCAAAGGTTTGTGCCGTCAGAGGCAAACAGCAACAACTCAGCAAACCGAGTATCAATTCTTTCATAAAACATTTCTTTTTTACAAAAATAAATTTTATCTGTGAATAAATAATTATTTTTTATAGAAAAGTGAGGTTTTGAAACGAGATTGTTGATTTATGTTCTATCTTTGCAAAGAATAAAAATATAAAAAATGGGACATCATCAATTGGATAGTTTAGACGAGCAAATTTTAAAGCTTATTGCCGACAATGCCCGTATCCCTTTTCTGGAAGTAGCACGTGCATGTAATGTTTCGGGAGCTGCCATTCACCAGCGCATACAGAAACTTACTAACCTTGGAATACTGAAAGGATCGGAATTTATCATTGATCCGGAAAAGATCGGATACGAAACTTGTGCTTACATAGGATTATATCTGAAAGATCCGGAACAGTTTGACACGGTAACAGCAGCATTAAAACTGATTCCTGAAGTCGTGGAATGTCATTTTACAACAGGACAGTATGATATGTTTATTAAAATCTACGCTAAGAACAATCATCACTTGCTGAGTATCATTCACGATAAGCTGCAACCTTTAGGCCTTGCACGCTCCGAAACAATTATTTCTTTCCACGAAGCAATCAAGCGGCAAATGCCTATTCAAGATTTGGTAGACGAGGATTAATGAAAAGGAATATTGCTATTCCCTTTCATAATCTACAAAACTATAAGAGCAGAGGTGTTTCTCATCGGCAGAGCAACGCACTCTGCTTTTTTCTTTCCATACTGTCTTATCTACTTCCGGGAAAAAGGCATCGGCCTCTGATGCCGTATCATCGACTTCTGTCAGATACAGACAATCGGCAAAAGGCATGGCCTGCCGGTATACGCTTTCTCCTCCGATAATGAAAACTTCGTCATCGCCCGCGCAGTGCTCCAAGGCTTCTTCAAGGGTGTGATAGCATACTGCACCCGGATACATAAGGTCTTTGTTACGGGTAATGACCACGTTTTTCCGGTTGGGCAATGCGCCTTTGGGGAGCGAATCAAAAGTTTTCCGGCCCATGATAATCGTATGTCCTGTAGTAAGCTGCTTGAAGCGCTTCAGGTCATTGGGCAACCAGTAAAGCAATTTATTGTTGTTGCCTATGGCATTTCTGCGGTCTATTGCTGCAATAATAGAGATTTTTCCCATACAGAGTTGCGGATTTTTAAATTTAAACGGATACTTTTCCTGCAATGTGCGGCCACGGGTCGTAGTCTGTCAGCTCAAAGTCTTCGTACTTAAAGCTGAAGAGGTCTTTGACATCCGGGTTTATCCGCATTTTAGGCAACGGACGAGGGGTACGGGTAAGCTGCAGGCGTACCTGTTCCAAATGGTTCAGATAGATGTGGGTATCGCCTAAAGTATGAATGAACTCACCGGCTTTCAGTCCGGTAACCTGTGCCACCATCTGTAGCAGCAGTGCATACGAAGCGATGTTGAAAGGAACGCCCAGGAAGGTATCGGCACTGCGCTGGTAGAGTTGCAGGCTTAAACGTCCGTCGGCCACATAGAACTGGAAAAAGGCATGGCAGGGCGGCAGATTCATATTTTTGATATCGGCTACGTTCCAGGCGCTTACAATGATGCGGCGCGAATCGGGATTTTTCTTGATGGTTTCTACAGCTTCGGTTATCTGGTCGATGAAACCTCCTTCATAATCGGGCCATGAACGCCACTGATAGCCATAGATATGCCCTAAATCGCCGTTTTCGTCGGCCCACTCGTTCCAGATTCGAACACCATTTTCCTGCAAGTATTTCACGTTGGTATCTCCTTTCAGGAACCAAAGCAGTTCGTGGATAATACTTTTCAAATGTAATTTCTTGGTCGTTACCAGGGGAAATCCTTCTTCCAGATTAAAACGCATTTGATGGCCGAAGATGCTGATTGTTCCGGTACCGGTCCGGTCTTCTTTATGAACACCTTCGTCCATGATGCGCTGCAATAAGTCTAAATATTGTTTCATGAATCAGTTTTTCAAATTTGCACAAAATTATATAGAAAAATCGAGTTTTTCTACACCGGCACAATAAAAACCGAGGCCAACCCTCAAACTCTGCTTCATACTTCGTTTAATTGTTACGAATGTCCTATATTTAAGGAGTGTAACTAAAAAATCTCAAATATGGACAAAGACAGAATCGTGGCCGGCCTTGATGTCCACAAAGATACAATTTATCTCTGTGTGATGGATAATACAGAGACCGTTATTTTTGCAAAAGTTTATGGAACATTGACTCCTGATTTAGAACTTATGTGTTCCGAGATGGTTTCTTATGGGGTGACAGAGGCAGCAATGGAAAGCACTTCGACCTATTGGGTCCCTGTGTGGAATGCCTTGTGCGAGAGCATGTCTCTCAAATTGGTAAATCCTTATTTTATAAAGCAGCTTCCCGGTCGCAAGAGTGATGTAAAGGACGCTCAATGGATAGCGGAATGCTTGTTGAAGAATCTGATTCGTGGAAGTTTTGTGCCGGATAAGACAGTGCAGGACATGCGCAAGTATAACCGTCGCATCTTCGACCTGAATGAAGACCTGACGTATAACAGCAATAAACAGGACGCTGCTTTACAGCGATGTGGTTTTCGGTTAAGTAACTATGTATCCCGAGTCAATGGAAAAAGCTATCAGAAGTGCGTCCGTGCAATAATAACCGGGATAACCGACCCTGAGGAGCTGGTGAAACTCATTCATGGAAAAACTCTACGGAAATACGGACGCAACATCATAAAGGATGCCTTAACGGGTGACTTTCACCAGGCAGACATCTGTTTGTTAAAGCAATACGCAGAGCTTATAGGGGTAATCGAGCGACAAATCGAAGAATGCAGGAATGCTCTCATTGCTATGTGCCAGGAACACTTCCCGAAACAATTCAAACGTCTACAGAGTATCCCCGGTGTTAAAGAACGCGCCGCTTCGGCTATAATTGCGGAGACCGGGGCTGACATGAAATCGTTTGAAAAAGCAACAAACCTTGTGGGATGGTGTGGATTGAAACCGCGCAATGATATAAGCAACAATAAAGTCAAAAGCAACAGGACGACGCATGGGAACCGATTCCTGCGTCAGATATTGATTGAAACATCCTGGGTCGCATCAAGAACCCGAAACTGCTTTTTCTCAAACTTCAGCTACGTGCAATGCACCCAACGCCATAAGAACAAGATGAAGATACAAGTAGCCATCGCCCGAAAGCTATTGGTCGCGGTATGGCACATGCTGACAAAAGACGAGGATTTTATAGATGTTTACCTCAAGCGGCTTAAAAAGGAGGCGGAATGGCAAAATGATATTCAGGCATTAGAATCGTTATTGGTCGGATAGACCTTTCCGATATACCTCTATCGACAACATAATTACCTTTGTGCTGCCACATGAGCGCGTTTACAAAATTATTGTATCCATAGAGGGATTGGACACCGGCATAGTCCTTTCAGGCTGAAGAGGAAAGTAACAAACTTTACTAGTTCAGACGACAAAATACTTGTCGTCTTAGGCGTTTTGTGGGAAAATCTACGGACTATAAGTATAATTAATTAGATACAAGTAAGTTACATACGAATATAAGAGCGGGGGATTTTTCTTTTTAGAGGAAAGGTA
>CAJKDC010000093.1 GCA_905198575.1 uncultured Bacteroides sp. | reverse complement strand
AATATCTATATACAAGAATTACAAGGATATTTTTTATTGTGATAAGGACGTTTTTTCACGAGACTTTTAGAATTGCATATCGCATAAATATTGAATAAGGCAGGTTCTCAACCTGCCTTATTTTTTTTACAAAAAAAGTGGAAAATCCTCAACCTAGTGCGTTTTTAGCATATAAATCCCAATTAAAAGATTATGGAAAATGATAAGAACACACTCGTAAGCACCCATCGTGCTATCAGCGAAATTATCCGGAATTATGTTGCAGACGAGGATGAACGCCTAGAACTGGAGTATAGAATCTTTTGTGTATTGAAAGCACAGACAGAAAAACTTAATCCTAAAGATTCATTGCTTCGTTTGATTGAGGAGTTTAGTAAAAATAAGGCTTCGTTATGAAGCCTTATTTTATATGCAAAGGTTTTAAGCACGTTTTATTTTCCAAATATCTTGCATATTTCGAACGATAATAAAATCATATAAAGTACTTTCGTGTACATCATATAATTTAGCTATCTGCCTTTTTGAAAATCCCTGTTCAATTAGAATTCTTATTTTCTGTTCTTCACCGTCCAATCTGCGTTTCCCAGGTCCTTGTGGTCTACCTAGTTTAACTCCCTCAGCCTTTTTTCTTGCTAAAGCTTCTTTGGTTCTTTGACTTATTAATTTCCTTTCAATTTCTGCTGATAATCCAAAAGCAAAAGCTAAAACTTTACTTGTAATATCATCTCCTAAACGATAGTTATCCTTAATAGTCCATACTTTGGCTCCAATATCCATACATCGGTTAAGGACAGACATAATCATAAACAATGAACGACCAAGACGACTTATTTCAGAGCATATTATAATATCATCTTTTTGTACTCCTTGAAGAAGTTTGCCCAATAAGCGTTTATCAACATCTTTTGCTCCGCTGATTGTTTCGCTTATCCATTTGTCTACTTTAAGGTTATTAACCTCACAGAAATGTTTAATTTCATAACGTTGATTTTCTACGGTTTGTTTATCCGTAGAAACGCGAATGTAACCGTATATCATATTATTTGCTTGTTGTTTGTAATACAATATACAAAAAATAATCATAAAAACAAAAGAAAATATACTATATTTGTTGTGCTAAATATATCATATTTAGCTTGTTGTTTTAAGAGGATTGCGTCGTGATGATGCGGTCCTCTTTTTAATTTATCGAATTTGCAGTATCATATTTGTATAATTACCAACCTCTCACAATATTTTTTGTTTCTTTGAGAAAATTCAAAAAACACAAATATTATGAACAACCAGGAAACGTTTCAGAGAATTGTGCAGTTAATCAGCACAGCATTATCAATTCCCTCAGAGATTATTCTATCAGATTCCAAACATTGTGAAGTCATAGACGCAAGGTATATCCTTGTAAAAGTCCTTCACCGGTATGGTTTCTATCCCACACAAATTGCACAATTACTGAAACAGTCCCCTGCAAATATCAGGCACATCATAAACCTGTACGACACACGGCTTTCAACTAACAAACAATTCGCTTACAACGTACAAACAGTTTATAAAGCACTCGAAAATAACGCTTTCACTCCCTGATATGTATATTCTATATTTGTGGTACGGTTAATTTTGACCGGGATTTAAAATCAATTCATTATGGATTTATCTGAATATGCAGCAGTGCGTGAGCTGGAGCAACAGAAAAGCAACTGTTGGGCGAACATGGCTCCCTGGTGGGTAATTGCTATTGTTCTGGTTATTGGTCTGTTTGTCTACAACTGGACTAAGTCATGTAACGAGAAGGTTAACTTCGCTACAGGTTTGGCTAATCTGGATGGCCGTCTTAACTGCATCGCTCCGCAGGTTGGCAAGCTCAATGACCAGATGTATGGTGCTGCTCAGGCATTTGCCGGACTTACCGTTGCTCTTGACGAAACCCGTCGCGATTTTGGCACCCAGCTTGGCCAGTTGAACAACACTGTATTCTACAATCCTGCTAATTACGGATGGGGTTGTGGCCGTCAGCGCAACAACTGTTGCGGTTCTCCAAGTCGTGTATTTGCGCAAACCCAAACGTATGCGCCAAAGGATCAGCAGGTCACTGTTACCGAAACATGCGGTAGCGACCGTTGCTAATCTCCGGTTTTCATTTTATAAGGGTATCTCTAAAAAAGATACCCTTAAACTTTAAAATCATTCTCCTATGTCTGTATTCAGCTTCAAAAAGAAATCTTTCGAAACAAGTTTCCGCAGCCGTGAAGAGGCATTCTCGGCCATGCTCGCTTATCTGGTCGAGGAAGAAAAATTACAGCCAATGGAAGCGGCTAAACAGGCTAATGAATTTGCGGAAATTTTCGCAAAGAACATGGGCCTTCCTACAAAGGTGGAACCAGAGAAGAAGGGTTACGACAGAGTTATGTACTATATGAAAGAGACTTCTACTTTCATTAAGGAAAATCCCCAGGTGGTAGAGTATCTATTGCCTACAGTGACTTTTCTTGCCGGTTTGTTTACAGGCAGCAGAAATGACAATAACAACCACTATCAACAACAGCCGCAGCAGCCTTCACAGCAACAGGCAGATAATTCTAACAAGGAACCGATTGATTTTGATAAAGTACCCTAGATGCTATGTTAAGAAAAGTATTTATAGTCCTTGACTTCGAGGACGAAGAGCAGGTTAAGGAATTGCAGGAAGAGCTGAACAATTTCAGTAATTCCAGAGTTTTGGACGGTCATAAATTAAGAACTATGCTGCCGATGTATCAGCATCATAAGCAGGATATTGCAGAGCTTTTGCAAATGGTATCCAATGGTGGTGTTAAGGCTTTGTTATCGGTACGTGGTGCACAACTAATTAGCAATTTAAGAAAATGATTCAGACTATTAACAAACAATGTCCGGGGGATTGCAGTAAATGTAACTTCCCTAATGAGATAGCCAATTTCGATTTTTACGGATGCGTCATGCACAATATATTCCAGCAGACACATACGGCATTGCGTATTTTGCAGGACATCAACCGTAAATTGGATGCGCAGGCTGGTCAGAAGGTCATTATTAATCATTCAGACGATGAAGCAAGCTATAAAGAATTGCCTGAACAAGAAGGGCAAAAATGAATTTTGGAGCAATCCGGGTTATGATGCTTATAAAAAGCATAACGGAATGCATTTCAACAGTAAGCTGGCCGAATATGCCAGTCAACGGTATAATTTGAACGGCAGAGTGTGGAGTTGCAAGGATATTGAGAACGCATTTGCCACACTGGGGTTGTCCTTGCCGGAGCATGCTACTTGGGGCGATGTTACCTATACGGCAAACATGCTGTATGCCGTTTTCTCGCGCTGGTTCAAGATTGAAACGGATGCAGTTAAAATGGCACACGCATTATTCGCTTACCCGGGCAGCTATGACGGTATGATGTTCAACCACTTTACAGCAGACATCATGGAAATGGGTGAATGTGTAGACTGGGAGAAATACATGTAACAGCACTTTCTACTAATCAAAAGGCATTTAAAGCTGATTCACGTCAGTTCTAAATGCCTTTTTTATTTGCATTTGCATTATTCCGATTATTCTAAAAGCCGTCAAGTAAATTTGTACCTAAACAAAAATAAACATATAGGCATGGAGATAATATCAGCACTGAAAGAGATTATAACCGTAGTTGTGATTCCGTTGTTGGGCATACTAATATTCTATGATTCAAAAAGTCGGAAAGCAGCTGCAGAAGCAAAGAAGGCCGAAGCTGACGCAAAGAAAGCGGAAGCAGAAGCGAAAAAGGTAGAGACAGACAATATCAGCAAGTTTGCGGCAGAATGGAAAGAGCTGTACGAAGAGGACGAGAAAAAAATTAAAATACTCAATGACAAAATAGATAAGTTATACGAAGAAAAGGAAAGCGACCGTTTGCGGATGCGTGAGCTTATGGAAAAAAATCAGGATATGAGCTTGAGCAATAAGACGCTTGAAGTCAAGAAGTGCGATAAACGTGGATGCAAGGACCGCATTCCTCCCAGTGATTATTAATTAATAAACGAAAGAGTATGAATAAAATTGATTCTATTATTATCCATTGTTCGGCCACACGTGCCGGGCAGGATATTGGGAAAGCAGAGATTAACCAGATGCACGTTCAGCGTGGTTATCAGTGCATAGGTTATAATTATGTTATTCGGCTGGATGGTACTATCGAGCAGGGCCGTTCGCTTACTATTGACGGGGCGCACTGCAACAGTAAAGGTTTTTCAGGTGTGTCTTACAATAAACATTCTGTCGGTATCTGCTATGTAGGCGGCCTGGATGCGAACGGAAAGCCTGCTGACACGCGTACACCGGCGCAAAAAGAGGCTTTGCGTAAACTGATTGCCGATATTGTGGAAGTTGAGCCTATTAAAGAGATTCTGGGCCATCGTGATACTTCTCCGGATCTTGACGGTGACGGCATTGTCGAGCCTCACGAATGGATTAAGATGTGTCCGTGCTTTGATGCAGGGGCAGAGTATAAAGATTTACTGAGATTATGAGAAACAGTAAACTCTACATACTATTCATATTGATTGTGCTGTTCTGTTCGTGCCGAAGCAGCAATATACAGACAGACAGTAAAATCAATATTGCCGAACGTCTGGAATCCATGCAGCGTAAAATGGATTCCTTGCAGGCTGATTATAACCGTACTTTGTCCTATAGCTCTGAGATGTGGTCCGATGTGTGTATCACCAGCACAACGACACAATATTCCGCACCGGATAGCGCAGGAAACCAATATAAGCAAAGCGTCACTACAACGCGTATAGACGGTTCTTCCCGTCAGCTTACAACGGCCAATGATTCTACAGCCTCATCTTTGCAGCAATCGTCCCAATATACGGACAGCCTCAGCCAAAGCACAGACAGGCAGGAAACATTCCAGCAGCAGACGGAAACGCTATCCTGGTGGGATAAGTACAAAACGGAAATTTACGGTATTATAGCTTTTGTATTGGTAATGGTTGTATTGTTTGCCAACCGCAAGCGATTATGCGGTTAATAATTAAAATGGCCGGTATTCTCAAAGGATACCGGCCATTTCTTATTTATCACCGACTGGAGTAATTTTCCATGCTTTGGCACGATTATAATGCCGTTCGTTATATTCGGATACCGTCATATTAAATTCTACCTCTATTTCCTTTCCTACCGCAAGAGTGGCATGTTTCACTTGTTCATCCCATATCTCAAAACACAAGCCTTGTGGATAACGGCCTTCTGTTTCTACCACAACTTCTTGCTTCTGGAATGTTTTGTTATCTTTGGTTGTGATGTTCTGAACATCAGAAACCCATACTACTTTACCTTTAAAGTTCATTTGTACACAATTTAATTATTTTATTCCTGTTCAAAACACGGCACTCTGGATTCACAACGCTGTACCATGCACTGCATATTGTTTATTCGCTTTTTCTGATTCGCTATGATATCTTTTGTAACAGCAAAGAAACGACGCTGTTCGGCTTCCGTGGCCAGTCTTATATCCTTATCCACTACAAGATTTCCCAGATACAATACATTTTCCTTATTTTCCTCTACGATTGCCCACACAGACTTATAAGTCAAATCGCCGCTGTCGTTCTTATCCAGATTGACAGATTCTACCATTGCAATAGTAGTAGGGCATGTATCATAAGTAACAATATTCCCTGGCCGCAACAGATTCATATTCAGTTCCGGCACAAGGTCGGGATTTACTTCCTGCTCAAATATTTTCTTTTCATATACCAGTGCAGCAGCATGTTCCAGACGGCATCCTTTACTTTCATTCCATCTCATATTACTGTTCTTTTTTTGAATGAATACTTTTCTTAGTTAGTTTTCTGATTATCCTGTTCAGATAAGCATTTTCACTTTCCAGTTCTTTTATTTCCTGATGCAAACGACATATCTCTTCATTGTATTTCTTTTTCTCATATTGCGTAAAAGATTCAGTATGATGGTTCTGGCAGGTACAATTTCCCATATCACCGGAAACTGCAACAGCCATGCAACCAGGTATCAGAATTTTTTCTCCTTTATCAGTGTAGATATAGTGACATTTCATACTCTTTTATTCTCACATTCTTCCGAAGATTTCAAAGACTTATTATTGTTTTCAATCTCTATACTGAATAAATCAAACGTTTCTTTGTCTATCTCTGTAAAAGAACAGAAATGACTATTCATAACATCAGAAATATTCGATTTATCCAATTGTAGTTTTTTGTCTTTCGTTTTTTTGATACCAACAACAGTCTTGTCTTTTTGAAGCATTGTGTACATATAGTAATGCGGTTCATCTTCTTTTGTCTGAGACCATATCAAAGATACCAAAACGATTATAAATACAGTGAAAAATATCCATTCTGGCACTAATAGTTTTAAAATAAACCATAAGACCATAAATCCTACAATATAAACAAGCGTGCAAAATGTTGCTGTTATTCTTTTCTTCATTTCTGTTGTTCTTTATGTTGTTTATTTGAAAACTCGGCTCCTTTCTTGTAGCCTTCTATAAAACTATCTGAGCAAACTCGGTGTATATCCGGTGTGCACTTTTTCAAAATGGCACATGTAGCGCATTTGCGGCTTCTCATGTTTGCCTGTTTTGCAGACTTAGTTACTCCTTTCATTATTTTACAAGTTCAAATTCATATACCCATACATAAGGATTTTTTTCCCATGCGTCTTTAACGCTTACTTTGTTAATTAATGAGGCATAGGCTTCTTGCGGTGTATCAAAGTCGTTCTTGTTGGCATTTTTATAAGTAAAAAACGGAATATCTTCTTGTCCTGCATTCCACTTCGTTATACCTTCTGCCAAACAATCATCATCCGATATGTCCTGCAATCTCTGCAAACGTATCTTTTGGATACGTATCTGATGCGGCATAAGTTCTGCCTTAACAAACATCTTGTTCCTCCAACCTTTTTCATTACCCTTGCAGCTTCTTCAATATTCTCCTTATTCATAAGTCATCCTCCTTTCGTTAAACATTGCTCGTTATAATATTCTTTTATTGCTTTATCTAGAGCTCCGATTAAACTTATCATAAGATCAAAGGGCATTTCGTTTGTTACAAGTTTGGATAATAAGACCTTGCCTTCTTTAAATTCTAACCTGGCATTTATCTCTATAATAGGGTTTTTCTCATCCATATAATCTCCTTTCCATCTATCCTAGTAGGAAATACATCACTGCCAGGAACAGATAATATAATTTCGTTTTCATTTATAATCTATTTTCGTTTCCCATATCATTATTCCAGTCTCCTATCCTTACTTACGGTAGTAGAATAAATACCTTTGTTTATTTCAATGTTTTTTCCGGTTATGTATCCTCTAGAAGCACAGTCTCTTTCTAGCGATGGTTTGTTAAATCTGCACGTGCTTATATTTTGACCTTTTAAGAAATCATCTATTTCAGCTTTCGAGCTGACAACAAGTGACGTTATATCGCATTGTTTTTGAAGCTCGTTTCTCTCAGCCTTTAGCTTATCAAGCAAACCAATCACACAGCCATATAGATAAGACCTTAAATACATAATTTCTGTTTTGGGTATTACTCCTTTCCTGAACAGGCAATCATGCTTGTAAAGCGGATATTCCTTTTTCCCTGTCTGATAAAACTTATTGGATAGGAAGGAAATAAGATACAATACGACTTCTACATTTTTCTGTCGGCCTATTATCTGGAACTTGTCTTTCTGATACCGTTTTTTTCTGTATGTGCTTACAACAAGCGTTTCGCACAGATTGTATTTACAGATAACATTAACAAGTGCTTCATACCATTGTCCACCTTGAACTTCTGGCTTAAAAGGTATTTCTTCACACACAATAGGGTTATCAATACGCTCCTGTTCTGGTATATCAGATTCAGTCAGGTTATACATAAGTAGCAAACGGCTTATACCGGCTGCTGCCGCTGCTGCCTCACCTTCATTTCCTATAGCTGATGCAGATTCTTTCAGGTTCATCAGCTTTCTTAATTTGGCAAGTATTTTATCTTTATCGGTCATATACCGTGCTATTATTTTTTAAGTTTATTATAATCTCTATTCACTCTATCCCGGTCTTTTCTCTTAAAAGTCCACCAGTACATTATTGATATTATTAAATTGAAGATACAATAAAGCACTAACGCGGCTATTGGCAATAGAAACTCTCCCAATGCATGCATTTCATTTAGATATACTCCTTTCATAGCTATTCAAATAAATTCATTTGTTTTAATCTTCCTTTCGGTGTATCTATCTCGCTCAGGCATTCCTTTTTAAATCGCTGTTCTTGAGCTTCAAAATATTCCTTGTCTATTTCAGTAGCATAAAAATCAAATCCCATTTTGAAAGCTGCTATTCGGCTGCTGCCACTGCCCAGATGAGTATCAAGTATTTTATCTCCTGGCTTGGCGAATGTGCGATACAGATAAGCGTAAAGGTCAATAGGTTTCTGGGTTGGATGGAATTTTCCTTTATCAGCTTGCCCCCCCCCTATTAGGTATAGTAATATGTTTAGCCGGTTTATCAAATGAAGTCCATGCCAGTTCACATTGAGAAAAGTTTTCCCAAACTTGCTGTTTATCCCAGCATACAAAGCATCGGGTAGGCGAAAGTGGGAAATAATTACCTCCCCATATTATCTGATTCTTACTGACACGAAACAATTCATTAAAATATTCCTGCGAAGGACGGATATCCCACTTGTGGATATCACCTCTATTTAAACATCTGGATTTAAGTTTCCCTCTACCATGAGTGCTTTTTTTATCTAAGCCATAAGGCGGATCAACAACTGCCAAATCAAAGAATTTATCTGGTATGGATTTCATATATTCCATGCAATCCATATTATACACTTCACTTATCATAAGCTAATCTTATTTCTCCTTTCAATTTAAATAAAATATTCGCTGCATTTAAAGTCTTTTCGTGGCTTAAAATCTTTAAATTCACATGTTCTAAAAATCCACTTCTTGTCGGCCCAACCTGCTAAATCTTTCTGCCATTGAGGTATTATTTGATGCGGATTGTTTATATCACGAAAAGGCTGGCAATGTGGCAGATAACGCCTACCTTTTTGTTTCCAATGGTTTACTCTCTGGAAACTTTCCTTAAAATCGTCTAATAGAATACAGTAAAAGAAATATTCTCCTTTATAACCATATCTATCAATAAGTCCTATTGCACGTTCACATTCAGCTATCTGCTGATGTGTATCACACCCAAAGCGTATCCGCTTTATCCATTTTACTTTAGCTAACAATTTTGCTATTTCGGGAGTAACAAGTCTTGCATCAAGCGCTTGGTTAAAATCTACTTTAATTTTTAGCTTAACAATTTTTTCAATCTGTTGTAACCCATAATCACTAGCCAGGATATTATTATCCATTAAAATAAGTTCTTTCCTTCCCTCTATGGCTATTTCCTCAACATCCATATAAGGTGCTATTTTCCCTTCTTTTTGGGGAACAATGCACCATTTACATTTATTGGGGCATCCCCTTGTAAGAAATCCGTATGCAGTCTTATTGTCAATTTGAGGATATATAGAATAATCAGGCTGTAGTCTGTCTATATAAGATGGAAGTTTTTTAGTTATATCATATCCTGTCCCCCCCCTCTCTATTTCAGCATTAATATAATATCCATAATCAGGTGTAAATGAGAATACTTTAGCCATATATACCTTATCATATTCACACAAGGGATTGTACCATTCTACCTGATCTCCATTGTTTTTGTGATATGAAGAAATCTTCATTAATGCCAAATTAGGATAACTACTATCAACTGGAAGTAATGCAATATTCATCAACGTAAATTTTTATTTCTCCTTATACCCTACTCTCTCATTATATTTCTGCACCAGTTTGTCTGCATTCTTGCCTTCCGGTACAAATATCAGCGTTGTGCGGTTGGCTCTTACATATCTGCCTTTACGCTCACGTTCATGCTGCATAGCTACAAAAACATTTGTTCCGTGCGGATTTTTGTCTAAATCTGCTTTTCTGGTTTTAATAGGATCTTCACTGGTTGTCATATCTTATCATTTTAAGGTTGTACATTTGCTATTCTTACACCGCTCACCATAAGCTGGTAAATATCCAGCTTTGCCAGCTCCGACAAAAGGCTTTGCCCATGTTCCAGCATCACTTTATCAGCTGTCTTTATCAGTTCTGTAACGGCATTAATCTGCATCAGGCAATCATCCATGCTGTTGTGCGGTGTCTGAATTTCAGGGTGTTCGGAACGGTAAATCTCAATGAACGGACGTACCTCAAATACCAGTTTACGGTTCCAGGGCACGCTGTAATCATCATTACGCATGATGTGCATATAGTAGTAAGCCAGATAAGGCCTTATCATAGCCGGATCAAAGTCAGCCTGCAATGCCCATAATGCAACCTTACCGCCGTATGGCTTAAACCATTCCACAAACTCACTCACAAACGATACCAGACTGGTTTCTTCTTCCGGTGTCGATACAAATGCTTTTCTGGCCGCATCCGTTTTCATCATCCACCATTTCAGTGTTCCGGCCTCAATCTTAAACCCTGCCTTAATGCTGTCCTGCAAGTTGATAACCCATGTCTGGCGCCTTCCTGTATTTCCGGTAAGCGGATTGAATTCTACCAATGATACGGTACGTACTATACAGCCGGGTGTCAGTCCCAGTGTTTCCGTATCTATCATGACATGCTTCAGGTTCTCGAAAGTAAGCGTGTTATTCTCCATATTCTACTATTATTACGGTTTTGGCTTTAGTGTTGTACAGATAGCGCGGCAGGGGTTTCCCTGTACGCAGGTAGCGTTTCTGCTCTTCGCTGTACACCCAGTACTTGATAAACTGCATCGAAGCCTCATCTTTATTAC
>CAJKDC010000092.1 GCA_905198575.1 uncultured Bacteroides sp. | reverse complement strand
CTTACATTTGTTAATTTTTAATTTTTGAATCAGAAAGCCAACTGCTGATTCGCATGAGTAATAAAATTCTAATTAGAATTCGTAGTGAATGCCCAAAGAGATGTCTTCGCTTTCAAGGCTTACTCCGTAACCATTTTCTTCGCCTCTGAAGTAATCATCACGATAGCCGGCAAAACCAACTTTAGTTACAATGCTGAACTGATGATTCAGTTTAATAGCCATACCTGGTTTCAAACCAATTTCAAAACCATTCACTGCATCAGCATGTTTTGCTTTAGAAGTTGAAAAGCCAAAACCCATATCCAAGAACAAACGCACAATGTTATTTTCATAGAATGAATAACGTGCATAAGGTGCCAATGCAAATGAGTTTACAGAAAGTTCGTCTCTGTAGTTATGGCCGTAAACCAATTCCAATCCCAATGCCCATTTGCTGTTAAGGTTATAGCCTACTTCTGGAGAAATAGAAAAAGTTGTTTTATCCAAATCGTTGTTTCTCCAAAGGCTGATACCACCACCCATATACATTTCCTGCGCATTTGCTGCCAGTGTAGTCATCAAAACTACAACCAACAATAAAAATTGTTTCATTGTTTCTTTTCTTAAATTGTAAAACTTCATATTATTTTAACGCAGCAAAGGTATATATATTATATGTTAAACAACATATTTTTAAGCAACTATTTTTCGTCTTTAACATTATGGCATATCCAATCCACTACATATCAAGCACTTATAAAAAAGAGAAGCTTAGCCGTTTTTATGACGATTGGCTCTGCGACGGCGATATTCAGCCTTCATTTTAGCCGAACCAGAACCGTGAAGTCCGGTAATATAAGTCTTTTTCTTGGCTTTTGTCTTCACTTTCTCTTCTTGTTTTCCTTTTGGAGATTTTCCTCCTTTGAAAACAATTCCTTCTGTCATTATCTTCTGTATATCCATTTAGATTCTATTATTATTTTGAGTTTTCTTCTTCTTTTTTTATGGTCACTTTAACCTTGTTTCCTGAGCGGGTGCAAACTAGTGTATGCCGCTTCAATGTATAACCATTCATATCAAAAATCAACGATGGATTAATAGCTTGCCCGTTAATGCGTACCTCAAAATGAAGATGCTCGGTCGTAGCACGGCCTGTTCTGCCAGTTAATGCAATAAACTGTCCTGCCTTTACGGTATCCCCAGGTTCCACCATGTTTTTGACATTATGACTATAAACCGTCTCCAGTCCATTAGGATGGCGTATCACAATCACTTTGCCATACGCTCCGTATGACTTGGACATGCGTACAACTCCATCAAATGCTGCACGAATAGTATCATTGGCTTTTGTCTTGATATCTGCGCCAGAATGTCCACGCCTTCCTCCAAACGGAGAAATCACTTTTGCTCCAGGCAGCGGAAAACAACTTCCGCTGTCAGCCAATAACTCCAATGGAATTTCCAGTCGAGATTTACCATCAAACAGTCCGGGAGTATGTATGCGAATGTGATTCCGTTCATACTGAGTAAATGCATGTTGTCCAAAAAGTGACAAACTACAGCAGAAAAACAATGCGCAACAAATCCATATATACTTCAACAGATGCATACGTCATTATTCGAAATATAGGATTTCAACTTCTTCTGCTGCCGCAAATTCTTTCAGCAAATCTACCATGTAGTTCACATTATCCTGTAAATGTTCCTGTTCACCGTAGGCATTCATAATAGCAAGAATATGCGAGGTGTTTGCATCCATCTTAGTACGTTCATTATCACTGGTCGGTGTACCGATACCTCCTATCGCATCACGATATACTGGCATGCCTTCAATATTCAGTTCACCACGGCCAATTCCTTCATAAGGCTCATTTGCTTTTCCGATTCCTAAAACAAGAGTATCTCCCTGAATCTTGTCTGCATCAAAACCACCGATGGAATGACCGCTGCGAATAGATGCCAGATTTATTAAATCGACCAGCGTGTCTATCTGGTAAAGAGGTATTCCACGCAAAATGCGACGGCATAAAGCCTCAGACGAAGGACGATAACGGCTGGGGTCTTTTCCACAAGCTTTATAAGCCGCACGTGTAGCCTGAATAGCGGGCATACTTTTGATAGAATCTGTCGTATACTGTTCTCTGTATAACGCAACAAACTGATTAATGCGCTCCCACAAGGCTTCATTATAAGGTGTATTTGTAACCTTGGCATAAACTGCTGCTCCTGCAAACTGGGGCCATGCAGTTTTTAATTCTTCGGATACTTTAATCGTGAATTTCATGGTCTTTATATTACTTTATTACTATTCCCGACAACATGAGACCGGAAGATATACCCAATCTACGTGCCGAAAAGAAATCATCATTTGAAAAATAAGTACAGATTCCTGCTACTTCAATCCGGTCTGGAGAAAGTCCACAGTCAAGCAGCTCCAAGCGGTTTGACTCCCACAAATCCAGATGCCACTTACCTGTTTCCGGATTCTTGACTGCAATCTGCTCCATCGGGAAGCCGGCTTCCCCAAACTTCGCATACACTTCATCGCCAACTTCGAAGGCTTTCTGCGAAATTCCAGGTCCTATGCAAGCCCACAGATGCTCCGGCATAACACCATAAGCAGTCTGCATCGTCTCAACGGTTTTGCGTACAAGTCGTGCCACAGTGCCCCTCCAGCCTGCATGAACAGCAGCAATTACTTTATGTGTAGGGTCATATAGCAATACAGGGATGCAGTCGGCTGTAGAGATACACAGACATACACCGGGAACGTTTGTAACCAGTGCATCTATCCCTTCAAGGGCTAATCTGCGCTCTTCTTCTGTCTGTTTAAAAAACGAATTCTGAATCGGGAAAACCTCCGTTCCGTGTACTTGATGAGGTATAGCCAGCAAACGAACTGAATCCGGCAATAAGGATAATAGCAAAGCCTTATTTTTTTCAACTGCTTCCGGTATATCTCCGCAATAAGGATTACAGTTAAATGATGCATACCGACCTGTACTATACCCGCCATGCCGGGTTGTTGAAAAACAACAAATGTCGGGATACAGATTCATCAGCCTGTATCCCAACATTTTTTTATCTGATAAAAACTGTTCCATTACTCTTTTTCGTCGTCCCAGTCTTCTTCTTCATATTCATAATCAAAATCATCCTCATCCGCGTCTTCGTATTCATAATCGAAGTCTTCGTCTTCACCCATATCCTTCAATTCCTGCTGCAATTTAGACAGGTCTTTGGCACGGTGAACAATTGTTTCACTCTTGACAGGGTCCAGACGATTGCTTTCCTTATTGAGTTCAGCCCAAAGCACATCCTTCAGTTGCTGAATACCCATATTGGTGAGAGATGAAATAAATACGCAAGGTACGTTATCAGGCAATGTAGGACGAAGCATATCTATCAGCTCGTCATCCAACATATCACATTTGGTAATAGCCAAAACACGTTGCTTGTCAAGCATCTCCGGATTGAATGTTGCCAGCTCGTTAAGCAGGATATCATATTCTTTACGGATATCATCCGTATCTCCCGGAACCATGAACAAGAGCAATGAGTTTCGCTCTATATGGCGCAAGAAACGTAATCCCAATCCTTTTCCTTCGCTAGCTCCTTCGATAATTCCCGGGATATCTGCCATTACAAACGATTTTCCATCGTGGTAAGACACAATTCCCAAGTTTGGTTCCAACGTTGTAAACGGATAATTGGCGATTTTAGGACGAGCTGCCGATACAGTGGAAAGCAGCGTAGACTTTCCGGCATTCGGGAAACCAACCAAACCTACATCAGCCAACAGTTTCAACTCCAGAATCACAGTCATTTCCTGCATCGGTTCACCCGGTTGGGCAAAACGGGGTGCCTGACGTGTAGCTGTACGGAAATGCCAGTTTCCAAGTCCGCCACGTCCGCCTTTCAGCAAAACGACTTCCTGACCGTGTTCTGTAATATCGCATACATAATCACCGGTTTCGGCATTATACACCACTGTACCGCAAGGTACTTCAATCACCTTGTCTTCTCCATCCTTGCCGAAACTTTTATTGCGGGAACCATTGCCTCCATGTCCTGCAAAGACATGACGGTCGTACTTCAGGTGGAGCAATGTCCAATAGTTACGGTTACCCCGCAAAATAACATGACCTCCTCTACCACCGTCGCCACCGTCGGGGCCACCGTTAGGTACATATTTTTCACGGCGCATGTGCGTTGAGCCTCGTCCGCCCTTTCCGGAGCGGCAGTAAATCTTTACATAATCTACAAAATTCGATTCAGCCATAATTTAATTTCTTGTTAGATAAACAGGCAGCTGCGCGCCACCATAAAAAAAGGGATGAAGAACAAAGCATCTTCCGATGAAAGATCCTCTATTCTTCATCCTTTTGATTCTTTGTCAATTAGAGTTTATCAATTGCAGAGCAGATGTCAGCAAAAATAGTGTCCATGCTGCCCAATCCGTTGATGTGCTGGTATTTACCATCATTCTTGTACCAGTCAATCAAAGGAGCTGTCTGTGAGTGATATACAACGAGACGTTTCTTGATAGTTTCTTCGTTATCGTCAGCACGACCTGATTCCTGACCACGTTTGATAAGACGGTCCATCAGTTCGTTTTCAGGAACTTCCAGATCCAACATGATTGAAACTTCCTGTCCGCGTTCAGTCAACATAACTTTCAAAGCTTCTGCCTGAGCTACAGTACGTGGGAAACCATCGAAAATAACACCTTTGCTATCTTTGAAGCTATCGAATACGCTAGCCAAGATATCAATCATCAGTGCATCTGGAATAAGCTGACCGTTATCGATATAACCTTTAGCTGTTTTACCCAGTTCTGTACCATTTTTGATTTCTGCACGCAAAACGTCACCAGTAGAGATATGGTTCAAACCATATTTTTCTACGATACGAGCACTCTGAGTACCTTTACCAGAGCCCGGAGCACCGAAAATTACAATGTTCAACATCTTTTTTACCTAATTGTTATATTAAAAAATTATTCGATTACAGTATAAATGTCCCGATAGTTACGTCCCAAGCCATCATAGTCCAGTCCGTATCCCACGATGAAATCGTTTGGAATATTCATGGCTACATACTGAATATCCAACGGCACCTGCAATTTATCTGGCTTTACCAGCAAAGTGGCAATACGTACCTCTTTCGGATTACGGGCTTTAAGCGTCTCAACCAAACGCTGCATGGTAAGTCCTGTATCCACAATATCTTCCACAATAACAACCGTACGTCCGGTTATATCGTCGTTCAAGCCTACCAGTTCTTTTACCTTTCCGGTAGATGAGGTACCCTCATACGAAGCCAGCTTCACAAAAGAGACTTCACAGGGCATATCCAGATACTTCATTAAATCGGCCGTAAACATAAAAGAGCCGTTCAAAACACTGACAAACAAAGGTTTTTCATCCCTCAAGTCATTCATAATTTCATTTGCAACGCGGCTTACCTCCTGCAGAATTTGAGCTTCAGGAATAAAGGTTTTAAAGCGCTTGTCTTTTATCTGAATAATGTCCATACGATATATTGCAATTAAGTTGCCGCAAAAGTACGATTTTTCTCGCAAAAAGCCGCATATCTATCGGCTATTTAAGGAATATTTTACTCTTCAAATGATATGATATTACAGCTTTTTTAGTACTTTTACCGACCAATACTCAGTAAAAAAGGATGAAAATTTTAACACATAACCAATTTAAAGAGGCAGATGCATATACCATAGGTAACGAGCCTATTGCCTCTATCGACTTGATGGAACATGCAGCACAAAGATTGACCGAAGCAATCATCAGCCGTTGGGACCGCTCACACAGAATGGTGGTTTTTGCAGGCCCCGGAAACAATGGTGGAGATGCTCTTGCAGTTGCCCGCATGCTTTTCCTCAAAAACTATGATGTAGAAGTATTCTTATTCAACGTCACAGGAGCTCTCTCGGAAGAATGTGTTGCCAACATCCAAAGACTCAAGGAAGTTGGATTTGGTAAATACAACGAGATCAGCAACCAGTTTACTCCTCCACAGCTTTCTGCACAGGATATTGTAATTGACGGATTATTTGGAGTTGGACTAAATAAAGCTTTAAGCGGAGGTTTTGCAGCAGTCGTAAAATACATCAATGCATCTCCGTCGAAAGTAGTTTCTATTGATATGCCTTCCGGATTGATGTGCGAAGACAACACACACAATATCCGACAGAACATCATCCGGGCAACACTTACCCTGACTATCCAATATCCCAAGCTTGCATTTTTCTTTACAGAAAACGAAGAAATCATTGGCGAAGTAGAGGTTATCGACATCCAATTGAAAGACGATTATCTTAAGCAAGCCGACACTCCTTACTTCATCACCGAAGGACGGGAGATGCGCAGTATCATCAAACCCCGAAAGAGATTTGCACATAAAGGTAACTTCGGACATGCATTGCTCATTGCCGGTTCATACGGCATGGCTGGTGCTGCAATTCTCTCGGCAAAAGCTTGTCTGAAATCAGGAGTAGGACTACTTACCGTACATTCTCCTATCAGAAATATTCCGTTGCTGCAAACAGCTGTTCCCGAAGCTATCGTACAAAGTGATTTGCACGAAGAATTCTTCGTTGAGCCTACAGACTTGGATAATTTCCAGGCCGTTGGCATTGGTCCTGGAATCGGTCAGGAAGAAGATACTGCACTTGCAATGCTGGATCAGGTGAAAACTTGCTACCTTCCTCTTGTTCTGGATGCCGATGCACTGAATAATTTCAGCACACACCGTACTTGGCTGAACAGAATACCTAAGCGCTCCATACTCACACCTCATGTCAAAGAGTTGGAACGGATTATCGGAAAGTGCACAGACAGTTTTGAACGGCTCACCAAGGCAAAAGAACTGGCAAGTTATCTGCAATGCTTCATCATCATAAAAGGTGCATGGAGCATCGTTGTTACACCAGAAGGAAACTGCTATATCAATCCTACAGGTAATCCGGGCATGGCAACAGCCGGTAGCGGTGACGTATTAACCGGTATCATAACCTCTCTGCTAGCACAGGGATATGGACGTGAAGATGCGTGCAGACTGGCTGTATATGTACATGGCATGGCAGGCGACATTGCGGCCGAACGTATGGGAGAGATTAGCATGACGGCACAAGACATCATTGATGCACTGCCTGAAGCATGGAAAAAATTAAGTGAAACCAAAAACTAAAGGATATGAAAACAGGAATCATAGCATTGGGACTTCTGGCTTCGATGGGAGCAGCAGCGCAAGACTACAGCCAGTATACTCCCGGATCTAGCGAGGGGATTGTATATTTCCTCCCTAAAACAGTGATAGAAGTGAAAGTCATTGCTACCAAAGTGAGCTATACACCTGGAGAGTTCTGTCAATATGCCAACCGGTATCTGCGACTGAACAATGTTACATCGCAACCCAGCGAATGTTGGGAAATAAAGAAAATCATTACACAGCCCGCAGGAATTCCTGATACGAACAATGCATATACTATCAAGCTAAAAGATAAATCTTTGGCCTCAAACATTGAATTGACCAAAGACGGTATAATCAAAGCTGTAAATACAACGGTTCCCCAAGAGGAGGATACTGATGACCTTCAGCTTGAGAAGCCTCAAAAGCAAATAAACCCCAGAAACTTCATGACTGAAGAAATATTGCTGGCAGGCTCTACCGCTAAAATGGCAGAACTTACAGCAAAAGAAATCTATAATATACGCGAAAGCAAAAATAGTATTCTGCGAGGTCAGGCCGACAATATGCCTAAGGATGGAGCTTCTCTCAAACTGATTATAGACAATTTGGACAAACAAGAACAGGCGCTAACCCAAATGTTTAAAGGAGTGACCAACCGTGAGGACAAAGTATTTACCTTCCGGATTGAACCGGAAGAAATCAGCAACCAAACGGTATGCCGTTTCTCACAAAAGTTGGGAGTGCTCGATGCCAACAATCTGGCTGGCGAACCTTTGTATATAAGTATCAAAAATGCAGGTATGTTTCCTGTGAATCCAGAATCCGAAAATAAAAAGAAAAAACTGGACGGAATCATCTACAATATCCCCGGGAAAGCAGAAGTCAATGTTACTTTCCGTGGCAAGAAAATGTTCAAAGGTGAAGTTTCTGTTTCCGGATTTGGAAACAAAGAAGTCTTGGTAGACGACTTATTCAATAAAAAAGTCAATACACGCGTAATATTCAATACCACAACTGGAGGTATTTTGAAAATAGACAAAGACTTATAAACGAACTGAAACACAACTAGTATAAAAAATCCCTTGTATTCCTTGAATATGGTATATCACATTCTTGAATACAAGGGATTTCTATATTCCTATATTAATTCTTACCCTAAAGCATTAAGCTTTGATATTAGGTTCTTCCAGTTTATAGCCATACTTCTTATCAGCTACTTTCAACATAAATGCTACCAACATAGACAATACTGCAATACCGGTAAAGATACACATTGGTAAAGTATAATCATAACTTCTCACACCATTTACCTCGATTACACAATAATTATCCAGTACAGCACCAATCAAGGTAGGAATACCCCAAAGACCAATATTCTGAATAAAGAAGATAAGCGCATAAGCCGTACCAAGTTGGCTAACAGGGAATATCTTAGCTACAGCTGGCCACATAGCCGAAGGTACCAATGAGAAAGCAATACCCAATACTATCATCAATATAATTGCTACAAACCAGTTATTAATAGAAGGGATAGCATATACAAAATGAACACAAATCAGCATTGCTGCTCCCAACATCATAATCGAAGCTGATTTTCCTTTTTTATCAACCAGTCCTCCGAATACAGGAGTCAGGAACAAAGCGCCCAAGGCTGGCAATCCAGCAAAAAATCCTGCAACGTTTTCATCAATACCATATTTGCTGGTCATCAACTCTGATGCAAACTTCTGGAAAGGGAATACACACGAATAGAACAATACACAAAGCAAAGCAATCAGCCAAAAGCCTGGATTAGAAAGAATATGCTTTACATCTTTGAAAGAGAACTTTTCTTCCTCATCATCAGCTACCGACTCTTCAACCTGGCGGTCCAATTTCTTGTCAAGGATAGAGAAAGCAAAAAATGCAATCATTCCACCAATCAGAAGTACCAGTCCCAACAATACCGGAGAAGTCAGTCCAAAGGAACGAGCTAACGGAATAGCAACAGCGTATCCAGCCTGAGAACCGATACGGGCCAATGCAACCTGAACACCCATCGCTGTAGCTACCTCTTTACCTTTAAACCATTTGGCAATGATTTTTGTCACTGTAATACCAGCAACTTCTGCACCTACACCGAAAATAGAATAACCTGCAGAAGCAACAAATACACCAGACTTATAGCCCAATATAGTGGAAGTATCACCTGCCATTGCTGTCATTGCGTAATATTCAAGTGCTGTACCCACTACCATCAGAATAGTAGCCAGCTTTCCAGTGAAACGAATTCCAAAGCGGTCCAAAATCAAACCACCCCAAATCAACATCAGGAAAAATACATTCAAAAAGCTATATGCACCTGTAAAAAGTCCAAATTCACTACTATTCCATCCCAAATCGGATTCAAGCATAGTCTTTAAAGGTGCTACTACATCATTTACATAATATGCCGCCATCATGGTAAAAGCGACAATAGCCAAAGCTCCCCAACGGGTAGCCTTCGAATCATTCAGCCTTTTCTGAATCTGTTCTGTCATCTTTATAATTTTATATGAATTAATAATCTGTAGGTTAACAAGGGGCAAAGATACAATTTTTTCAACAAAAAAATTTAAGATACAAAGAATTAGTTATATATTTGTAAAGAAGCATATCTTTATGTTATCAATAAAAGAACGATTTAATAACCTAAAATTAGAAAAACAATGAAAAAAGGAAAATTATTGGCTGTAAGTTCTTTGCTCTGCGGAAGCTTGCTTTTTTCGTCATGTATTGGATCATTTGGTCTGTGGAATAAGCTGAAAGACTGGAATAGTGGCGTAAGCAATAAGTTTGTAAACGAAATCGTATTTCTTGCCTTCCATATTGTTCCGGTATACGAAGTTGCCTATCTTGCAGACATCATTGTATTAAACAGTATTGAGTTCTGGAGTGGTTCAAATCCAGTTGCACAAGTCGGACAAGAAAAAACCATCAAAGGTGAAAACGGAGAATACCTGGTTCGCACAAACGAAGATGGATACACCATTACCAAAAAAGGAGAAAATAAATCTGTAGATTTGGTATATAATAAAGACAACCGTACCTGGAATGCTGAAGCTGAAGGACAAAGCTTCGAATTAATCAAATTCAATGAAGATGGAACTGTTTCTGCAACAACCGCCAACGGTACAGCAACTGTAGTCCCTGACATGAATGGAGTTTCTGCTTTAAGAAGTTTGAACGGAAGTTCTTTATTCTATGCAGCAAGATAAACCTCAATAAATATAAATAAAAAAAGCCGCAAATTGCGGCTTTTTTTATTTATCGGATTTCAATATTAGCACTGAGCCAATTTGTTGTCTGAACCCAATACGTTCAGGATTTTGTGCTTATACTGTTTTTCCATGTTATCGCGAGCTGGGCCCAGATATTTACGTGGGTCAAATTCAGCTGGTTTTTCAGCGAATACTTTACGGATAGCAGCAGTCATAGCCAGACGAGAGTCTGAGTCGATGTTGATTTTGCAAACTGCAGATTTAGCAGCTTTACGCAACTGTTCTTCTGGAATACCTACAGCAGCTTTCAAAGCACCACCATATTTGTTGATAGTATCAACTTCTTCCTGAGGAACTGATGAAGAACCGTGAAGAACGATAGGGAATCCTGGAAGTTTTTCCATAACTGCATCCAATACGTCGAATGCCAATGGAGGAGGAACCAAACGGCCAGTTTCAGGATCTACATGGCACTGTTCTGGAGTAAATTTGTAAGCACCGTGAGATGTACCGATAGAGATAGCCAAAGAATCGCAACCTGTACGAGTAGCGAAGTCGATAACTTCTTCAG
>CAJKDC010000091.1 GCA_905198575.1 uncultured Bacteroides sp. | reverse complement strand
CTTAGCTTTACTTCCTTTTTTTGTTTTTATCGAAAAACGTTTAGGACAACATTGAAGACAGATCGGTCTTTTTTTATAACCTGGTTGGATACCAAACGGAATTGTCTTTATACACGCGACTGGAACACTGATGAGATTTATTATCTGGACCTGAATGAGTTGGATTTGTAGGATTAATTAGCATGGGACATATAATGAAACGGCAACGGGTAAAATTGGAGAAAGTTAAGCTGTCTTCTATACATGAGCCACCACAGAAGAACATGTACATGAAATAATGAAGTTCTTCACTGTACAGGTAACTGCGGGTCTTGCCTTACAGGACTGATGTTGAATTTATTACCCAGGGAAACTGAATCTACTGCCCGACTGCACTCTTCATTTGGTATTGGCTCACAAAGACATTTTCGAAATTGAACAGCACATCTGCATCCAGCTACAGAGGGCTAGTATGGGTTGGAGGAAATCACCTATACATTGAAATCCCTTCACCTATAATCTGCCAACCATTAGTGGAAAAGAAAGTTGGTGAAAACGTGAAACCAGTCACTGCATTCATGCACGAAATTAAAGAAAGGAAACAAAGCCCCAGCTTGTGGAAGCCGAGGCTTTGTGCATAAACGAGGAGGTGTAGAAAAATGCACTCCTCTTCACTTATGCTTGAGTGGTTTGGTCAAATCTTCGGTCAGCATCAGCGGGCAGCGCCGTCGAGACCGTTGAATACAAAGACCGACGAGGCCGGCAGGGTCAGCGTGAGCGGCCGGTCGATATCGACCGGCTCGTTCAGCATCAGACCCGGCAAGGCAGCCTGTTCAAATCCGTTTGTCCAGGTCACTGCCGTCTTCACATACGCCGGGATGTCCAGTGCTTCGCGCAGCGTCAGGGTGATCGTCTGCTCATAGGCTGCCGGGTTGCGGAGGGTCAGTACCGCCTTTTTCGCATTCCAGGCTGCCCATCCGTAGACATTGGCTTTCTTGCCGTCCCAGGGATGACCGCCTACCCAGTGGATATCAGGCAGCACGTCGGCGTTGGCTTCCTGCCAGTCGATGCATTCGGCCAGGTCCTTCCACAGGGCACCCTTGTTGATCTGGTTCATCAACTCGTAATCGTTGTAGAGCTCCACCATGCCCGAACCGCAGGCAAAGGCACAGCGCAGTTCGCGTACGATGCCGTCGTAGTCCATATCCTTCGATACGGCACCCCATTTCGACAGGATGAAGCCGTGGGTCATCAGGGTATTGATGGGGCAGAGCGGCGAGTTCTGTACGAAGTTCTGGTACACCAAGTGGTCGCGGTAGGTGATCCAGCGTTCGCGGTCGGAACCCTGGTCACCGATTTCGGCATAGTCGGCTACCTGGCGCCATACGGCATCGGTAAACTGGAACCAGAACGGTGAGGCCCAAGTTCCCACGGTCGTATTCAGGAAGATGTCCGGCTTGATCTTGCGCACCTCGCGTTCGATGTTGAGGATGGCTTCGGCATTTTCGTCGCCCCGGGCACCGGCATCCGGTCCCACGGCAGAAGCCTGCGCACTGATGCCGTCGAACTTGAAGAAGCGGAAGTCGTACGACTGGATCATGTTTGTACACGCATCGAGGAACACCTTATAGTAGGCCGGATTGCTCAGCTGCATGCCGCCCTTGTCCTTCCAGTAGTTGCGGCGGTATGTACCCGACTGACCATAGCCGCCTACCGGACCCAGCCAGGCACCGATGCCCGATCCCATCTTGCGGGCCAGGCGGTCGATTTCCTGGAATCCGTTGGGGAAGTTCTTGCTGAAGGTCCACAGTCCATATTCATCCCATCCGTCGTCGAAGACGAACGCCTTGACGCCCTTTTTGTACTTTTTGAAGAAGTCCTTGTTCCAATGCTTCACCACATCCACACACTGGCCGATGTTCATGTTGCCCGAATAGTCTTCCGAGTTGTTGCGGTCGATGTTCAGTTCGTACCACGAGATGTACACCGGCATCGGACGCCAGGGCACCGCCCGTTCGCGTTCGCTGTAGGCCAGGAACGAGCGTCGGGCCTGGTCGGGTGCCACGATGCCCACCACCGCCCCGACACTCCAGGTCTTGCCAGCCTGCAGGGTAGTCTGACGGCTCCAGAATCCCTGTAGCAGCGAAGTATCGACCGTGGGAGCCGAAGCTACCGTGTTGATGCCCATCGGAGTCTCCAGACCGGCAAAGATCTTGTCGCTGGCGATGACCGCTCCCCGGGTATTGCCCACCACCTGCGGCAGTTTCTTGCCGAAACGGTTGTCGAACGTATAGTTCATGGCCAGAATGCCACGCATGTCTAGGTCCTTTGGGGCAGTCAGTTCCAGTTCGGTACGCAGGTAATGCGAGCCGTCACGCAGCACAGCGCGCCATACTAAGGTAAAATCGGCATGGGCGAAGGTCGCTTCCACCGCTTTTCCATTCAGCTTCAGTGCCCCCTTGGCAGCCCCTTCCACCGGT
This sequence comes from uncultured Bacteroides sp., assembly GCA_905198575.1. Taxonomy (GTDB): domain Bacteria; phylum Bacteroidota; class Bacteroidia; order Bacteroidales; family Bacteroidaceae; genus Phocaeicola. The sequence goes on along the minus strand of CAJKDC010000091.1, from coordinate 8,731 downwards.
GTCAGGTCCACCTGACGCACCTCTTTCAGAGAAAGGGCGGAAGCCGGGATATCCCGGCCATCGGCCAGGCGGATGATGAAAAGCTCCGTGCCGGGCAGCAGGCCCAGCTGTTCGCAACCTTCGAAGCGAAGGAGCCGGTTTTGGACACTGAACTGCGCCTTCAGCAGTTCGTTCTGCAGCGTGTAGGTGCCTTGTCCCACCGTCAAAGCAGCCAGTCCGGCCTGCTTCTCCTGCGGGAAGATGACACTTTGAGCCCGTACGGCCGAGCCCGACAACAGACAGGCAGCCACTATCGAGGCGCCCATCCAATTTCTGATAGGTAATTTCATAAAATTGTTTTTTTACCACGCTTTCTTTTCAGGGGAAGCATGGGTAGGTTAAATCATAGAGTTTGCAATGTTTTCAAGTTTAGGTTTCCAGAGAATGGATCCGAAATAATTATCAGGTAAAAAAGGATTAGTGAAGCTGGACAAATACTTACAATTAAATCTTTAAAAAAATACGTTGTCTAAACATCCAACGTAAAATCAAAAAAAGAATCAAGTAGTTTGTAAAAGAGAGCCAAACGGAATAGAAATGACCTAAATACTGCTCCAGTCCATAGGAAACAGAGTGAGCTATACAACGAAAATTGATAGTTTCCCCCAACATGTAAGCGGTTATAGAATTCATGCCATAGATTTTCAACCAAGCCAAGCCCCTCGTATGGCCTTTATAATCGATCCAATAATAAAATATACCCATCAGCAAAAAACAATAGCCACCAGACACAAGTGTCATGCTGCATGACCAAATTCGTTTTACGATAGGCATCTGAAGCCCCCAAAAAAATCCTGCCACAACCAATGCCACTCCAATCAGAAACAATTGCCTGGTTACCCGCCTACGGTCATTCTTTCCACATTTCATCAGCCGTCCGGCAAAAGTACCTAGCATTACAGTTACACCAAAAGTAAGACTGCTCCAAATCCATGTATAACTAGGGTCTCCACGTAATTTCCCCAACAGAAGTTGATCCACTTTATAGGCAAAGTTACCCTCTAGGGTGAAATCGCCAGCGAAAGTCATCGGAATCCAATAGATGAGAAGCAACAAAAAAGAAGAAACAATTTGTATCTTCAGCGAGGTATGCAGGAGAAGAAACGAAGCTATAAGATAGCCAAATGCAATAGCTTGCAATGTGTTAACATATAAGTATATATGATTTAAATCCAAACCAAGTATATTCCCCTGTACAATCATGCCTAGAAAAAACAGTGTAAAGAAGCGCCGTAATACTTTGAAATGAATTTCCTTCTTGTCGGGAAGATCCTTATACTTTTCAAAAGAGAAAGGCATTGAAGCACCTGTCATAAAAAGGAAAAGAGGCATGACCAAATCCCAAAAGTGAAAACCTGACCATTGAGCATGATCAAGTTGTTTAAGGATGAAATCCATTTGAGGAATCTGTAAATCATTGCCGATTGCTACCAGTACAGGTTGTAAAAATACCAGCAGAAACAGGTCAAAACCTCTAAGTATATCCAAGGAAGCCAACCGAGGATTTACCGCTTGTTGGCCATTAAAGGGTAATGAGCTATGCGTATTATTCATGATTTTGCTTGCCGTTATATAAAGTTAATAACTACATCGGAATCAGGATTAATTGATCGTTAGAGTAAACACACAAATATTAGAGAAGATATTGATTATACAGTTAAAACGGACTGTGGCCACCTTTCTCAAGATAGCCACAGCCTTTGTCGGTGAATGCTTGCCTTTCACAAGGTTTACATTTCTACTAAAATAATCAGTTATTCTAATATACTAACCTTTTTCCGTTGTTGACACATTGCCTTTTATGGGCAGACTCATCAACAAATTATTTTATATATGTTAAAATGATAATTCTCTTACTATTTATCTTTTCATTTCAGTAATACGTACGGTCCATACCTTCTTTGTTCCATCAGCAGCTTTTAATTCATACTGATGTTCGCTGGTCCAGTCTCCTGGTGTTCCCAGCGTGGGAGCACCATTAATTGGAGTCACATGGCAAGCCGTAGACACCTTAAAATATCCCCAAAGTTTATTTTGGCTAACTCTGTTACGTTCTTCTTCAGTAAAAGGACCATTAGCCTGAGGTACTGTGACAACACAATTTACTGTTGCCGCTTCGCTGTCGATGTCATATCTACAGGACAGTTCTTTTTGGACTGTAATGTGTTCACCTGTAATAGCATCCTGGTTCGGTCCAGCAAATCGGTGATAAAATCCCACTTTTGTAATTTCTGCTCCATCATAAGCAGGAAGATCTTCTTTACTGCAGCTGCTGTTAAAAAATGATAAGCAGAACAATATCAAAAGTCCTAAGATATTAAATTTCTTATTCATAATTTTTCTTTTTGTCTTATTTAAAAATATTACCATTCTGGATTCTGATCAGCATCACTAAGAGCCGGATTCGCATTGATTACACCTTGCGGAATAGGGAACAAGTAGCGACGGGTACGGAATTCACGTTGGTCATTGGTGAATTGTACTTGCCCTACAAACATGCGCTTACGGTCTTTGGAGATTTCAGAGAATGTAGCAGGACAATTTAACTCCGGAATTACACTGGACGGCTGCAAACCGTGATTGGCTTCCTTACCGTATTTACCCCAGCGCAGCAGGCTCCAGTAATAATCACCTTCCAGCGGAAGTTCCACATTACGTTCCCGCTTGTAGTCATCCCATGCTTCCTGCAAGTTGCTAGCTGTAGAGCCCGGCAATCCACCATGAACTTTACGGGTTTCATTAATCACCTGCATCGCTTCTTGCCATTTACCTAAGCAAAGCAGAGCTTCAGCCTTGTTCATCAATGCACGGCCCAAACGGAAGACTACATAATGATAATCCGTAAAGACATCCACAAACGGACGTGGTGAAACGTTATAGATGCTCTTGCGCCACATATAATTGGTCAAAGGCATATGGGATGTGCCAGGAACACCTACACGGGAACTGCGGTTCAGGTTTCCCTTCTGGCACATGGTTATTGTTTCTCCATAGAACTGACATGAGTCATAAACAATCGTTGCATAGAAACGCTTGTCGCGTTCGCCATAAATCAATTCATTCAATTTGGTGTCGTTCAGTGAAATATATCCCTTTCCGTTGGTCAGTTCTTTTGCGTCGTGGGCCATAGAAGCTATTTCACTTGTAGGGACTTCCTTCACATTGTTTTTGAATTGTGTGGACTCATTCCAGGGTACAGCTTGCTGCGTCATCCGGTCGATGACCAAATAGTTGTCTACAAGATTCTGGGAAGGAGCATGAGCCATCCAGCATTCAAAAATGTAGTCTGTCTTCATCACCGGTGAACATCCGAAGTTTTTAATAGCATCGTTGTTCTGGTTAGGTATCATTTCTTGCATCATTGTTCCACCGCAAGTGGTAGCATCCTTGCTGAAATAGTGGCCCAATATGATTTCCGGGGAAGAATAGGCTCCGTCCTGATTAAACATTCCTTCATAGTTGGCATCCAGCTGATAGCCTTGAATAGCGTTTACAGCATCGATAGCCTGTTGGAATAACTCCTTTTGTCCTGTGTATGCAGCAGCAGTCAGACACACCTCAGACTTTAAGGCCAGAGCTGCATTCCGATTAAGACGACCTGCAGCTGATTCTTCAGGCAAACCTGCAATGGCATCATCCAAATCCTGCAAGATATGATCGTATGATTCCTTAATGCTTGATGTCAATCCCAATGCGAAATTGTCGGTTTCGCTCAATACGCGATCTACCCAAATGACACGTCCTGTATGCTTGGCTTGATAGTAATACGTCATGGCGCGAAGCATCTTTCCCTCTGCAACCAATTCTTTCTTCTTGGTTTCATTGAAATTTGAAGCACCTACTTTTTCGATGATCAGATTGCACTTGCGAATCGTGCCAAAGTCACCAAAACCGAAATTCCAGCTTCGGTCTACAAGTTCGCGGACTTCAGAAGGACAGCCTTGATAAACCCAGATTGAATTGGTTGTAAAGCAATCTTCTGTTTTGAAATCGGTATATTTCGGCATGACATTGTTATATGTCTGCAAAATGAAAGCTTCTGCCGTGGAGGGAGAACCCCACACCAAGTCTTCTGTATATGATTCAGACGGGTTGGTATCCAAAAAATCATTGCATCCTTGGAGTGTCAGTGCACCACAAAACAGCAACGGTAAAATATATTTTTTCATCTTCATAATAAATTCTTAATTAAACGATTCATTTAGAAACCAATATTTAAGCTGACAGCATAAGTGCGAGTAGTTGGATAATCATAGAAGTTAGTATCACCAATTTCCGGGTCCATACCATACTTTGTAGCCGGACTAAAAGTCAGCAAGTTGTAGCCAGACAGAGACAAGGTACATCTGGTAATCCATGGAGTCTTCTTCAACAGTTTATGTTTGAAGTCATAACCAATATTCATATTCTTCAAGCGAAGATATGCCCCATTAACCAGCCAGAAATTAGAACTTTCATAGTTGTTGCCTCCGTTGATTGTTGAGGTACTTCTCAATCGAGGATATTTAGCATTGGTATTATCCGGAGACCATGTGTCAGCCATAAAATCGTAAATAACGGGCAGATATCCACTAGCCTGACCTTGACCTTGAATCATGTTACCCATATACAAATCTCGGGATGTTGCACCCTGCCACAACATATTCAGGAACCAGCCATTATAGCTGACATCGATGTTGATACCATAGTTTGCACGAGGGAACGAATTCTTACCGATTCGATGTTGGTCTTCTCCATCAATCAATCCATCACCATTGAAGTCCTTGTACTTGATATCACCGGCACCCAGGTTTACTGAACCTGGACGCATAGGCAAGTTCATGATTTCATCCTGGCTTGCATAGAAACCGTCGTTCTCATAGCCGATACCCCAGTAACCCTTCGCCTGCGTTTTACGCTTGTATGGATTCTTTAAGTCAGCTTCCGATTCAAAGGGATTGATGTTATAGTACTGGTCGAAATAAGTCAGGTTTGCAGAAATACCATATTTCCAGCCTGCGCGTTCTTCTTTCCATTGTAAAATGAAGTCTAATCCTTGGCGGATATGTTCTCCATTTGTTTTCACGTATGGCAACGCAGTACCCAATGGAGCAGTGTAACCTACATTGGAAGGAGAAGCCAAGTAACCTGTGGTTTCTTTACGGAAATAGTCAATAGAACCGCTCAGACGATTGTTCAACGAGCCGAAGTCGATACCGATATTCATATCTTTCACGGAATACCAGCTGATATCCTTACTTACCAGGCCGCCTTCATTGAATCCAGGCATCCATTTGCCATCAACAAGATACCCACGTTCTACCAACTGGTAACTTTGGAGATAGGCATATCGCTCAATGTTCGATTGACCAATTTCACCATAAGAACCTCTAAACTTAAAGGTATCGAAGATATGACGGTCCTTTAAGGGTTGCCAAAAAGCCTCTTCAGAAATGACCCAAGCAGCAGAACCTGAGAAGAATGCCCCCCAACGTTTGTTTTCCGGAAAAAGGTCCGAACCATCATATCGCATGCTGGCTTCTACTACATACTTGCTGGCATAGTCATATTTGAGACGAGCAATCACAGCTGCACGGGCTGCCTCCCCTTCTGCAGAGCTGTTTTTGGCTGTACTTACCGGGCCTGCACCCATCTGGTCTACGTCCAGCAAATAATCTACGCGCGAAAGACTGGAATTATCGTAAGTGCTCTTATTGGCTTCAATACCCAATGTAGCACCGACGGTATGCACTTTATTAAATGTCTGGTCATAATTGGCAAAGAACTGAGTAGTCCAGTTGTTGCCCTGGTAATGATATTTATAGAGCTGGGGCTTGGGTGATGAAGCCTGATTTCCTTCGATGTCATACATGGGAGCTGTCTTTACCCAGTTTTTAGTCTTATCGCTGTTGATGCGATAGCGTCCCAATGCCTTGAACTTCAAGCCATGTACCCAAGGTACTGCCCAGTCAAAGATCAAATTAGCCGTTACAGACATGATATCCGTGTGACGATAACCAGATTCCGGGCTGATTTCAGCCAAGGGGTTATCAGCAGTTTGATACAACCCTCCGTTTTTACTATAGGCCAATTCGGTCGGCTTCTTATTCTGCAAGTGTGACCATACAAAATAGTAACCGGTACCAGTATGTGAAGAGGGTTCCTTTTGGTTAGTAATGTAGCCGTCAATACCAGACGTAACCTTCAATCCAATTTCCTTAAAATCTGCAACGAGATTGGTTCTCATGTTATAGCGTTTTAAGTTATTGGTATTTGACTTGTACAAAGACTCCTGGTCATAGTAAGACAGACCGGTGAAGAGCTTAAGTTTTTCACTACCTCCGGTAATTGATAACGTATGCTTCTGTTCGGGGGCGAAATCACGCAATGCCAAATCCATCCAGTCGGTATTTGGGTAGTTATAGGGATCTGAACCGGTACGGAACTTTTCCAATTCTTCTGGCTTATAAACCTCAGGCAAGCCGTCGTTTGCATAACTCTTGTTTACATAATATGCAGCAGTATAAGAATTTACCTTATCCGGCTGTTCAGCAAGTTCGGTAAAGCTAAAGGTTGCATTGTAATTGACGGACATCTTACCGGCTTTTCCTTGCTTGGTTACAATCAAGAGAATACCATCGGCAGCACGGGCACCGTATACAGCAGTAGCCGATGCATCCTTAAGAATACTCATCTGTTCAATATCGTCCGGGTTTAAGTTTTCGAAATCCCGGTATTCGGAGATGACATCATCAATAACAACCAGAGGAGTGGAACCACCACGGATAGATATGGTTGAATTCTTACCAATACCACCTCCAGATGCAGTTACAATAATGCCAGGGACTTGTCCGGCTAAACTTTGTGTGATATTGGAAGACGGTACTTTCACGAGGTTTTCGGCATTTACCGTGGCTACCGCTGCAGTCGTTTTACGCTTAGACGTAGTACCGTAACCGACAACCACCACTTCATCCAGAACTTCAGTATCCTCTTCCAATACGATACGAAGATTTCTTTCTTTGCCCAATACAATACTCTGATTCTTGTATCCAATGTAAGAAATCAATAAAGTAGCTTTCTTGGGAACAGACAACTCAAATTTACCATCAAAATCGGTAATTGTACCATTCGTTGTTCCTTCTACGACTACTGAAGCGCCAATAATGGGTTCACCATCTGCGTCCATAATCGTACCCGTTACTTTTTCTTGCTGCTGTACGGCATCAATGGATAAACTATTTGCCGTACTAGGTAGGGCAAAGATAGGAGAGGTGCATAAGAGTGTACAACCTAATCCTACATACTTTAAATAATGTAAATTTGCATTAGTGGTTAACATAGATGATAATTTTATTTTTACATCAAATTATTGTTAGGAATAATAGTTAGCTGATATGAAGAGCAGAAACTTTCCTTTTGTCCCCTCATTTACGATTTAAGGTTGAAATTGAATTTTAATAAATTCATAGGCATCAGATTTATCTATTTTAAAATGGCTTCTTCGCTTAACTTATCATTAAGAGAAGAGGTTATTACAAAGCAATATAGTTCCTGCAGAACTAATCCGAGAAATACCAATCAAGCATCTCTGGGATGCAAAGATAAGATTGTAATCTGATAAATTCATTAAAATAACCTATTTTTTTTACTAGCTCTAAAAAAAACAAAACAAAAGCGCCTCTTTTCCTCAAGCACATGCAGCTGACTTTGCTTCTCAGATGCTGTCGACTACCTCTAAGACTTCCTTTTACGCTTCTTGCTTACATAGTTCTGCAGGAACTAATCCGAGAAATACAAGCACAAAAAAGCTCTCCGCCAAGAAACAGGTTCTTGACGGAGAGCTTTTTTCTTGTATCGGTAGCCTTGAAACCCGCCGGTTCAGCCTTTAAAAGACAGGACTTGAGATAGCGAATACATCCATCTAATTGTGCAGTCGAAAAACAATCCCAAAACGGTTACCCTACATGGAGCCAATAGCCACTATGGGGTTGTCATCGAATTTGGGTTTACTTGAGAGAGGGTTTTCTCCGGTTTCTTCCACACCTTCCAAGTAGTCTTCCGCCTTGATAATCGAACAGATTTCGTGAGATGATTTTCCGATGCCTTGATAGGACGGCCAAAAAGGAAGGAAGCCATCCAAGTCATTCTCGAATCCTTTATACTTCTCAGCGTTGCATCTCATGAACAGATCCGACTTTTTGTCGTAGAGGTAAAAGTAAGGGGTCCATGCACTTTCCGACAGCAGGAGCCAGCGGTCGGTCTCCATGATATGTCCCAGAAGCAGATTTTTATCTTTGGATATCGCACCACTGTTTCGGATTTTCGCTAAGGTAGGACGCTTTTCACCTAATCCCAACACAAAGTGAGGTTCGAGCTCCAACTGGCTGTTAATTTTAAAAATGGTATCCGAAGTGAATTCATGATAGAAAACATCCTCCTTGTATCTATAGAAGTCCACTTCAAACAAGTCAAAGAAAAATCTAGTCAGATTCACAGAGGCGTTGTTGATGCTTGGGTATACTTTCAAAGGTTTGCCTGAAAGGCTCCTGATTACCATTCTATTCCTGTTCTTCCCCGAAACATTGAACGGGCAATGAACAATCAACGAATCTGTCATCAGCAAGCATTTTACAGGCAAAAGAAAAGCCATCGCCATCGATCCTTCCTATATCCCCAAATCAGGCAAGAAGACACCTTGGATTGGTTACTT
>CAJKDC010000090.1 GCA_905198575.1 uncultured Bacteroides sp. | reverse complement strand
GGCACGTATCGTGGGATGGACGGCACACCGTATCGAGGAACTGAACTTCGAAGGACGACGCATCATCCGCCCTGCCTATAAGAATGTACTGGAAGAAGTGGACTATACACCTATCTCGGAGCGCTGAGGCTGGTAGCCTGACAAGTGAATAATTGAAAAAAGCCGTTTTCGTTCTATATGCATCAGCAGTAAAAGAGCAAAAACGGCTTTTTGAGTATTTTACACCATATCCTCCAGTTCCCGCAGATAGAGCCGTGCACACATCTCGGCATCATCGCCGGCACGGTGGTGTGTTCCCTTCGGAATATCCAGCCGGTCGCAAAGGTAGTCCAACGTATTACACCCGAAAGCATAAATCTTGCGGGCCGTCTGCAAAGAACATTTCCACTCCAGCGGTGGCAGATGCAGCCTGTACAGTGCAGCCGTATGCTGCAGGCAACTCCTGTCAAATGGCACATTGTGTGCTACCAGCGTGCTGAACTCATCAAGGTAAGTCCGCTCTATTTCCTCCCAAACCTGACGAAAGTCGGGCGCATCCTCCGTATCTTCCGGCCGGATAGCATGTATCTGTATGTTGCGATAGTGATAACGGTTGTCCTCAGGACGCACCAGCCACGAGCGGGTTTCTGCTACTTCACCGTTCCGCACTACGCAGATGCCTACCTCACAGACAGAAGTGCGACTGGAGGTAGCTGTTTCGAAGTCTATTGCAATGAAATTTATGTTTTTTATTGGGGACATACGAATAATCAAAGAATAAAGAAAGTCACAAAATCAATCAAGAACCATTCCCAGCAAAAATAGTTATTTTTGTTGGAATACAAATTTTCCTTATCTTTACGGCTATGCTTTACACATATTTCATTCACCTGACAAGAAAAATCTGTACAAATCTATCTTAAATAATAAATATATGAAAAAGACATTATTGACAGTACTCACCGCACTTGCCCTATGTACAGCAGTTCAAGCACGTGATACCAACTACGACGGTCCCAAACCAGCTCCTCACCAGCTTAAATGGCACGAGGCCGAAATGGGTGTCGTGTTTCATTACGACCTTCATGTATTCGACGGCCAGATATACGGTCAGGGAAACAACCGCATCAACCCGATAGAGGATTACAACATCTTCAACCCCGAGCACTTGGATACTGACCAGTGGGTACAGGCAGCCAAGGCAGCCGGTGCCAAGTTTGCCATCCTCACGGCCACGCACGAAACCGGTTTCGGCCTGTGGTAAAGTGACGTAAATCCTTACTGCCTGAAGGCCGTGAAATGGCGCGACGGAAAAGGCGACGTGGTGCGCGACTTTGTAAACTCATGTCGTAAATACGGCTTGCAGCCGGGCATCTACATCGGCATCCGCTGGAATTCCCTGCTGGGTATCCACAATTTTAAGGCCGAAGGCGAAGGCGAGTTTGCCCGCAACCGGCAGGAATGGTACAAGCGGCTGTGCGAGAAAATGGTGACAGAGCTTTGTACCCGCTACGGCGACCTGTTCATGATCTGGTTCGACGGGGGTGCCGACGACCCCAAAGGACTGGGACCGGACGTCGAGCCTATCGTAAACAAGTATCAGCCGGAATGTCTGTTCTATCATAATGTAAACCGTGCCGCCCTGCGCTGGGGTGGCTCGGAAAGCGGAACTGTAGGCTATCCGTGCTGGTCGAGCTTCCCCTACCCGTACAGCCACAGCAATGCCACCGAATCTGCGGCCGACCACAACAAACTGCTGGCGCACGGCGACTCTAATGGTAAGTTCTGGGTTCCGGCCATGGCGGATGCTCCGCTGCGCGGATACAACGGCCGTCACGAGTGGTTCTGGGAACCGGGCGATGACGACAAGGCAGTCTATCCGCTGAACGACCTAATGGATATGTACGAAAAGTCTGTGGGACGCAATGCGACACTGATGATCGGACTGACTCCCAACCCGGACGGGGTGATACCGCAGGGTGATGTTACCCGTCTGCAGGAGTGGGGAGCCGAGATTAAGCGCCGCTTCAGCCAGCCGCTGGCCGAAACTTCAGGACAGGGCAAGAAGAAACTGACACTGACCACCGGCAAGGTGGAAACTGCCAACTATTATATGATTCAGGAAGGCATCACCGGCGGAGAGCGTATCCGCGCTTACCGCGTAGAAGCGCTTACCGACGGCAAATGGACGACCGTAGCCAAGGGTACCGCCGTAGGCCACAAGCGCATCGAGTCGTTCCCTGCCGTGAATGCCAAATCGTTCCGCCTGATCATCGAGCAGTGTACAGCCGAACCGCTTATCCGTAATTTCAGCATATTCCACGTAGCACAATAACCTCAACAAATAGAGCCGTATCGCAACACCACACTGTGTGAAGGGATACGGCTCTTCCTATTTTTTTACAGAACCGATAGGCTACTTATTCTTTTCGCTAAACTGACAGGTTTTTCCGGTAGCCAGGTCGGTCAGCGTTACCTCCTTGCCTTTGCCACGAATGTCGACAAACGGATTCTTATATCCATAACCCGAAGCCGTACGATACTGGTAAAGAACATGATTCACCCCCTGATATGCAATCTGTGCCACCCCTGCCTGCGTAAAGAAGGAAGCGGTAAAAGTCTCGCCTCCCTCACCGGCAAACTCAGTCTTAATCACATTGCTGCATCCCGTAGAAACATACAGCACCTGGCCACAGCGGGTTACCAGCCACTCGCGGGCCTGTTTTTCGAGCATGTAGGTATCGTCGTCTTCTACGTTCCACACCGCTGTTCCGTCAGGACGCGTGCGGCGCTCCAGCACCACTGTTTCTTCGGGTAAAAAGAGTTCAGCTTTCGAAGAGTCTTGAGGGAATACCACATAACCGGCCAGCGTTGCCTGCGGGTCTGTGGCCGAAAGTACAGGCATACCTGCCTCGAATATCCGTATCTTCTTGTCGAGCACCTTCGAGTAAGTATACCCCTTTGCCGCATCGCTTCCGCCTATCAGCCCGGACTGCGCGTCAGCCTTCGTATACTGGATGCGGTACATATCTCCCTTGCCCAGTGTCAGGGTATCGTTTTGCAGTGAGATAACACGCAGCGTATCACTGAAACGGATGGTCTGTCCGTTACCGATGCTCTCGCCCGTAAGTATGATGTCGCAACCGCCGCCAGCCTGCTGCAATTTCCAGCTGTCGTACTTCAAGGTTGCCATTCCGATAGATTCAGCCTGACCGCCTTTCTGCAAATCTACTCCCTGCACAAAGTGCTGATTCACCGGCATCACCTCATGCCATTTTCCCAAAAACTGTTCTTCACTGAAAGATGCCTTCTCTTTGCTGCACGAAGCTGCCAGCAGCGCCGATACAGACAAAAATAGAAATTCTTTTCTCATAGTGTTGTAATGTTTATATGATTTAAAAAAGATGTTTGATGTGCTTATAAACTATCTCCGATACCCGGCCAATCATCGCTTCGGTTTCCTCGTACGACGCCCGCGAGTCTTTCACAAGGACAGCTATCACATAGCGGTTCCCACCGGGAAGCAGTACGAAGCCGATATCGTTTATGCCGATGTACTCCCCGCGCTCGTTCCGGTCGCCGGTTCCGGTCTTGTGTCCCAGCACCGCCTCCGTACCCTGCAAGGGGTAAGGCAGCCGGGCCGTTCCCGTCGTACAGGCCGTCATCGTCTGCTGCAGGAAATCCTGATAAGCTCCCGTCACCGTCTTGCCGGTTATGAACTTATCAAGCAGACGAACAGCAGCCAGCGGCGAAGTCCAGTTCCGGTAACATTTATCCAGGTCGGCATGCATATCATCCTCATTGGCTACGATGGCAAAGTCCGAGATCCCCTGCCGGCGGATGTATGCATCGGTTTCGGCCACACTCACAAAACGGTCGAACAGGATGTCGCAGGCATTGTTGTCACTGAGCTGCAGCGTATAGGCCAGCAGCTCTCCCACCGTCTTTGTCACACCTCCCTGCGGATACTTGTCGCGCAGCGGACTGTAGGTATTCTCCTTCAAGTCCACTTTCTGCACTGCCACAGGTGTATCAAACGTCAGCCGGTTGCGTTGCAGATAATCGGCCACCGCCAATGCCTGATGAAACTTGAAGACGCTCATCAAGGGATATTGCACCTCATTGTTCAGTGCCAGCGTATCACGTCCGTTTACGATAAGGGCCACTCCTACTGTAGCCGGATAAGATTTTATTTCGTACTGCAATTCACGTTTCAACGTGTCCAAACCGGTTTGCGCAACTGCAACCGCAGCTACCATCAAAAAGCAGAATGAAAGAAGTATACGAGTTATTTTCATAATAACAGATTTGTTTGACATGTTATCGTTGCTAATGTATACTTAATTCCACAATCTGCAAACAATTGTAGCATTATTTAATAAATGATACCAATATTAAACCGCCTGCCCGCATCCTCCTAAAAAATGGGGATGACGGACAGGCGGTTCTGTATCACTTATATTATTTGTTACAACACGTCATAGAGCGAAGAATAATTTCTTCGCAAAGATAGATCGCCATGTCACACATTTCTGCAAAGCCTGCTCAATAAATCCTTGTCCTGAGCCACCATATCATTCATTTCTATATGTGTACAAGCCTCTTCGCGCAACAGCCGCGCAGTAGACGACTGTTCTGAAAGATTCCAGGTAAGCAATACCACATGTATTTTCAATGATTTCAGTTTCTTTACCAGCATTTCATGGTCAGCATCACCAGTAATCAGCACAACGTAATCAAACTCACGGAAAACAGAAAGTTCGTATGCCTCCAGAGCAAACCATACATCTATTCCTTTTTCCACTACCGTAATATCCCCATCTTTTTGCATTTCACGCAAATGCTTGTAATGGAAAATCACATCGTTTTCTATCAGACTGTCTTCAAACTTCCGTTCGGAAAACAGCAAGTGCTTATTATTGGCATCGTTCACCCGATAGCGACCTCTGAAGTAATGGCTTTCTGTGATATGGCAATCAGCCACTCCAACCCCGCTGCGACGCGCTATTTCTGCACGTATAAATTCGAATAATGATTTTATTTTGATGTTTAAAGAAAGCTGGTCGGCCAATGCTTCGTTTATTTTAGAAAAATATCCACCATCAATGAATATTCCGATAGATTTAGATTCAGTTATCATCGTTTTGTGTTTTTAAAGTTTCAGTGCAATATAATGTTTTTTTCAACATCGGACAACCTGATAGGCCTGCTTCGCAAAAAAAACACACTTTCCCAAACCTCCTGACAAAAAATTCCCCACCCAATCATACTATATCCGATTCCGAAGCTTTAAAAACACATTATTATTTTGTAAAAAGATAGAAATCGCAGTAGTTCCAATATGGAACATATGAGTTCACGGTCAGTTCACACAGATATCAATGGTGTGGATAGCTCACCTAATATTGAGTTTTTGAATTTCTTCTATTGACAATCCGCTTGCTTTAGATATGATATCATCATCAACTCCCATTTTTTTAAGGTTTATAGCAGTTTCAACACGACCTTTTTCCAAACCTTCTGCCATACCTTTTTCCAAACCTTTTGCCAGTCCTTTTTGCATTCCAATATCCATTCCAATTTTTTCAGCCTTTTTCATTGCCGTATCGAGGGTATTTTTCCAATCTCTATATACTTTAAGGCTATCTTCATACTCTTCGTACTGTTGCTTCGTAAACTTGGCAATTTCTGCTGTTTCAAACAGTTTGACGAAAACTCGTTCCTGAAGCGCTGCCGGACGTTCCATTAGTCTTGACAGGTTACGCAGCACGAACATCCATTTATCGAACATTCCATCGAGTTCGTTCTCCTGTTTTCTGAATTTCGGCATTTCAAGATATATGAAAGTGAGTTTATCCTAGAAAACCTTTCCAGTATTGACCTCCATGAGCTGCACATTATGATGGTAATATTCACTGCATTCATCATCAAACGTAAAATTCAGTATTCCGATTACGTATACAGCCTTCAGTTCATAGTTCCATTCACCTTTACGTCCTTGTTCTCGTATAGGGAAAGTAGAATAATATATACTTCTATCCTTGAAGAACAGCTGTTCAGCTTTCTGCATTTCTATGAGGATTTTCTCGCCATCTTCATTTTCGCAGTACACATCGAAAACAGCACGTCTGTCTTTTTCAGAGGTACCGATATGTTCGGTATTGAGATACTTCAGATCTTTAATTACTTCCTTACCGCCCAGCAGACTGTTAATAAAACTGATAAGCAGTTCTTTATTCATTTCTGTCCCGAACAGCATTTTAAATCCGAAATCCGTATATGGATTTACATATTTAGCTTCTATCATAATATCATTTGATTTTGTTATAAAATCAGTAGAGTTGTCACAGATACTTTATAGGGCAACTTATGTTCTCAAAGATAGGTATTTACTTGAAATGATGTTCTCTGTTTGCAGATTTTTTATTGCAATATCTCTATAACTGGTCCATTCTTTCTCCTGACTTTATCACTTTTCCGTGATTTCTCCTCGGATCTGCCCTACAGGTGTCTGTAGTGGTGATTTTCGTATCAATTTGGGTGACGCAAGGAAAATCCGTACCTTCGTGGTATGTTTGTACGGAGAAAGAAAAACCGCTCAGGATCGACCGGTGTTGTCGTTGCCGACAAGAGTTCCGGCGCATTTACGGAACTCAAGGTGATCGGTGTGGGCACGACCGAGGAGGAGATCCGTGCTCTTGTGAAGGAAGGCAAGGAGTGGATAGCCCATTACGCAGGTCAGCAGACCATATCTTTTCCGGATGAAGAAGCAGAACAGCTCAAACGGGAGGAAGATGCAATGACCGAGCACATTGTTTCCAATATAATCGGGACATCCCTGAAATCGCCTCAGACAATCATCAATAAAGTCTACGAGAAGATCGGCTTCAACGCCGTACAAGACGAGGAACTACGCCATCTGGTGGTATCCGGGATATGCTCGCCGATGAGCAAGAAAGCCACGGTGGACTATCTGAGACGTCACTTCAAGGAGGATGTCAGCCTGCAGAAGATATATCGCTATCTCGACAAACTTTATAACACGCAACAGGAACTTGTACAGGCGATAAGCGTAGAGCATACAAGAGAACTGTTCGGAGGAAATCTTGGAATCCTCTTTTACGATGTTACAACATTATACTTCGAGACTACTGACAAAGATGAGCTGCGTGAATCAGGCTTCTCCAAAGACGGAAAGAACTCCAATCCGCAAGTCGTATTAGGACTTCTTGTCAGTCGTGGAGGATATCCGCTGTCGTACTCCCTGTTCAACGGTTCACAGTATGAAGGATATACGATGCTCCCGATTGTGGACGACTTTGTCCGGAGGTTCAAACTCGGAAAGGACTTCGTAGTAATTGCGGATGCAGGTCTGATGAGCACAAAGAACATCAAGTTACTTCGAGACGGAAACTACAAATATATAATCGGAGCCAGAATAAAGAAAGAGTCCGGTGAGATAATGGAGAAGATCATTGCGACAGAGCACCGCAACGGTGTGTTCAATGACATCAAATATCCTGATGGAGACAGACTTATTGTGGGATACTCGGACGAGAGAGCAAAGAAGAATGCTCACGACCGCGAAGAAGGCGTGGAACGCCTCAGAAAACGTTATGCAAAAGGTACACCGGCCAAGGCCGACATCAACAAGCGGGGCTACAACAAGTTCCTTTCCGTCAGTTCCGGTGTAACCGTAAGCGTTGACGAGGAGAAGGTCAGGCAGGATGCGATATGGGACGGTCTCAAAGGTTATAAGACCAATACGGAGCTGAGTCCGGAAGAAGTGTATGAAGCTTATCGGAATCTATGGAATGTGGAACGGTCGTTCCGTATCACGAAAGGTACTTTGGATGTCAGACCGATGTTCCATTTTACCCCTCGAAGGATAGAAGCACACGTCTGCATATGCTTTGTGGCGCTGAAAGTATACAAGGAACTTGAAAGGTTGCTGAAACTGTCCGGATGCCAATACTCTGTTGACGAGGTCCTGAGAATAGCAGAGACGGTTGTCACCATTGAAATCGCTCGCCCGGAGAACAATGACACAGTAACAAAAACCCTCTGCCTCACTAAGGAGGAGAGGGCAATATCTTACCTCATCGAAACCGATGATTGGCTAAACCTCTGATTTGGGTGACGCAATGATAAAGTCAGGAAATGTGCAAGGGGCGTTTGGTCTTGTTATTTCCCAATCAGTGGCATACGTATCATCCGGATGTGGCGACTGGTTGGGATGAATATTATATAGGTTTCGAAGGGCCGGTAATTGATGAGATGATGCGGAATGCTTTTTATTCGAAAGAACAGCAGTTGCTGGAGGTGGGCTTGAATGAAGAGCTGGCAGCTTTATATTCTCGTGCACTTGAAATTGCAGAAACAGATAAAATATCTTCGCAGCAATATCTGGCGGGCATTGTGCTGCACATGTTGGGTATGATTTTGTCGATCTCTAAGAATAAGATTTTTGAAGCCGGAGGAGCTGAACAGAAAATTGAGCAGGCTAAAATTATAATGAATGAGCATGTATTCACGGATATCGATCCCGAAGAAATTGCTCTGAAGCTTAACGTAAGTTATTCCTGGTTCCGGAAAGTTTTCAAGGAATATACGGGTTATGCTCCGGCTAAATATTTTCAGGAGCTGAAGTTGCGGAAGGTTAAACAGCTGCTGGTGGGGACTTCGCTTTCTGTCAAGGAAATTTTATATCAGTTGAATTATACTTCGACCGAACATTTTTTCTCGCTTTTCAAAAAACATACTGGTCTGACACCGTTAAAGTACCGCTCCTTTGGGCGTGAGACTGAATGAAATGTTTTTTCTACATCATTGTAAATAGTTTGACATGGTTTTCTCATGACAGAATACTATCTTTGTCTCACAATTGTGTATTACTGCTTTAAATATATTATTATGAGAAAAATTCTATTGAGTGTAGCCGCTATGGCTCTTATGGCTTTCCAGTCAGTAGCTCAGACAGCTACGCATGAACTGAAATTCGATGAAAACGGAAAATTCAAAATCGTACAGTTTACAGACCTGCACATCCGCTGGCAGGACAAGCGGTCGGATATTGCATTCGAATGTATGAAGAATACAATCGAGGCGGAGCGTCCGGACCTGATTGTCATTACGGGAGATATTATCTACAGTGCGCCTGCCGACGAGAATTTCAAGCACGTCATGGAGTTCATTTCACAATACAAAATTCCGTTTGCACTGGCCTTTGGTAATCACGACCGTCAGCAGGGACTTACCAATGCGGAGTTGCTGGAAATTGCGCGGAAAGTTCCCTATTGTGTCGCTTCGGATGTGGAAGGTGTAACAGGTGATGGTAACTATGTGCTGGAAGTGAAAGCACATAACAGCGACCAGAACCGCATGATTCTTTATTTCCTAGACACACACGAAGATTCGTTGCTGAAAGAGCAGGGAGTAGGTGGATACGATTACATTCATCTGGACCAGATAAACTGGTATGCCAAGACCAGTGACGCTTACACACGTGCGAATGATAACAAACCGTTGCCTTCACTGGCTTTCTTCCACATGCCGTTGCAGGAGTATAACATGGCGGCAAGTGACGAGAATACCACACTGTATGGTATCCGCAGGGAGCGGGCTTGCTCGGCTAATCTGAATACCGGACTTTTTGCGGCAATGAAGGAAAAAGGTGATATCATGGGTATCTTTGTCGGACACGACCACGATAACGATTATGCTGTAAACTGGTATAACATTCTGCTGGCTTACGGTCGCTTTACCGGCGGACCGACCGAGTATATCCATATTCCAAATGGTGCCCGCGTAATCGAACTCACCGAGGGTGAGCGGGTTATTTCTTCGTATATCCGCCTGACGAACGGTGAGATTGAACAGAAGAAAGTCTTCCCGAAAGATTACGTAAAATAACCGGCTTCCCGAACAACAGCCGGAATAACGCTGTCGTTTTGCTTTATCATTGGTGTAAGAAACTTTTATTATTGATATGGCAAATTTTCTGCTCATGTTTGACAGACGTTTATCTTAATAATGATAAACTGAACATCTACGGTTGCGCAGGATAACTGATAAGCCTGATTGAGCTGTATCATAGAAAAAGCCGACTTTGCAATTGCTTCATGCATTTTGCAAAGTCGGCTTCTTTTATGTGTTGGGGATGGCGGAATCAGTAATCTATCTTGTCAAGAATTCCCTGGACGTAGGCGATGGTTACCCCGTAGTTGGTCATGGGAACCTGCTGCTTGCGTGCCTGTGCAATGCGTTGTAAGACGTATTTGCGATTGAACATGCAGGCACCGCAGTGGATGACGAGCTGATAGGGAGTCAGGTCTTCCGGGAAATCGGCTCCCGACACAATGTCGATGGTCAGTCCCTGTCCGAAACGCTTGCGCAGCATGGCAGGAATCTTTACACGGCCAATGTCTTCGGTGAGCGGAGCATGGGTACAGGCTTCGGCTATCAGCACACGCGATTGCTCGGTGAGGCGGTCGATGGCATTGGCACCCTCCAGATAGTAGTCGATGTCACCTTTGTATTGGGCAAACAAAACCGAAAAGGAGGTGAGCCGACTTTCGGGCGGCTTCTGCTCGTATACCGTCTTGAATACCTGCGAGTCGGTGATGATAAGGGCAGGGGGCTGTGCCAATGCACCTAGTGTAGCCTGAAGCTTGTCGGTGGTGCAGCAGGAAACAATGCACTTGCGGTCCAGCAACTCGCGCAGCGTTTGCACCTGCGGCAGGATGAGTCGTCCTTTGGGAGCCTGAATGTCCTGCGGCATCACCAGCAGTACGACGTCGTTTTCTTTGACCAGTCGGCCGGTGATACCGGTGCTCATGGTTTCATCGGGCAGTTTGCCTATTAGGGCACGGCGAATGTCTTCGATGTTCGAGTTATTGACAGCGCTGACGATGAGCGGGACTTGCTGCAGTTGCTGCTCGATGGCCCGTGCGGTGGCAAGCGGGTCTTCCAGCAGGTCGGATTTGTTGAGCAATACGATGACCGGAATATTCTTCTCGGCGAGCATATCCTTCCACTGTTTTTCGCGGGATACATCGGTATCGGTGCATACCAGCAGTGCGATGTCCGTGCGGTCCATGGCGCGCAGGGTCTGGCGGACACGCAGTTCGCCCAGTTCGCCTTCGTCGTCCAGTCCGGCAGTGTCGATAAATACGCACGGACCGATGCCGTGTATTTCCATCGACTTATACACGGGGTCGGTCGTTGTTCCGGCATATTCGGAAACCACGGCAACCTC
>CAJKDC010000089.1 GCA_905198575.1 uncultured Bacteroides sp. | reverse complement strand
AGACGCGTACTCTAACCGGGCTGAGCTACACCCCGAATTGCGAGTGCAAAGGTACTGGTTTATTTTGAATAAACAAATATTTCTCAAGATTTTTTTAATTCATAGTTTCACGAAAGAAGTCGAGTACTTCGTAAACTTCTTCTTGAGTGGCAGTTTGGTTAATGCAAATCTCACCAATATCTGACAGTAGCGTGAAGTTTATAACTCCCGAAGTATTCTTCTTGTCGTGCTTCATATATTCGTATAATTCGGGATAATCATCGCATGTAAAGTGCAAGGTGCCATAGTTCTCTTTGATAAACTGGACGGTCTTTCTCAATTTATCTTTAGGAAATCCACTTTTCAGGTGAGAAAGATAAAGCTCGCATACCATACCCCAGGCCACAGCATAGCCGTGCAGTACCGGTGTGCGGGTCAGTGCAAAACTTTCGAAAGCATGGCCGATGGTATGGCCTAAGTTTAAAGCTTTACGGATACCTTTTTCGAATGGGTCCTGTGCTACAATATCTTCTTTTACCTGTACAGATGCGCCTGCCAGTTCTTGCAGCCGTGTATAGTCTATCTGTTCCATATCGAATGTCAGGAGTTCTGCCCAGTGTGCCGCATTGCTTATCAGGCCGTGTTTAAGCATTTCGGCATATCCCGACAATAAGTTCCGCTGGTCTAGGGTTTGGAGGAATTTTCCACAAAGTAATACGACCGCAGCCGGATCAAAGGCTCCTATTTCGTTCTTCAGTCCGTTGAAGTTAATACCCGTCTTGCCGCCTACCGAAGCATCTATCATAGCCAGCAGGGTGGTAGGAATATTAATATAGGTGATGCCGCGCTTAAAAGTAGCTGCAGCAAATCCTCCCAGGTCGGTAACCATACCGCCGCCTACATTAATCAGCAGTGAGTGCCGTGTAGCTCCTTCCTGACTGAGTTTACTCCATACGTAGGAAAGTGTTTCCAGGTTTTTATTAGTATCTTCGGGTTCGATACAAATCACATTGGCGTGCTGTAGGCATGCCATATCGTTTATTAGCGGAAGGCATAATTCGCGGGTATGTGTGTCTGCCAGTAGGAAGAGTTTGTCGTGCGGACAACTGGCTACAGCTTCTGCTATGTCTGTTGCAAGGTTGTTGCTGATAATGACTTTTTGTTTGCTCATAATGATTCTACATTTTGCACAAATGTAGAAAAAAAAAGAAAAGTAGCGGGTCATTTGCTAGCAAATAACTACTTTTGCAACAAAAATTAAATGATTTATGAAAGGAATTTTGCCATTGTACTTCCGTTTTGCAGGTTATATTCTGCTGCTTTTATCTGTTTTTGTACCTATGCTGATGTATATGTTCGGCATGGTGAGTGATGCAAATCTGATTGCGCTGCGTGCTGTGATGAAACTGGTGATATGGATTTCTTTGTTTATGGTTTTTCTGGCCAAAACGAAGGATGAAGGAGCTGAATCGGCAGCTATTCGTCTGAAATCCTTAAAGTATGCTACTTGTATGCTGGGTGTGTATTATGTGGTAATGCTTGTGCGTGAGGCATTGTCGGGAGCTGCTGTTTCGGCAGATAATTCTGCTGTGCTGGTTTACATGGCCTTGAGTGTGCTGTGTCTGGAGTTCCTGTTGCAGAAAAATCGCATTGAAAAGATGTTTAAAAAATAAAAAAACTGTACAGGGATTTAAACCTTTGCGGGGGAATGAAGTCTTACTTCTGTTATTTTCTAATTGTGGTATTACTTCTATTTTTATATTGAATGATGAAAAAATGGGTATCTTACGTACTGATTTTCTTATGTTTCAGTGCGGTTTCTTATGCTCAGAGTAGAGGCCAGCGTGGCTCTGGAGTATCTGGGGTAGTGTTAGATGAGGGAGATAAATCGCCGGTAATGCAGGCTACTGTTCAGCTATTGTCTGTGAAGGACAGCGCGATGGTTACCGGTAATGTGTCGGACTTGGATGGTAAATTCCGTTTGAATGCAAAGCCGGGGAATTATCTTTTGAAGGTTTCTTTTGTGGGGTATAAGCCTTATTTTAAAGAAGTGAAACTTACTGCAGCGCGGCCTTCACTGAATGTGGGCGAAGTGTTGCTGGGCTCGGATGCTATTATGTTGGAAGGAGCGGTGATTGTAGCTGAGGCTCCTGAAGTGACAGCTTCGGAGGACACTTTGGTTTATAATAGTTCGGCTTATCGGGTACCCGAGGGTTCGGCATTGGAAGAACTGGTAAAGAAATTGCCGGGAGCTGAAATTGATGAAAACGGTAAGATAACTATTAATGGAAAGGAAATCAAGAAGATTATGGTCGACGGTAAGGAGTTTTTTGCCGACGACCCTAATGTGGCAATGAAGAATCTTCCGGTTAATATAGTGGAAAAGCTAAGAACGTACGAGAAGAAATCGGACTTGGCTCGTGTGACCGGAGTTGATGATGGGGAAGAGGAAACCGTATTGGACCTGACTGTAAAGAAGGGTATGAACCAGGGCTGGTTTGGTAATGTGGATGCGGCTATCGGAACGAAAGACCGCTATAGTGAGCGTTTTATTATTAACCGGTTTGTTGAGGGTAATCAGTTTACCTTGCTTGGCTCTGCCAATAATGTGAATGATAATAGCTTTCCCGGTGGTGGAGGAGGCTTTAGACGGGGTGCTCAGAATGGACTGACGGCTGTGAAGAATCTGGGCTTTAATTTTGCTGCGAAAAACGAAAAAGTGGATGCCGGAGGTAGTGTGAATTACGACTATCGTAATCAGGACTTGCAAACTAAGTCGGCTGCCGAAACTTTCCTGACAGGAGAAAGCAGTTCGTTTAAAAATGCACTGAATGCAACTGTTAAGAAGACGCAGAAGATAAATGGAGATTTCAGAGTGGAATGGACTCCAGATACGCTGACCAATATTATTTTCAGACCGCGTTTCTCGTATGGTGATACATGGAATCTGACCGATAATGAATCGTATACCTTTAATGAAGATCCTGTAAACTATGTACAGGATATTATGAATAATTTCGACCAGATTGAATCGATGGTGCCGGAAGAAAAAATGATTAACCATATTGTGCAACGTACGCTTTCGGATAATAATGATCTTTCGGTAAGTGGAGTTTTGCAGGCCAACCGTAGATTGGCAAAACCTGGCAGAAGTATTACTTTCCGTGGAAAATTCGGGTATACGAACAGTGCCAGCGAGCAGTTCTCTGAGTCGAATACGGAATATTTTCAGTTAACGGATCCTGAAGCGGCTGCTCAGGAAATCTTGAACCGATATACTACTGCACCAACAAAGAGTTACGACTATAGTGCACGTCTTATGTACAGTGAACCTATTATGAAGGATTTGTTTTTGCAGTTGAGCTATAATTTCCAGTATAAGTATAATAACAGTGATAAATCGGTTTATAATATGGCCGATGACTGGTTGATAGAAAATCCTTTACCGGGTGATTATACGGATAATAAGGACGAGGATTTAAGTAAGTATGCTACTTATAAATATTATAATCACCAGATGGATTTGGCTGTACGCTGGGTGAGAGAAAAATTCCTGATGAATGCCGGTTTGTCTTTCCAGCCGCAACGTACTACTTTGTCTTATCAAAAAGGTACGTACATAACGGATACTGTTCGTAATGTCTTCAACTTTACGCCGACTTTCAATTTCCGTTATCGTTTCTCGAAGACCAGTCAGTTGCGTATCAATTATTATGGAAGAAGCTCACAGCCTAGTATGACAGACTTGCTTCCTATTGTAGATGATACGGATCCGCTGAATGTACGCGTTGGTAATCCGGGGTTGAAGCCTTCGTTCACCAATACGCTTATGGCTTTCTATAATACATTTGATCCGGAAAAGCAACGCGGAATTATGACTCACTTGCGCTTTAACAGTGTCTTGAATAGTGTAAGTAATAAAATGCTTTATAACTCAAGCACCGGTGGATATACCATTACGCCTGTCAATATAAACGGAAACTGGGATATGTTTGCGATGCTGGGATTGAACTCGGCATTGAAGAACAAGAAATTTACCATCAATACATTCTCTATGGCCCGTTATAACAATATGGTGGGTTATATGCGTCTGGAAGAGGCGCAGGCCGGTGGCAATGACAAGAATACCACGCGTCAGCTTACACTTATGGAGCGTTTGAGAGGTACATACCGTAATGACTGGTTTGAGTTTTCATTGAACGGTTCGATTAATTATATGCATTCCAGAAATTCATTGCAGGCGCAGAATAATATGGATACGTATCAGTTTGCTTACGGTGCCAGTACAAATGTAAATTTGCCTTGGAATATGTCTATCTCAACAGATATTTCACAGAATTCGAGACGTGGTTATGCCGATTCGTCTATGAACCGTGACGAACTGCTTTGGAATGCACAGATTTCGCAGAACTTCCTGAAAGGGAATGCTGCAACAGTAAGTGTACAGGTATACGATATCTTACGCCAGCAAAGTAATCTGAGCCGTACAATCAGCGCTATGATGCGTCAGGATACGGAATATAACTCTATTTACAATTATGTGATGGTACACTTCATATACCGGCTTAATTTGTTTGGTAAAGGTGCCAAACCGCCAATGCAAGGACCTGCGTTTGGACCTGGTCCTCACAGAATGAGAAGAATGTAAAAGGAAAATCCCAACAATCTGTATGATAAGTTGGGATTTTTTTTTATGTTTGGTGTAGAATGGAAAAACTTTGAGTATTTATGTTGTGGAACTGGTTTATATGGGATAATGCGTTTTCTGTCGTATTCAATGCTGTTTACCTGATTGTTATTCTTACAACGGTTTTTGTGGTGATTCTGGATAATCGTAATCCGGTGAGAACTATGGCGTGGATTCTTTTTTTATTTTTCCTGCCGTTATTGGGGTTGGTTTTTTATTTTTTCTTTGGCAGAAGCACGCGTAAGGAGCGGTTGATTAGTAAAAAGGGGTATTCTTTTCTGATTAAACGTCCTATGATGGAGTTTCTGGCGCAGGAGGCTTTCAGGTATCCCGAATCGCAATATTCGTTGATGCATTTTTTCAGAAGGGTAAACAATGCGCTTCCTTTTGAAGGGAATACCTTGAAAATGTATTCGGATGGAACTTCTTTTTTGTATGATTTGATTCGGACGATTGCTGCTGCCCGCAGTCATGTGCATCTGCAGTTTTATATCTTTGAAGATGATGCAGTGGGCAGGCTGTTAAGAGATGTGTTGATGGACAAGGCTCGTGAAGGGGTTAAGGTGCGCTTGCTGTATGATGATGTGGGATGCTGGAAGGTGAAGAATAGTTTTTTTGAGCAGATGCTGTGTGCCGGAATCGAAGCACAGAGTTTTCTGAGGGTACGCTTTCCACAGTTTACCAGTAAGGTAAATTACCGGAATCATCGTAAGATTGCTGTAATTGATGGATGTATAGGGTTTATCGGGGGAATGAATATTGCAGAACGTTATATAAAGGGAATAAATGGTGGAATATGGCGTGATGCACATTTGCGTATTGAAGGTAAGGCGGTGTATGGCTTGCAGACTTCGTTTTTGAGAGATTGGTATGTGGTAGACCGTACATTGCTGACTTCGGCAGAGTATTATCCGAAAATCCAACCGTCTGGCAATGCTTTAGTGCAGATTGTGACTTCCGATCCGGTCGGTCGCTGGCGTGATATCATGCAAGGACTGATGATGGTCATTATGCGTGCCCGGCGTTATGTCTATTTCCAGACTCCTTATCTGCTTCCTACCGATCCTGTTCTGGTGGCGCTGAAAACGGCTGCATTAGGAGGTATAGATGTGCGGATTATGCTGCCAGAAAAAGGGGATGCCCGTTTGGTGCAGTGGGGGTCGATGTCTTATTTTTACGATTTGATGAGTGCCGGAGTAAAGATTTATCAGTATCAGAAAGGATTTATCCATTCTAAACTGATGGTCAGCGATGATGAGGTAGGCATGATAGGGTCTACAAATATGGATTTCCGGAGTTTTGAACATAATTTTGAAGCCAATGCTTTTATGTATGACACAAATTCGGCATTGGCTTTAAAAAAGATATTTCTGGAAGACCAAAAGTCTTCGAATATGCTATTATTGAGAGAGTGGGAAAAACGCTCCTGGAAAGAACGGGCTATAGAGTCGGTTGTTCGTCTGCTGGCACCGTTGCTTTGAAGAAACTGAAATTTACACTACCGTAGTGGCGGTGCTCGATAAAGTGTGGGTCGTCTTCAAAGTTATAGTCTTTTCCGTGTTCCAATACAAACAAGCCGTCTGGTTTCAGCAGCTGATGAGTAAAGATACGTTCGGGAATACTACCTAGTTCTTTTAAAGCATATGGAGGATCTGCAAAGATAAAATCGAACTGCTCTGTACATTTCTCTATATACGTCAGAGCATCTCCGCGTAAAGGAAAGCACTTGTCTGTTTTTACCTCACGCATTACTTTGCTGATGAAAGCATGGTGCTGCGGGTCTTTTTCTACAGAGATAACCCGGTCGCAGCCTCTGGATACCAACTCAATGCTGATACTGCCAGTACCGGCAAAAAGGTCAAGTGCAGTTACTCCATCTTCAAAATCGATGTAGTTATTGAGTACGTTGAATAGGTTTTCTTTTGCAAAATCGGTTGTAGGTCTTGCCTTGAACGATGATGGGACGTCAAAGCGACGACGTTTGTAAATACCGCTGATTACTCGCATGTCAATAAAGTTTGTATGTCAAATGGAACTTCTTCTATCGGTGTGTTGCCCGACAGATGATATTCCGCTTGTGGGTTAATAATGAAAACTTGTCGGATATAATTTTTCAGTGTCTCAAGAATGGGTTGATAGATGGTCTTGCTACCTGCCAGTTGCAGTTCGTCGTGCTCTTGACTGTATGCAAGCTGTTCCCATACTTTTAGCAAATAATAAATTTTGTCCGCAGGTTGTGGACAGCTGAATGTATTCAGAAATAATAATTTTCCGCGCTGGAAAGCTATAATTTCCATGTGGCTGTCGTGTAGGTTTGCAAATAACTTTTTATTGTTTCCAATTTTACTTTTACTATAGAAGTATTCAGCCAAAGGACTTGCTGAGGCATAAAAGCGTGCTTGAGGAAACTGGTCGGTAAGTAATTGATGGGATAGCTTGTCAATAGAAAAAAGTATCGCCATGTTATTTTTTCCCAATACATTGCATAGAATTAATTCGTTGGATTGTTTGGGCAGGTTTTGATAGAAAATACGTTCAGTTTGTTCATCTTCATATAAATCGAGTGGAACAGCGGTAAAACGCTCTGTATCTATGACAATGTTAGTTTGTCTGTAGATATGTCCGAATTCAGTCTGTTCTGCCAGAAATGTTTTAATATTAGCTGAGAGTGAACGTTGAGGATTTACACTGAACGCTTTATGATAAAAGCAGGAGCCTTCATCGAATGGGTTATAGATAGAAAAAGAAAATCCATCCGTACTAAGACGGATGGATAAAGTATATTGTTCTGAATGATTCAAATCAATATGTTCTGCCATATATTATTCCCAGTTACCTGCGTTGTTATTTGGCTGTTCAATATCACCTACTCTCAAACCAAGGTATTTACCCAATTTGCCCTGCAGGTCTTTCAAGTTTCTTAATTCCTGATCGTTGATACCTTTCAGATATACATCGTATGAAATCTGAGCTTGGAACAAGTTCAAAGGAGCACCTGATTTAGTTGTATCGCTACGAGTTTCCATTTCGAATTTAGCACCGTTTCCGTAAGGTACAAATGCCAAAGAGTCAGCATTGAATCCTTTTGGGAAAATTGTATCCATAACGGCTACCCACATAGTATCACGTCTGAAGTTTTCAAGACCTTCTTTTTTAACTTCGTCCCATTTGTTGGTCTTTTTAGCTTTGTTGATGATTTCCATAGCTTTCTTTTCAGTCATACCGCTTTCAAGCTGAGCATCTGTCAAAGCACCTTCTTTCTTTACGAATGGTAATTTTGCTGTTTTAACGAAAGCAATCAGGGTATCGAAGCTCTTAGTGTAAGCACCTTTGTGCATTGTACGATACTCCATCTGAGCCTTACGGATGTTGATGAGGCGTTCGATGATAGCTTTTTCTCTGATAGCTTTTTCTTTGTCAAACTCGATAGGACCCATGATACTGCCATAGCATATGTATACTAAGCCAACAACACAGGCAGCCAATACAAGATTAATAACTGTTTTCATGATAATAATATGTTTTTTTAGTTTATATTCGCATCGCAAAAATAAAATAAATAAATCTAATTACGCAAGGTCAGCCAAACTTTTTAATTCAACCTTATGTTAAATAATCAATTAGTACAGCAAATTAAAGGAAATTTTCCGTATAAACCAACAGATGAACAAGAAAATGCATTACTTTCTTTTGCAAATTTTTTGATTGACCCGAATCCCGAGTCTGTTTTCTTGTTGAAAGGCTATGCCGGAACAGGAAAAACATCGTTGGTAGCGGCATGGGTGAAGACTTTAAATTCGATGGGATACCGTTGTGTTTTATTGGCTCCGACCGGAAGGGCGGCCAAGGTTTTTTCCTTGTATGCAGGTCAGGCTGCTTATACAATACATAAAAAAATATACAGGCAGAAGGTTTTTTCTAATGAGATGGATAACTTCTTACTGGATAGGAATTTGCATCAGAAAACATTGTTCATTGTTGATGAGGCTTCAATGATATCAAACGACGGGTTGTCGGGAAATATGTTTGGTTCCGGACGGTTGCTAGACGATTTAATAATGTATGTGTATGCCAATGCCGGATGTCGTTTGTTGCTGGTTGGGGATACAGCCCAGCTTCCTCCGGTAGGTGAAGAGGAAAGTATGGCTTTATCGAAGGAGCATCTTGAAACCTATGGGCTTAATGTGACGGAATATTTGCTTACGCAAGTGGTGCGTCAGACTGCAGAGTCGGGAATTTTGTGGAATGCTACAAAGTTAAGACAAAAACTGGTAGAGGATGACTGGTTTGAACTTCCTCGCATTGCAACTGGAGCATTTAAGGATGTTGCTGTCGTACGGGGTAATGAGTTGATAGAACTTATTGATTCCTGTTATGGTCAGGTAGGAATGGACGACACAATTATTATATGTCGCTCGAATAAAAGGGCTAATCTCTATAATAAAGGTATCAGGAATTCTATTTTGTATCGTGAAGACGAGCTCAATACGGGAGATATGCTGATGGTTGCCAAGAATAATTATTATTGGGGAAAAGACTGTAAAGAAGTGGACTTTATTGCGAACGGGGATGTTGCGGAAGTAAGACGTGTCAGGAGGATTCGTGAAATGTATGGATTCCGTTTTGCAGATGTGGTGCTTTCTTTTCCTGATTATAATAATCTTGAATTGGAAGTGAAGATTTTATTGGAGACACTTCATTCGGATACCCCATCTTTGGCAAAGGAGGATAGTGACAGGCTGTTTAAAGCTGTGATGGAGGATTATGCTGATATTGGCTCTCAGAAAGAGCGCATGAAAAAAATTAAGGAAGATCCTTATTATAATGCTTTGCAGGTGAAATATGCTTATGCTGTGACTTGTCATAAAGCTCAGGGTGGACAGTGGAAGAGAGTTCTGCTGGATCAAGGATATATGACAGAAGAGATGCTTTCGCCGGATTATTACCGGTGGCTTTATACAGCTTTTACCCGAGCAACTGAAAAACTATATTTGGTGAATTGGCCGGAAGAACAAATTTTGTAATTGGATAAAAATAAAAAAAAGCGGCAGTCGTATAAATCAGTAACGACTGCCGCTTTGTGTAAACGGGGAATATGATTAGAATCCTGCCAATTCGATAACTTTATCGACTGCAGCACTCAGTCCGTCAGGATTTTTACCACCTGCTGTAGCAAAATGAGGCTGACCGCCACCACCACCTTGAATCAGTTTGGCAGCTTCGCGAACCAGTTGTCCGGCATTCAATCCGGCTTTAACCTGATCTTCACTCATGGTTACAGTAAGCAGTGGTTTGTTTTCGAATACGCTACCAATTACTACAAACAAGTTCTCAGTGAATTGTCCTTTTAATTGGAATGCGATATTTTTCACTGCATCAGCCGGCATTGGAAGTACGGCTTTGATAACTTTCACACCGTTGATTTCTTTTGCACCTTCAATCAGCTTGTTCTTTACGGCAGCTTCTTTTTCTTTCATGAACTCTTCCATCTGCTTTTTCAGACCAGCATTTTCTTCGATGTATTTTGAAATAGCAGCTTTCAGGTCAGGAGCATTGTTGAACAAAGCTTTCAAATCGTTGATGGTATCTTGTACGGTATCGAACATTTCTTCTACCTTGGCACCAGTAACAGCCTCAATACGGCGTACACCTGCTGCAACAGAACTTTCAGAGATGATTTTTACCATACCAATCTTTCCGGTTGCAGATACGTGAGTACCACCACAGAATTCGATAGATGAACCGAACTGTACAACGCGTACTTCATCACCGTATTTCTCACCGAATAATGCGATTGCACCCAGTTCTTTTGCCTTTTCGATAGGCAGGTTGCGGTATTCAGTCAAAGGAACGTTTTCGCGGATTTTTGCATTAACCAGATGCTCAACTTCGCGAATCTGTTCTGGAGTCACTTTCTGGAAGTGAGAGAAGTCGAAACGCAGAGAATCTGGAGTAACCAGTGAACCTTTCTGTTCAACGTGTGTACCCAGTACCTGACGCAAAGCTTCGTCCAGCAAATGTGTACATGAGTGGTTAGCAGCACAAGCAGCACGCTTGTCTGTATCTACACATGCCATCATTGGAGCATCCAGATGCTCCGGTAATTTTTTTGCAATATGGATAGGAAGATTATTTTCCTTCTTGGTATCAATGATATCGATTGTTTCGAATTCGTTTACCAATACACCAGTATCGCCTACCTGACCACCACTTTCTGCATAGAAAGGAGTATCACTCAGTACTATCTGATAAAGCGTCTGGTTCTTTTGCTTAATCTGGCGGTAACGCAGGATGCTGGTTTCGTATTCAGTATAGTCGTAACCAACGAAAGTAGTTTCACCTTCTTTCAGTGTAACCCAGTCGCCTGTTTCTACAGCAGCTGCGTTACGGGCACGTTCTTTCTGTTTCTGCATTTCGGCTTCGAAACCTTTAACATCGGCAGTAAGACCATTTTCACGCAGAATCAGTTCGGTCAAATCGAATGGGAATCCGAATGTATCGTACAGTGTAAATGCATCTACACCGCTGATTTCAGTTTTGCCGGCTGCTTTAGTTTCTGCCATAGTCTTTTCGAGCAGGCGAATACCGGTTTCCAGGGTACGGAGGAATGATTCTTCTTCTTCCTTCATCACTTTTTCAATCAGAGCCTGCTGAGCTTTCAGTTCAGGATAAGCGCCACCCATATTTTCAATCAAAACAGGAACCAGCTTATACATAAAGGCTTGTTTCTGTCCAAGGAATGTGTAAGCGTAGCGGACGGCACGACGCAGGATTCGGCGGATTACGTAACCTGCTTTT
>CAJKDC010000088.1 GCA_905198575.1 uncultured Bacteroides sp. | reverse complement strand
TTACAAATCACGTGCTCTGGCCAACTGAGCTAAAGAGGCAGGTGGGTAAGCTTACCATATCGCGCCGCTACGACCTTCTACCTTTGCTGCGATCAAGCCCTGGAGGATTCAAAGGGAGCTGGCCGTATGGGACTTACCCGTGTTTTACGATTCACAACTTGCGTCGTTTCTCGTTTGCGGTTGCAAAGGTAGATATATTTTTTTGAATCTGCAATAGCTTTCGCTGTTTTTTTTCAAAAAAAATGAAAACTAACGATTTTATTTACCGTTTATACCTAATAGATAAACGAAAAAGCGTAATTTTGCAATAAAGAAATAAGATTACTAATAGAATGGCTGACAAAAAACCAACTTTACAGGAAAGTGCCATGAAGTATGGCACGATGATGGGACTCTTCTGGATTGGAAAATTTATTCTTTTCCCTATCGGATTTAAAATACCGTTTATCCAACTGATTTTTTTCTTCCTCACCCTATTCACTCCTATTTTGGGTTACATCTTTGCAAAAAAATATCGTGAAAATGAATGCGAAAGCAATATATCATTTTTTCAGGGCTTTTCCTTCACCACATTCATGTATATATTTGCAGCTTTACTGGTAGCAGTAGCACATTATATTTATTTCCAATTTATAGATAATGGATTTATAATAGATACTTACAGCGCCATGCTGAATGGATTGAAAGAGGCATCTGCAGGACAGGCAATTCTTCCCATTGAACAAGTTGAGGAAGCGATGAACATCATTTCTGGATTAAGTGCCTTACAACTTACCATGCAAATTATTTACCAAAATATATTTTGGGGATTTTTACTGGCCTTTCCTACGGCCTTATTAATTATGAAACGTAATAAACAATAAACAAGATGGATATTTCTGTAGTTGTTCCTTTATATAACGAAGAGGAGTCTTTACCTGAGCTGTATGCCTGGATTGAACGCGTAATGCAGGCAAATCATTTTACGTACGAGGTTATTTTTGTGAATGATGGTAGTACAGACCATTCGTGGCAGGTCATCGAATCATTAAAAAACAAGTCAACTCATGTAAGAGGTATAAAATTTCGCCGGAATTATGGAAAATCACCGGCTTTGTTCTGTGGCTTTGAACGTGCAGAAGGAGATGTTGTCATTACAATGGACGCTGACTTGCAGGATAGCCCGGATGAAATACCAGAATTATACAGAATGATCATGGAAGATGGCTATGACCTGGTTTCAGGATGGAAACAGAAACGATATGACCCGTTGTCAAAAACTATTCCTACAAAACTGTTTAATGCTACGGCACGTAAGGTTTCAGGCATTAAAAATCTGCACGACTTTAACTGTGGCCTTAAAGCTTATCGCAAAGAGGTTATAAAAAATATTGAAGTTTATGGTGAAATGCACCGATATATTCCTTATCTGGCTAAAAATGCCGGGTTTAAGAAAATAGGAGAAAAAGTAGTTCATCATCAAGCTAGAAAATATGGTAAAACTAAATTCGGACTCAACCGCTTTGTAAATGGATACCTGGACCTGATAACATTGTGGTTCCTTTCTAAATTTGGCGTAAAACCAATGCACATATTCGGATTTTTAGGTTCGATTATGTTCATTTTGGGATTTATTTCCGTAATTATTGTCGGTGTATCAAAATTATATGCCATGCATACAGGTCAGGATTATCGGTTAGTTACTGACAGTCCTTATTTCTTTTTGTCACTGACAACCATGATTTTGGGTACCCAGCTGTTTTTAGCAGGCTTTATCGGTGAACTAATAGCAAGAAATGCCCCAGAACGCAATAATTATAAAATAGAAAAAGAACTGTAGTCATGAAAAAATTTACTGTTATTGCTTTTTCTTTATTCTTTATATGTAGTTGGTTGTGCGGATGTAATGAAAGCGACTGTTCACTGGTTACAAACTCAATGGCTCGTTTTGCTATTTCAGACCAACATGGAAATGCACTGAAATTCACCAATAACATTACCATAAGTGCCATTACGCAAGCTGATGTAACTCGGCATGACACATTACCAGACGGTAGCATAAAAGATGTAATCGTATACGATTCATTGCTGACAGATACACTTATCAATCAAGAAGCCATTGAAGGCAGTTTCAGCATTCCGCTATCCTATAACGATTATACAGCTTACGTACTGCATTACGAACAAAATTTGCGAGATACCATACGGGTAAACCACATAAACCGCCCCTATTTTACCGATTTAGAATGTAGCGCACTAATGTTTTACGAAGTAAAGGAGATAAGCTATACCCGGCACATGCTGGACTCGGTTATTGTTATCAATGCAGAAATAAATAATTATGAGAAAGAAAATTTTAAAATATATTACACTGTTAATCAGTAGCATATTGCTATGCTTTCCTCTTCATGCTCAAAATCCAGAACGCACAGAAGCAAATAAGAAAGAGGAACATAAAGAAGATATTCCACTGTTTAACGGTGTGTCTGTAGGTGTTGATATAAGCGGAGCAGCAGGAAAAGTACTTGGAGGAAATCGGTTTAGTGGAGAAGTACAAGGCAAAATCGATTTGATGAACCGTTTTTTTCCTACAGTAGAAATTGGTTGGGGAAATACAAACACAACCAGTGCTTCTACCAATCAGCACTATAAAATGAGTGCACCTTATTTTCGCATAGGAGCAGATTATAATTTTTTCCATAAAAAAACACATCTGCCAGGATATATCTATGGAGGTCTTCGCTATGGTTTTTCCAGTTTCAGCTATGACGTGGATATTCCTCCTACGACAGACCCTACGTTTGGTAATACCTCTATAAGCGGAAGCTATCATGGAATAACCAGTAGTGCACACTGGCTGGAAGTGGTAGCAGGTATTCATGTCAAGGTTTATAAAAATTTTTGTATGGGATGGAGTCTCCGATACAAATCAATGCTTAACCTTGAGAAAGGATACAATACAGAACCATGGTATATCCCCGGATTCGGGAAAAATACCAAAACAGGATTTGGAGTTTCTTATAGTTTGATCTATTATATACCGATACATCTGTTATGACACTTTTTGAAACTATTTTATTTGCCATCAGCCTGGGAGTTGACTGTTTTACTGTATCAATTGCCAGTGGAATCATCCTAAAACGGTATAATTGGCCTGTATTTGCTAAAATGGCATTTTTCTTCGGATTGTTTCAGGCGCTTATGCCTCTTATAGGCTGGCTGGCTGCTTTTCAGTTTGCTTCGCTCATACAAGATTATGATCACTGGATTGCTTTTGCCTTGCTGGCTTTCCTCGGTATCAGAATGATAAAAGAAGGATGCAAAAATGAAGAAGAATGCAGCTTTAACCCCACTAAGCTAAAAGTAATTTTAACTTTGGCTGTAGCTACCAGTATCGATGCACTGGCTGTAGGAGTTACATTTGCATTCATGCAGATGAATGGATTCAAAGCTGTTCTAGGGCCTATCGGCATGATAGGTATAGCTTCTTTCCTAATGTCATTGGCAGGAAGTATAATCGGAGTAACTTTTGGTAAACGCTTTCGTTTCCGCATGGAAATTGTGGGAGGAATTGTACTGATTGGCATCGGAACAAAAATTTTAATTGAACATTTATTAGGTTACTAACTAAATACTTAAACAATGAGTAAGAGAAACTTAAAATGGCAATTGCCTTTTTTACTGGTACTGATTGTTGGTACCATACTTATATTGAGAAAACAAGCTCCTTTCCAAACAAATCAAGGCATGATATTTGGCACATTATACAAAATAACGTACCAATCAAAAACTGATTTACATGCAGAGATAGAAGAAGAATTGAAAAAAGTAGACTTCTCCTTATCTCCATTCAACAAAGCTTCTGTAATTACAAAAATCAATGAAAACAGCTCAGACAGCGTTGACCAAATGTTTGCTGATGTTTTTAAGCTGTCTAAAGAAATTTCAGCCGAAACTCACGGAGCCTTTGATATTACAGTTGCCCCACTGGTTAATGCTTGGGGATTTGGTTTCAAAAATGCAGCCAATGTAGATTCACTTACCATCGATAGCCTATTGAATTTTGTAGGAATAGACAAAATAGACCTTGTAAACGGAAAAATAATCAAGAAAGACCCCCGCGTAATTCTAGACTGTAGCTCAATAGCCAAAGGATACGGTGTAGATTGCGTTGCCCGCCTGTTAGACAGCAAAGGTATCAAAAATTACATGGTAGATATTGGCGGTGAAGTAGTAGTAAAAGGACAGAACCCACAAATGAATAACTGGCGTATCGGGATTAATAAGCCTGTAGACGACTCTTTGTCTGTAAATCAGGAGTTGCATACCGTAGTAACGGTTACAAATGTCGGCATTGCTACATCAGGCAACTACAGAAACTTTTATTATAAAGATGGCAAAAAATATGCACACACTATAAACCCACATACCGGCTACCCCATCCAGCACAATATTCTTTCTGCAACAGTTATTGCAAAAGATTGTGCTACAGCCGATGCTTATGCAACTGCATTTATGGTATTAGGACTAGATTCAGCCAAAGCTGTTTGCGCTAAAAATCCTGATATAGATGCCTTCTTTATTTGCGACAACGGAAATGATAAGCTATTTACATATGCTACAGAAGGTATGCAGAAATACCTGAAATAACAAAAAAAGAAAAGTCGGAAAACACCGTATAAACATCGTTGTTTTCCGACTTTTCTATATTATCCAATATGTGATTTATTAATCTACAAGAACAGAAGGTTTTAAAGAGCTATTGCTTATCAGTTCCATAGCTTCCTGCTCTGTTCCCGAAAAAGGTCCTGATGCCTCCAGCTTAAGCGTAGATATAGCAGCGGCAAAACAACCGGCTTCCATATAATCAGCTCCCTGATTACGTTTGTACAGATATCCCATAACATAGGTATCACCACATCCTGTTGCGTCGACTACTTCACGTGGAGGATATGCTGGAATCTTATAAAACACACCGTTTGCATATATCAATGAGCCCAAACTACCTAACGTAAGCAAAACCTCTTTCACTCCCCACGCAGCCAACTGCATGGCAGCTTGTTTAGGGTCTGTATATCCGGTAATAACTTCCGCTTCGTGCTCGTTTACTTTCAAAATATCAATATACTTCAGCGCTTCAAGTTTCTCAGTCCAGTCAACAGCAAAAACTTTTTCACCACGTACCTCGCGCAAGTAACCTTGCGCATCTACGCTTAATGTACCTTTAGCTGATAAGTATTTAACCAATTCCAACGGAAAATCGTCCGACAACAAACTTCCCAAATGGAAATAACGAGCTTCTTCGTCCTGAAGGTGTTCAACAGCAAACGGATCAGCCTTAGCCAAGACGCGCTGGGTACGGTTATCTTGATTCTCTCCATACGTATTTTCAAAATAAACCGTATGCTTGCTGGGAATCACCTTTACCTGTACCCCTAATGCTCTGATTTCATCTACCGACTGGTATTCACTAGGTGCCAATGCCGTAACAAGTTTATAATTTTCAGCATGTTCCAGATGTCTGATTCCATGTGAAAAATAATAGGACGTACCACCTGGCATGTAAGTTGTCTTCTTTGGAGTCACAATCTTATCCAAGGTGATATGACCTATACAACAAATATCATTCATGTCTAATATAATATAGTAATTTTAAATCAGTAATAAATCAGAATACAGTACGTATCATAAATCGGATTCCCCACTTACTTGCAGTAGGAAGTTCATTATAAGTCAGACGACGTACATATTCCACATGCAACAGCTTGAATATGTTATGGATACCGGCAATTACCTCTACATAAGGCTTCTTAGGGTCCATAACATAGCTGGAGGTGCTATACTGACCTGCAGCATTATAATGACCGGGGAACATCATTAAATAAGGGTCATTCTGATTTTGAGGCAAATAAGGATTATTCTTGTCTGTCAAGGTTCCCCACAAACATTTCACCCCAATAAATTCACGCCATTTCAGTTTCTGAAGCAAGGGAATACGGTTAAAGATCTTACCTTGCATATTCCAGGATACATCCAATGAGGCATAACGGTCATTCAGGAACTCCATATTGTTTATCAAGTTGAAAGTCTCATTCTGAATGATATACGACAAATTGGCAGCAGGCATGATAAGCAACGGGAACGGAACACGATTCCACTGCACACCACCCTTAACATAGGTATCTATATTTCCCCATGAGCCTAACCACAAACGCTTGTAGATACCAGCTTCGGTCATATTATAATGATAGTCAGAGCCCAAAATACCTTTGACACCTACAGTATGTGTCAAAGTAAACACTGGAGCATCAAAATTAACCGGTATACGGCGTTGCTTGGTATTGACGAATGTTTCTCCCGGTGCATAACGCAAGCCTACTGTAGCTTCAGCCATGGTAATATCATGTACATTATATGGCGATGAAATAAACTCATTTCCACTTATTGTTCCATTACTGATAGCCTGCTGTAAAGCCTGCTCACCAGCCATGGTCCGGTAAAACAACTTACCACACGGTTCGTAGTTCACATGCGATAACGACACGGTTGTCTTTAAACCGGTTTCCTGTTCAAGCTCATACTTCACCGAAGCCTTACGTTCATAATTGTACTGGTCTACCGTACAAACCTTCCAAGCGGTAAACACATTATCCTTATCAGTACTGATATATTTATCCGATGGAACAGAGTTATCATACTTATAAGTGAATGTCAGTGAATTCTTTGGGAATTCTCGAGGTAAATATTCTTTCTTATTAAATGAATATTCTACTTCTGCCATATATTTAGACTTTTGGTCTTTAAAGCCGTATGCATAATAACCTTTCAGAAAAAGGTGTGGATGCAAATTGGCAGTAGTCTGCGCAGAAGCTCGCAAACGCCATCCATCAATATAGTTATTACTGATAACAGTATTAATAGGACCTATATCCACTTTGCTGGGATGATCTTTCGTTCCTGTTTCCACAAAGTTTTCGATAAAGGCTTTCAATACAAAAATAGCATACTTAAATCCTTTTATCTTAGTCAGATTATCAACAAACTGATCCATTTTACCTTCTGATTTGGTCAATTCAGTCTGACGATATTCACTCCAGAACTCATCTCCACGCATCATTGCGTTTACATCCTTTATCTCTGATCCTTTCTTATTGAAAAGCTTATCGGGCAAAGGTTCAAAACTATAATCTGTATAGCGGGTTGTACGCCTTACCTGATAATGCCCAAGCGCCTTAAAGAACGTAAGTTCACAAATCATGTCATCATCTTTCAAAACCCATTCACCAGTAGGCAATTCCTCAAACTTCTGGTCAATACTCAAATTGTCCACAAAGTTAATATCTGTCTTTTTAGGCAGATTAAGCTTACATTGTTTCACACGAAAAGTAGAATCGGCCAAAATATACAGATGACCTGTAAATCCAAAATCCTGAGAATGGTTGGGGACAAACGTCAAATGAAAGCATTTATCTTTCTCGACGTATACAGTATCCATGATGTAATACTTATAAAAAGAAATACCATTATCAGACACCGGACTATCTAATGGATATTGCAGCAAACGAACTCTGTCCTGGTATATATTCACATCCTGAAATACATCTTTAAGCACCGTAGTCAGCATATCACCTGTATTGAACAGCTCATTCACACCCGATGAGTTCATACCTTTGATGATATTTTTCTCCGATTCCGGATCTTTACGATATATTTTTTGAGTTACTGTTTCATCCACTGAAAGCGGCAAAATATTCTTTCCGGTTTCGGCACAATATTCTACCTGATCTTTAAAGAAAGGATATTTCTGAAACAGTTTGGATTCTTTCAACGAGTCAGCCGTAATATTATTCAGCGAAAGCGTTATCTTCTGGTATTTGTTATAATTGAAAAAGTCATTGACTTTCAAATCACTGACCTTTTTAGATTTAACCACCTTCTTCATCAGCTCTACAGCTGGATTATTCTTTCGAGAATATTTCTCTTTCTTAGGTTTAACTACAACTTCAGCCAACATCTGGTCTTCGGAAGCCATTTTAATGTTAAGTTCTCCAGTTTTAGCAGAAACAGTTACTTGTTGAGTTACGTAACCTACAAAAGAAAAAGTAAGTTTATTCCATCCCGCATGATACGTTATAGCATATTTTCCGTCGATATCAGTGATAACTCCTACTCCTTTACCTTCATAATACACATTCAAATAAGGAATTGGCTCTCCGGTATCCTTATCCGTTACAACTCCATGTATTTGTGCAAAGATCTGACCTACGCAAAGGAATAGAGATATAAATAAAAAACAAAGTATTTTCTTTACCATAAATATACTAATAACGTATTGTAAATGACTGCAAAGATAAGAAAGTTTATGATGGCGAACAAACGCAAAGTCCTACAATACGAAATATCAGCCTGTTTTTTTGACAATATAACCAATTTTATCTCGCATTACCTATCAATCCCTTTATCCAGAGCGTATTGCAAGCAATTCCAAACAGCAATCTATAATATACTTTAATTAATGGAAGAAAAGTCTTTCATCCTGAGAATACGCTTGTGTTATCGCAATGATTTTGTAATTTTGTACGATGGCAACAAACGAAAGATAGAACCATGATAAAAGCAGAAATCCAGAATATTAAATTACGTTTCGGCATTATAGGAAACAATGAAAGTTTGAACAGAGCCATTGATATTGCCATACAAGTAGCTCCTACAGACCTTTCTGTATTAGTTACAGGTGAAAGCGGTGTTGGAAAAGAGAATTTTCCACAAATCATTCATCAGTTCAGCCGCCGAAAACATGGCCCCTATATTGCCGTCAACTGTGGAGCTATCCCTGAGGGAACAATTGACTCCGAACTATTTGGCCACGAAAAAGGAGCCTTCACGGGTGCCATAAGTGACAGAAACGGTTATTTTGCCGAAGCTAACGGTGGCACAATCTTCCTAGACGAAGTTGGCGAATTACCGATGTCCACACAAGCACGCTTGCTTCGCGTACTTGAAACGGGCGAATATATGAAAGTCGGATCATCAAAAGTTCTTAAGACAGATGTGAGAATTGTAGCTGCCACTAACGTGGATTTCTCGGCTGCCATTGCTGAAGGGAAATTCAGAGAAGACTTATTCTACCGTCTGAACACTGTTCCCATTAAAGTTGCTCCATTAAGGGAAAGACAAGAGGACATTCCATTGCTTTTCAGAAAATTTGCAAACGACTTTGCAGAGAAATATCATATGCCTGCCATTCAGCTGAACGAAGAAGCCAAACAACTGCTCATTTCTTACTCATGGCCGGGAAATGTCAGACAATTGAAAAATATCACCGAACAGATTTCTATCATTGAAACTAACCGGGATATAACTGCTGATATTTTAAAGCATTACATTCCAGAGGAACCGACAGCAGTCATGTATCCGGCTCTTTTGTCTGGCTATGCCGGCAAAGACAGTAAAAGCTTTGAAACAGAACGGGAAATATTATACAAAGTATTATTCGACTTGCGGAATGATGTAAACGAGCTAAAAAAACTGGTACACAATATCATGGCCGAAAGAGGTAGTGTTCCGGCAGGACATACAACAGAAACTGCCGTACATTTTATTCCGGAAACTCCGGTAAGCATGGTGGCACAACCGGTCAAAACAGAAACTAACGTAACTGGAATTACCCCCGTTTCAAACATCAATATTTTACCGCAAATAGAACATAAACAGGCTAATGCCGAAATACAAGATACGGAAGAATATATTGAAGAAAACCTGTCGCTGGATGAAGTGGAAAAGGAAATGATAAAAAAAGCTTTGGAAAAGCATAAAGGCAGAAGAAAAAATGCAGCACAGGATTTAAAAATATCAGAAAGAACATTATATAGAAAAATAAAAGAATATGGCTTGGATTAAATCAGGGAAAATTATTTGCAGCAACCTGCTGGTTGTAACGCTTTGCATCGTATCAGCATGTACGGTTTCGTATAAATTTAATGGTTCATCTATCAATTACGAAAAAACAAAAACCATTTCTTTCGAAAACTTCCCCAACCGCTCGCAGGCTTTTGTATGGGGCCCAATGGAATCTATGTTCAATACGGCTCTGCAAGATATGTACATGCAACAAACTCGGTTGAAACAGGTTAAAAACAATGGAGACCTACAGTTATCGGGTGAAATTACAAACTACGATGCCTACAACAAGGGAGTTGGTTCAGATGGTTATTCTACAATGGCCGAATTAAGAATGACAGTTAACGTCCGCTTTGTCAATAACGCCAACCACGCAGAAGATTTTGAACAGCAGTTCTCGTCCAGCCGAGAATATAACTCTAGCCAGCAACTTTCCAGTGTACAGGAGGAATTGGTAAACCAGATGATCAAGGAAATTGTAGAACAGATTTTCAATGCAACTGTAGCTAACTGGTAAACAAGGAAACGATGAACTTAAACCTACAAAACTGGATTGCACATCCAGATAAGCTAAATCAGGAAACGCTGTTTGAATTGAAGGAGATGATCGATCAATACCCTTATTTTCAGACAGCACGCTTATTATATCTCAAAAACCTATATTTGCTAAACGACCCTTCTTTCAAAGAAGAACTTAAGAGAAATGCTCTTTATATGGCAGATCTGAGTATTCTGTTTTATTTCATAGAAGGTAAAAAATTCACTCTGTCCAAAACTGCTCAAACAGAACATACTGCTACAAACAGCAGCAGTAGAACATTAGACTTAATTGATCGTTTCTTGGCAGAGTCATGCGAACGTGAGCAAGAGCCTACCAAGGAAACAGAGAATTCTATCCCTATGGAGATCAGTGTAGACTACTCAAACGTCTTACTCAGCAATGCTGATCAGCCAAATGATTCTGCTCAATCAGTTCCCGCTATGAAAGGACAAGATTTAATCGACTCATTTCTGGAACAAACGGCATGCGATTCTCCTTCTTCCCGACAAGAGAAACCGACCGAAACTTCTTCTCTGACAATGGATAAAGAAACACCCATGCCTTTGGAAGAAGAAAACGAAGAAAGCTTCTTCACAGAAACATTGGCTAAAATTTACATAAAACAACAGCGATACGAGAAAGCACTGGAAATTATTAAAAAATTAAATTTGAAATATCCAAAAAAAAATGTTTACTTTGCAGACCAAATTAGGTTTCTAGAAAAACTGATTATTAACGCTAAATCAAAATAAAAGAAAATGTATCTATTATTAGTAGGATTAATGGTTCTAGCTGCCTTACTGATGTGTTTTGTTGTATTGGTACAAAATTCTAAAGGTGGAGGCTTGTCGTCTAGCTTTGCAGCATCAAACCAAATCATGGGTGTACGCAAAACTACAGACTTTATCGAAAAATTAACTTGGGGATTGGCTATTTTTATGGTTGTCGTAAGCATCGCAATCTCTTACGTTATCCCAACCACTTCTGTTGAAGAATCTGTAATGATGAACAAAGCATTGCAGGAACAGAAAACCAACCCGCTGAATGCTCCTTCAGGATTTGCTGCTCCTCAGCAAGAAGAACAGCCTGCTGCTACAACAACAGCTCCTGAAAACAACAACACTGAAACAGAAAAAGCAGAATAATAAAGCTTTTAAATTCGAAAAAACGGTTACTTCACACAAAGTAACCGTTTTTTTGTTCAATAAAGTTCCATATTAAAAAATAGCATATACTCACCTCAAGACTTCATAACCAAATAAAAAGAATCGTAAGTATTCGGCCAACTACAGGTATTAAACCTTTATATACAACAATAGCGAC
>CAJKDC010000087.1 GCA_905198575.1 uncultured Bacteroides sp. | reverse complement strand
TTTTGTAATTTACACATAAATCACTGATTATCAAATATGTTATACAGCAGGATTTCCTTCTTACATTTCCAGAAGGCTACAGAATGATACATTTTAAATATACGCGTGCGCGTAACAATCAACTTTGCAACAGTGAAAATATGTCGGTACGGCCCAAGTTTATCACTTTTATGACCAACCTGCACCACAATTATGAGAAAACTTCAGCTTAAAAATGAAAAACATTCCTCATAATAAAGATACGTCACAAACACACCGGCGAAAGCAATCTACTTCGCCCTATATTCTAAAGGAGTCATTCCAGTGTGTTTTTTGAAATATCTCGCAAATAAAGACTGGTCAGGAAACCGGAGCTCATAAGATATTGTTTGAATAGACTTATTTGTAGATTTAAGCAGAACTTTTATTGCACGTATTGAATGTTTATCAATCAGTTCTTTAGCCGAAGTTTCTGCTATGCTTTGAACAATAGCCGAAAGATACCTTGCCGTAATATGCAATTCACCAGCATAAAAGCTGACTTCACGCTCTTCGGGGCTATGTTTATAGACTAGATTTATGAACTTCACAAACAACTCTTCTTTTCGGCCTATATTCTCAGATTTTTCTATTTTAAAAAGCGTTCTTGTTTTATCATATATATCATACAACATACTTTGAATGTAATTCTTAAAGATCTCGGCCCTGTAACAATTATCCTTTTCACGATAATAAGCATCCATGATCTGCATCACAAGCGTAATCTTCTTTACACCTTTCTCTGATAATTTTACGCAAGGGTACTCTTTCAAGAAAAATGTAAACGACGGCTCCAACCGGGAAGTCACCTCATCGTATACACTCTGCTTGAAATATATATAGGAACAATTGAAATCCTCAGAAACCTCTATACCTTGTACGTACGTTCCTGCTGTAATAATAACTTGCGTATCCTTAGTTATAGAATATCTGTTAAACTCAATCTCAATACAAGCATATCCGCTATTGCAAAATAAAATGGCATAATTATACGCTTTTATTATCTGTCCTGCTATAAATACGCCCGAATGGCCTGTTCCTGTTATGAATAATTCTGATTCCGGAAGCCTAAATATCTCCATATCCCAATATTTTTACACATACGTAAAAGTAATAATTTATAATAACTTAGCATAATTTTTAAGCGAACTTTACACTCATCCCATAAATCGTTAATATAACACAAAGGGAAGCCATTGTTCCGTTTTTGAATAACCTTAAAGAAATTATGAACACCAGCCTCAACCATAAAGGATGTATATTTGTCACGTTTTTTTAAAGTTAAAAGATGATATGATAACAGTAAACATGAAATGGTTGCAACTGATGGGAGTAGTTGGCAGTACAGTATGGTTCACATCTTGTGGACAGAAAGAGCAGGCAGCAATGCCTGTCGGCGGATATGAAACAATGCGTGTAGAAGTAGCAGACAAGACTGTAGAGACAGGCTATTCTGCAACAATCCGCGGACGTCAGGATATAAACATTATGCCTCAAGTTTCCGGTACGATACAGCGGTTATGCGTAACAGAAGGTGAAAAGGTAAAAAAAGGACAAGTACTTTTCATTATCGACCAAGTACCCTACAAGGCAGCTCTCAACACAGCCGAAGCTAACGTGAAATCGGCTAATGCAGCTCTTGCTACAGCAGAGCTTAC
Source organism: uncultured Bacteroides sp. (assembly GCA_905198575.1). Lineage (GTDB taxonomy): Bacteria > Bacteroidota > Bacteroidia > Bacteroidales > Bacteroidaceae > Phocaeicola. The sequence goes on along the minus strand of CAJKDC010000087.1, from coordinate 10,272 downwards.
CTACAATAGTAACAAAGAGCTTTATGCAAACAAAGTTGTTTCAAACTTTACATTAAAGACTTCAGAAAATCAATATCTTACGGCAAAAGCTCAATTGGCTCAAGCTGAAGCTCAGGAAGTAAATGCCAGAAACAACCTCTCTTACACTGAGATAAAAAGTCCAAGTAACGGCGTCGTTGGAATGCTTCCTTACCGTGTAGGTGCGCTAGTGGGCCCTACTATCGCAGAACCCCTTACAACAGTATCCGACAATTCGGAAATGTATGTGTATTTCTCTATGACAGAAAATCAGGTTCTCGATATGGTACGCCAATATGGCTCTGTAGAAGAAGCACTTACCAAAATGCCGGAAATTACACTTAAACTGAATAACGGAACGACCTATGCTGAAAAAGGTAAAATAGAATCTATCAGTGGTGTAATTGATACACAAACAGGTTCTGTAGGCGTGCGTGCCGTTTTCCCAAATGAAAAGGGACTTCTTCTGAGTGGAGCATCCGGTAAGGTAGTGATTCCTGCTACTTACAACAAGTATATCATTATCCCACAAGAAGCTACAGTGAAACAGCAAGACAAGATTTCTGTATTTAAGGTAGTAGACGGTAAAGCTGTTTCTACACTAATCAAAGTGGCTCCTTATAACGATGGACGTGAATACATCGTACTCGAAGGGCTGAATACCGGTGATGAAATTGTTGCCAAAGGCGCCGGACTTCTTCGTGAAGGTACTCAAGTAAAATAAGCCAATATATAGAAATCACATTTTAAGGTACATAAAGATTTCAGATAAAAATGAAAGGAAATATATTTATAAAACGACCGGTGATGGCTATCTCCATCTCCATCGTAATTTTATTGGTGGGATTTATCTCACTCATATCATTGCCGGTAGAACAGTATCCTGACATTGCACCTCCTACAGTTACTGTAGATGCAACTTATACTGGTGCCAGCGCAGATGCTGTAATGAGCAGTGTCATCATGCCACTGGAGGAAAGCATCAACGGTGTAGAAAACATGATGTACATTACATCAACTGCCACTAACTCTGGTACAGCACAGATTCAGGTTTTCTTCAAGCAAGGGACTGACCCGGACATGGCAGCTGTCAACGTACAGAACCGTGTATCAAAAGCGCAAGGTCTTTTGCCTTCGGAAGTAACCAAAATCGGTGTTTCTACTTCAAAAAGACAGACCAGCTTCTTGCAGATTACATCACTGGTCAGTACAGACGGACGATACGATGAAACATTCCTCGCCAACTATCTGGATATTAACGTAATCCCGGAAATCAAGCGTATTGAGGGTGTAGGTGATGCAACTCTTTTGGGTGATACCTACAGTATGCGTATATGGCTGAATCCGGAACTGATGGCCCAGTACGGACTTGTGCCCGCAGACGTTACAGCAGCTCTTGGCGAACAGAATATTGAAGCTCCGGCCGGAACACTGGGAGAGAACTCACCCAATGTATTCCAGTACGCGCTGAAATACAAAGGCCGTCTGAAAACCGTTAACCAGTTCGATGACATTGTCATCCGTTCCAATGCCGACGGTTCTGTATTACGTCTAAAAGACATTGCAAAAGTTGAACTGGGACGTTTGTCATACAGCTTCCATGGTGAAGTTAATGACCGCCCGGGTGTAACATTCCTTGCTTTCCAGGTAGCAGGAGCCAATGCAACAGAAGTAAATAATGCGATTTCAAAACGTTTGGAAGAAATGTCTGAACTGCTTCCTCCGGGTGTGGAATTTATTCAGATGATGAGTTCGAATGACTTCCTTTACGCATCTATTTACAATGTAATCGAAACGCTTGTAATTGCTATCATCCTGGTAATCCTTGTCGTTTATTTCTTCCTGCAGGATTTCAAGAGTACGCTGATTCCTTCTATCGCAATCATAGTATCACTTATAGGTACATTTGCCTGCCTGGTTGCAGCCGGATTCAGTATCAATATCCTTACCTTGTTTGCACTGGTGCTGGCTATCGGTACTGTAGTGGACGATGCGATTGTGGTGGTAGAAGCCGTACAGGAGAAATTTGACTCCGGTTATACCTCACCGTATCTGGCAACAAAAGATGCAATGAGCGATGTAACAATGGCCATCATTTCATGTACTTGTGTGTTTATGGCCGTATTTATCCCTGTAACATTCATGGGTGGAACATCAGGTATCTTCTATACACAGTTTGGTGTTACCATGGCAACCTCTGTAGGTTTGTCTATGATTTGTGCCTTGGTTCTTTGTCCTGCTCTCTGCGCTGTAATGATGAAACCCTCTGATGGAACAAAGAGTGCAAAAAGTTTCAACGGACGAGTTCGAGCTGCATATAATACCTCTTTCAATGCCATGATGGGCAAATACAAAAAGGGAGTCATGTTTGCAATACACCACAGATGGATGGTATGGGCTTCTCTCATCATCTCAATCGTACTGCTGGTATTCTTCATGAAGACTACAAAGACTGGTCTTGTTCCACAGGAAGACCAAGGTACACTGATGGTTAACATCGGCACAGCTCCGGGTAGCACACTGGTCGAAACCGTAAGCGTAATGGAGAAAGTGAAAGAGATTCTCAAAGAAACTCCTGAAATTCAACACTACATGACAACATCCGGTTACGGACTGATATCAGGACAAGGTACATCATACGGAACATGTATTGTCAAACTAAAGACATGGGGTGAGCGAAAAGGAAAAGAGCATTCTGCAGAAGCTGTATTGGCTCGTCTTAATGCCAAATTTGCCCAAATTAAAGACGCCCAGATTTTCTGCTTCCAGACGGGTATGATTCCTGGTTATGGTATGGGTAACTCCATCGAACTGAACATGCAGGATAAGACCGGAGGTGATATGTCTGTATTCTATGGCAATGTAATGAAATTCCTCGGAGCACTGAACCAACGCCCGGAAGTAGACATGGCATATACATCTTACGCGATGAACTATCCTCAGATTGCAGTGGATGTGGATGCTGCAAAATGTAAACGTGCTGGTATTTCTCCTTCAGATGTACTTTCTGTCCTAGGAAGTTACTGCGGTGGCTCTTATGTATCTAACTACAATGAATTTGGTAAAGTTTATCGTGTAATGCTTCAGGCTTCTCCGGAGTATCGTCTGGATGAGCAGTCGCTTAATAATATGTATATCCGCAATGGTTCTGAAATGGCATCTGTCGGTCAGTTCGTAACCTTGAAGAATGTACTGGGTGCCGAAGTTGCCAAACGATTCAACTTGTACAGCTCTATCAACGTGAATGTAAACGGCAAGATGGGTTACTCTTCAGGTGAAGTACAGAATGCTATCAAAGAAGTTGCAGCCCAGACCCTTCCTACCGGATACGGATATGAGTATGGTGGTATAGCACGTGAGGAAGCACAAAGTGGTGGTGCCAAGACAGTATTCGTTTATATAATCTGTGTGGTACTTATTTATCTTATCCTTTCATGCTTGTATGAAAGCTTCCTGATTCCGCTGGCCGTTATCCTTTCTGTTCCGTTCGGTTTGATGGGTAGCTTCTTGTTTGCGAAACTATTCGGACTTGAGAACAACATCTACCTGCAGACAGGTGTTATCATGCTTATCGGTTTGCTTTCGAAGACTGCCATCCTGATTACCGAGTTTGCCGTAGAACGCCGTCGTAAAGGTATGGGCATCATCGAATCTGCATACTCTGCAGCTCAGGCACGTTTCCGCCCTATCCTGATGACTGTACTTACCATGATATTCGGTATGATTCCGCTTATGTTTGCTACTGGTGCAGGTGCAAATGGTAACAGTTCACTTGGTACAGGTGTTGTAGGAGGTATGCTTATCGGTACATTGGCCTTGCTCTTTGTTGTTCCGGTATTCTATATAACTTTCGAATACCTGCAGGAAAAGATCCGCAAACCTATGCAAGTGGAAATAGACCCGCAAGTCCAGCTGGAACGTGAGCGCAGTCTTGAAGAAAGAAGTGCATTCAATAAAGAAAATTAATAACCTTGCCGGGACGGTCTTATCGTCCCGGGCAAAACTGAATAATTAATGAAAAAGAATCTATTTTCTACTGCAGCAGTTGTACTGACAGCAACGATATCGTCTGCGACGTTCAGCAGTTGTGGTATTTATACCAAATATAAACCGGCAGAAACCGTGTCGGACAGCCTATATGGCGAAAGTATTCAAGTTTCGGATACTACGAACTTTGGCAATACAGACTGGAAAGAGGTCTTTACAGACCCTTATCTCCAGACACTTATTGAACAAGCCTTACAAAACAATACCGATTACCAATCGGCACAGTTAAACATCGAACAGGCACAAGCTTCCTTGCTGGCATCGAAACTGGCTTTCTTACCTTCATTTGCACTAGCACCTCAGGGAACAGTCAGCAGCTTTGACAAGCAGAAAGCTTCGCAGACCTATCAGTTGCCACTGACCGCCAGCTGGGAGCTTGATATTTTTGGAAGAATGAGAAACTCCAAGAAGCAGGCACAGGCACTCTATGCACAGAGCATTGACTACAAGCAAGCTGTACGCTCACAACTCATAGCAAGTGTAGCCAATATCTATTATACTCTGCTTATGCTTGACGAACAGTTGGCTCTTTCACAACAGACAGAAGAGGCATGGAAAGAAACTGTCGCTTCGGCACGTGCATTGATGAATGCCGGTCAGTATAACGAAGCTGGTGTATCACAGATGGAAGCAACTTACTATTCTGTACAAACTTCTGTTCTTGATTTGAAAGACCAGATAAACCAAACTCAAAACAGCATGGCACTCTTGCTTGCCGAACCCCCTCACAACTACGAGCGTGGAAAACTGGCAGACCAGAAAATGCCAGAAGACTTGTCTGTCGGAGTTCCTGTACAGATGCTTTCTAACCGTCCAGACGTACGGTCGGCAGAACGCACACTGGAAGCAGCATTTTATGTAACCAATCAGGCACGTTCGGCTTTCTACCCTAGTATTGTTCTGAGTGGTAGTGCCGGATGGACAAACAGTGCAGGTTCAATGATTATAAATCCGGCTAAGTTCATAGCCACTGCTATCGGCCAGCTGACAATGCCTTTATTTAACAGAGGACAAAATATTGCCAATCTCCGCATAGCAAAAGCTCAACAAGAACAGGCCAGCCTCAGCTTCCAGCAAACTTTACTGAATGCTGGTGCAGAAGTAAACGATGCGCTCACCGTATACCAGACCTGCAAGGAGAAAACGACTTTATATCAGAAGCAGGTTAATGCGTTAGAGACAGCACTTAAGAGCACAACACTGCTTATGGACTATGGTACAACTAATTATCTGGAGGTACTTACCGCTCGCCAGACTCTGTTGAATGCTCAACTGGCTCAGGTTTCCAACCGGTTCCAAGAAATACAGAGCGTAATCAGTCTTTATCAAGCTCTTGGTGGCGGCAGATAATTATTTTACGAACCAAACACTCTCTTATATATATATAAATTGTTATCAATCCATTAGATAACTGAATGCTTAGACTGTCTGAGAAGTGATTTCTCGGACAGTTTTTTTATTTTTCCAAATACACATCTCTTAAATCTTTAAGCTCCAATATAAAGGAAGCTCTTCCCCGATATTTCCATTCAAACTCGGACAATAAAGCATGGATTACTTCAAAACCGCCTGGCAACGTACTGATAGTCCGGAATGCTGTTCGCAGAAGAGGGAATAGATTGGCCCCGTATTTTTCCTCTACTACATATCTTAGCTCTTCCTGCAAAAAACGCAACAATTCGGCAGTAGAATATTTCTGAAGAAAAGAAACATAATACAGTAAAATCATAAGCCGGTCAGGAGTATGAACCGATAGCATCTGAAACAACGCAGGGTATTTTTTTTCTTCCAAATAAATCTCGACCAGTTCGTTTCTGCCTCTGATATCAGTAGAAAAAGTTACTTCTTTCAATAAACCGGCGAGAAAGTTATCCCAGACAGTGCCATCTATCCATTTTTTCAAAATCCTGTAATAAGGTAGTTTTTCTTCAGAGAGAACAAATAGTTCGTGTGCAACTTCTATAACGCAAGCTGAATTCTTCTGTGTTTCATAGATTGACATTTTCTTCTTCAGCCAAGACAGCAGGTAGGCTCTGGAACGGAATCCATCGTCTTTAATCAAAGATATTCCCTCCGACAAGATACGTAATGCATCCTCAAAGCGGCTGTTTTTTAATAACCAGTCGACATACCATTCACGCACTCTGGGAAGATGAATGTATTTCCAGCAGACAGATAAAAAATCAGCTTTGTTTTGTTTCAAGAATTCTAGTTTCAGCAAAACTAGAGGAGATACAGCGATTCCGCTTTCCGCTTTCTGGTCTATAACACGATTCAGGTAGGACAAAGCCTCATCAAATGGAAGAATAAGAACAGCTACATGAGCCAAAAATTCAGAGAAATCCATTACAGAGCTTCCCCGAAATAAATCTAAATCGGCTACTAAAAGCAATTCAGCCCATATTTGCTGTAAAAGGGACACTTGTTTACACTGCTTACAAACCTCCAATAAAAGATTCGCAGCATCCTGGCAATCACAAGCTAGTGGAAATTCCTCATCATAGTAGGTTTCTAAAGTATCATTAACCCAATAATTACCGGCGGACCGAAGAATAGCCAAACCTATAGATGCAGCATCTTCGTAATTTTTACAGCTCACGGCTTCCAACGCATGCTGCAGAAAGACTTGCAACTGTGAAGAAAGCTCATTCATACGTAAGCTGTCGTCTGTAACAATAAGCTCGGCAGAAGGATAATAGTATTTTCTGAAAGCAATATCAATTTGCTCAGAAAAAGACTTTTTAAGGACAGGAGGCTCATCACTTCCATGTAATCTCTGGTGCAAAGCAGCACAAAACTCCGGATGGCTGTTTGCATAGTCTTCCAAAAATGCAATCAAGTCATCGTATGGCAAGTCTATCAGTTGCAATAATGTTTCATCAACATCCTTCGAAAAGTTATGAGCCTCCACCCTATCCATTATTATTGTTTATTTAAAAGCCATTCAGTTTCAAAGCAGCTGTATCTTTATACTGATTCTGCAAACGAACCAATTCTTTTTTCAGTGTTTCTGTAATTTCTTCATATCCTTTGCTGCCATACAGATTATGCATTTCGTGAGGATCAGCCTTCAAATCATACAGCTCCCAGCAGTCAATGTCATTGTAGAAATGTATCAACTTATATTGTTCAGTTCGAACTCCATAATGGCGTTTAACCATATGCTCTGCCGGATATTCATAAAAATGATAATAAAGCGATTTTCTCCAGTCTTTCGGTTCTTCACCTCTCAACAAAGGCAATACTGAAACACCATGAATATCCTCAGGAACAGGAACACCTGCCAAATCAAGGAATGTAGCGGCATGATCTATGTTCTGTACCATCTGAGGTATATCTCCCCGTTTATCAAAACCTTTAGGCAAATGCATCAGCAAAGGAGTGCGCATGGATTCTTCGTACATAAAACGTTTGTCGAACCATCCGTGTTCACCCATATAAAAACCTTGGTCGGATGTGTAAACCACCAATGTATTATCCAGCATACCTTTTTCTTCCAAATAATCCAGTACACGTCCCACATTGTCATCCAGTGACTTCACAACTTTAGCATAGTCACGCATATAACGCTGATACTTCCATTCGGCCAGTTCTTTACCTTTAGGATTCTTCTTATAAAACTCTTCAATAAGCGGCTCATAAAAAGCATCGTATATTTTTCGTTCCTCTGGTTTCAGACGGCCTATATAATCTTCGTATGTTGCTTTCAGACGTGAATCTTTATCTTTGCGATACATTTTTGTATCGTAAATAATATCCATATCCTGCAAAATACTCATTTCCTGGGCTGCTGCAGCTTCACGTCCTTCGTAGGTATCGTAAAAATTATCTGGTAACGGGAAGGTTTTATCTTCATATAAAGACAGATACTTCAACTCTGGCAACCAGTTGCGGTGGATTGCTTTATGATGAATAAACAAGCAAAAAGGTTTTTCCTTATTACGCTGATTCTCCATCCAATCCAAACTCATATCGGTAATTACATTGGTAAGATACCCGTCTTTGGTTATCGTATCATTGTTCATCGTTATAAAGCGAGGCTGATAATAATCGCCTTGACCAGGCACTATTTCCCAGTAATCAAAGCCGGTAGGCAAGCTCTCCAAATGCCATTTTCCAATGACAGCTGTTTCATATCCAGCTTTCTGAAGCAACTTAGGCATAGTTTGCTGTGAACCGTCGAACACACAAGTTGTATTGTCTGTAAAACCATTTGCATGACTATGCTTACCCGTAAAAAGACATGCACGGCTTGGACCACTCAAAGAGTTGGCTACAAAGCTGTTGGTAAAACGTACCCCATCCCGAGCAATACGGTCCAAATTAGGCGTTTCAATATAACGCGTGTCATAACAACTCATCATTTGAGCCGTATGGTCATCTGTCATGATATAAACAATATTATATGGCTTCTGAGCAGTCTCCTTCTTCTGACTGCCACATGATGTAGCGCTAACAGCCAAAGCTGTACCTGCCAATGACCAACAAAGGGATGAGGAAATTTTTTTCATATTTTCAAGTTTATAATATTTAGAATGCGTCAAAGATAACTTTTTTATTGTAAATTTGCGCCGAAAAATAAAAAAGTATTTACAGTATGGAATTACCTAAAGATCCGATGATGCTTTTTAGCTTCATCAACATGAAACTAAGAGATGAATATGCTTCTCTAGATGAGCTTTGTGATGATATGAATGTTAACAAAGAAAATTTGCTGGCAACACTTAGAAATGTAGGATTTGAATATAATGCCTTGCAAAACAAATTTTGGTGATTGACTCAATAAGAATCAATCACCTTTTTTTATTATTCTTCTTTAATACGAATCAAGATATTAGACAAAATAGCTGTCACACCACCAGTAGTAATACCAGAAGCGAAGATATTACGAATGGTTTCGGGCAATTGTGACAGGATTTCTGGAACAAGTTCTACACTTAATCCCAAAGAAAAACTCAGTGCCATAACCAAAGTAGCCTTACGGTCAATCTTCTGTGCAGCGATAATACGGATACCTGCAGCAGCTACTGTTCCAAACATCAATAGAGTTGCACCTCCAAGTACCGGTTCAGGCATTAATGAAAAAACAAGGCCTACGGCTGGGAACAATCCTAATATAATCAGAAAGCCGGCAATGTAATAACCCACATATCGACTTGCTACTCCCGTAAGCTGTATCATTCCATTGTTTTGAGCGAAAATAGAATTAGGGAATGAGTTAAGGAAGCCGGCCAACATAGAGTTGAAACCATCGGCTAATATACCTCCAGACGCTCTTTTCACAAAAGCTTCTCCTTCTACCGGTTCTCCGGAAATAAGAGAATTGGCGGTTATATCTCCATAAGCCTCGATGGCAGTTATCACATACACAATTCCTAGTGCGATAAAAGAAGATATATCAAAAGACAAGCCATAACGGAACGGAAGTGGTAAATTAAAGCCTCCATAACTTTGAACAGAAGAAAAATCAACCATTCCCATAAACCAAGAAACTACATACCCAACAATCAAACCTATAACGATAGAGCTCATGCGCAGATAACGGTTATTGCTTCGGTTAAAGAAGATAATCAAAACCAGTACCAATGCCGACAAACCAACATAACGTAAAGAGCCGAAAGTACCATTAGCCTGTGCAACAGCACCTCCACCACAAGCTGAGATACCGACTTTAATCAAACTCATACCGATAAGGGTAACAACAATACCTGATACAAGTGGAGTAATAATTTTACGGGTGTACTTCAGTACGCGACTTATAAGCATTTCCATTGTAGATGCTGCAATACAAGCTCCAAAGACAGTTGCCAGCCCTCCGGTTAATCCTGCCGAAATGATAGGACCGATAAACGAGAAGCTAGTACCCTGAATACAAAGCAAGCCACATCCTATCGGACCAAGTTTACGACATTGTATAAAAGTTGAAATACCCGAAGCAAACAATGCCATGGAAACCAGATATCCTGTAGTTTCCAAATCCAGTTTCAATGCTCCTGCAATAATCAACGGAGGAGTAATAATAGCTACAAAGATTGCCAACAAATGCTGCAAAGCTGCAAAAATAGCATCCTTTACAGGAGGACGGTCATTCAAGCCATAAATAAGACCTGCATTCACTTTTTCTGTCTGTTCTTTTTCCATCTATTTCAATTATACAATAGTTCGTTAAAAATTCGCCAAGCCTAAGCGGCTTTGGCGGTAAATAAA
>CAJKDC010000086.1 GCA_905198575.1 uncultured Bacteroides sp. | reverse complement strand
AGTAAGTTACATACGAATATAAGAGCGGGGGATTTTTCTTTTTAGAGGAAAGGTAATACAAATACCTTAAAGAACCTTCGTTGACAGGCAAAAATCAGCATTTCAAGGCTCATTTTTCCCTTTTTTGTACCGCCATTGTTTCTCAAAGCGTCCAAAAGCCTGTTTTATAATGACAAAAGATAATTCCTTGACAAGTAATTATCGTTAATTTGCCATCTGCTTAAATAACAATCAAGAAGGAGATGCCTTTTATCATCTCCTTCTTGAAATTTTACTTCCACGCCCTGAACATCTTATCCCCGATATTCTGTGATACATATTGCATCGGCAACTTTGCATAGATTTCAGTTGTCTTTATTGAGGTATGCCCCATCATAAATTGTAACACCTCTTTGGATATACCTTGTCCGAGAGCCACCGTACAGGCGAATGTATGGCGGGCAATATGCGTGGTTAAAGGGAAGGAACAACCAAGAGCCAAACCGACGCCTTTGAGAAACTGGTTGTATTTCTGATTGGAGGTTATTTCCATCTTGTAATTGTTACGTTCCAATATCTTTCGTGTGATTGGCAGGACTGGAGTAACAAACTCATTTCCTGTCTTTATACGATGCCCGTCAATGTAATCTTTGCCGTCAATGGTGACAATGTGCTGTTCATAATCGAACGATTTGGCATCGCTGTATGCCATGCCTGTAAAAGTCTGGAAAAGGAAGAAGTCAAGATACTTGTTCATTACGGCATCCGTGCTTTCTTCCCGCATGCGGATTAGCTTTTTCAGTTGTGCTTCGGTGAGGTGAGGACGGTCGCTTTTCTCTCCACGTTTATCTTGAAAACGCTCGTATGGATTTTCCTTAATAAGTCCTAGACGGAAAGCTTCGGCCACATACGACTTGAACCGTTTGTGATAGTTATGGATGGCAGCCTGACTTCTGATGATTGGCTTCCCTTTCATCGTACAAGTTTTTTCCTCCCTTATGAAAAGGTCGAACTGATAGATATGTTGCAAGGTTACATCATCAAAGGTTTTGAACTTGCCGAATCGTTCAAGTGCCTTGTATGTGGTTATATGCCCTTTTCGAGTTCCTTCGCGAAGCGGACGGTTATTGATACGCTCCCTGAGCCATGCCATGAAGTTACGGCGATTGCCACCGTCTGCACTTAGGTATGTCTTGAATTGGGCAATGGTCATATCATCCTTATTTACCTGCATGGCTATAAGAATATGCTCGAACTCTGTTACTTTCTTTTGGATTGCCTCATTGATAACAACGGCACGCGGATGATTAACTACCATTCCATTCTCCCATTGGTCGAGGGTGACGTTATGTCCTGAATGAAAATAACAGCGTTCTCTTTGTAGGCAAACTACGATTTCAATGGCTCCTGCCACTGTTGATGTGGCTTTTTTCTTCCGGTTGAAGAATAATCTTACGTACTTACTCATAATGGTAACACATTTGTGAGATTGGTAACACAGCTACGGTAACACAAAATCCGTCCCCAAGGGGCTTTTTACGTCCAAGTGTGTCGCTTTTTCTCGTTTTTTTTGATGGTGTTACCACCTTATATACTGCCTCAAAAGAATGGATAACTGATTGAGCATCAGAGGCAGTGAATGTCTTTGAAAAGAAAAGGTCTTCATTGCTGAAGACCTTCTTTGGTGATCCGCCTGGGGCTCGAACCCAGGACCCCAACATTAAAAGTGTTGTGCTCTACCTGCTGAGCTAGCGAATCAAACCTTTAATCTTGCAGTCATTTCCTGATTGCGAGTGCAAAGGTAGTACTTTTTTCGAAACCTGCAAAATTTTGCAGATAATTTTTTTGTTGTTTTTGAAGGAGTGTTTTGTTATCCCTTGTATAACAGTAGGTTATGCTCTTAATTTTTTTATGGATACTACGGAGTTTTCATAATCACCCCGTAGTATTGGACTGTTTATTTGATTTGGATATACTCTATCGGTTGTTCTTTTTGAGTATCAAGAGGAGTTGCTTGATACGTTATACGGCTAAAATCGATGTTTTTTAAATCAATGCAGCGGATAGCACTGTTATGCATGCTGCGATAATATATCCGTCGGTTAGCTATATCCGTTGCAGAAGTCCATTGAGTAGCACTGGGCAGGTCCGTAGGTTGCTGTCCTTTCTGGAATTCAATTCCGATGGGAATATCGAAATTATTCAGAATCTGGAAACACTGCTGTACGGTCTTTTCTTCTGTATCCAGTTTAGGAGTTGTAGCCTGATAGAAGGCTGCACGTACAAATCGTGAAGGAGGGGTAATATCACCCGGCAGGCCGTAGAAACCACTTCCTACACCGAAAGAGGTAAGCTGAATGCTGTCCAGTTTCTGTGCCGGAGCGCTTCCGGGAAGTAAGCTTACATAATTGTTCAGATTGGTCATCTGCCATTCAAATCCCGGAGAGTTGGTCAGTACGCCCAGTTCGTTGTCGAAGAAATGAGCTTCTCCATTAGTTATTTCCAAAACAACTTGTTTGCCCGACAGGTCGGCGAAACGCCAGTGTACGGTAGACGCACGTGGGTCGATAGCTATGACGTGAACCTGCTTTACAGCTTTTTTTACATCTTCTATCGTTTTACAGCATCCCAATATATAAGGAACCAGTTGCAGGTCGGCTATCGAGCTGTTTTTCAGTTCCGGACTGTATGCTTCATACTGTCCGTAGCGGGGAAAGTAGAAAAGACCTGCCGAAAGTCCTTCTTCGTTGATTCCTTCAGCGATGAATTCCTTCTGTTCTACAGCCAGTCCGGCATATCCGTAGCGTGAAGTGAATTTCATTCCGTCTGTACCGCCCGGAATGTACGATTGCTGTGTATAGTTACGCGGTACGATAACATACTGGCTGTTCAAGTCACTGCCGCCCCATTCGATGGTGCGTGCCAGAATAGGATTTTGATTGCTGCTTCTGAGTGTGATTCCTGTGCAAGCGTTGGTTGCAGAAGGGATGAGGCTTATTGTACTACAAGCCAGGACGAATGCGAATAATTTACTTTTCATGTTTCTGTATGTTTTTCCTATAAACAAAAGTAAGCCGTTGATAGTTCGGCACTTTCAAGGTTTGTTCACAATATATGGATTTTTTTTCAGATAAGGGGCTAATATACCTATAAATGATTAATGAAGGTTGATTTTCATTTTTCGAATCGGATTTATTATACCTAAAATTTGCGATTGTGTGACTTCTTCATTCAAAATAACTTTGCATTGACAAAATGATAATAGGTATCGGGTAAAATAGATGAAAACAGAAAACAGATTAAGAACATTATTGCGTATATCATTGATTACGCTATTTTTTGTATTGAATTGCATTCCTGTATGGGCACAGCATCAGGGCGTGTTAACTGGGAAAGTTCTTTTGGAAGACAAGTCGGCTGCCGATTTTGTAACCGTTTATTTGAAAGGTACATCATACGGATGTATGACTGACGAGAGGGGAGGATTCTGCCTGGAAGCTCCTGCCGGTGCCTATACGCTGGTTGTTTCGGCTGTAGGCTTCGAAACGGTCGAACATAAAATTGCAGTTCAGGCAGGTTCGCATACAAGGAAAACGATTATTCTCAAATCTTCTGTTACGGAGTTGGATGAAGTAGTAGTGGTATCCAATGGCGTAAGTCGTGTAAAGCGTTCAGCATTCAATGCTGTAGCGGTAGATACCAAGGCTTTGCAGAATTCTACGCAGAGTCTGAGTGAAGCTTTGTCGCAGGCTCCTGGGCTGAAATTGCGGGAATCGGGCGGTGTAGGGTCGGACATGCAGCTGATGATGGACGGTTTCTCTGGCAAACACATCAAGATTTTTATCGACGGAGTGCCGCAGGAGGGAGTGGGAAGCTCTTTCGGACTGAATAACATTCCTGTGAACTTTGCAGAACGTATCGAAGTGTACAAGGGGGTTGTACCCGTTGGTTTTGGTACCGATGCGCTGGGAGGAGTTATCAATATCATCACCAAAAAGAATCAGCGTAAATGGTTCTTGGATGCTTCTTATTCCTACGGTTCGTTTAATACCCATAAATCGTATGTTAATTTCGGACAGACTTTTAAGAATGGACTGATTTATGAAATCAATGCGTTTCAAAACTACTCGGACAACGACTATTATGTAGATACACCTGTAAAAGACTTTACCACAGGTGCTATCAACAAGAAAAAGGTGGAGCATGTGAAACGCTTCCACGACAATTATCACAACGAGGCGATTGTAGGAAAAGTTGGTGTGGTAGACAAGCCTTGGGCCGACCGTTTATTGCTGGGACTGACTTACTCTCGTTTCTATAAGGAAATTCAGACGGGAGTTATTCAGGAGGTTGTTTTCGGTGGAAAATATCGTGACGGATATTCGGTGATGCCATCGTTGGAGTATCGCAAGCGTAATTTGCTGGTGAAGGGCTTGGAGGTAGTGCTGACTGCCAATTATAACAAGAATATAACAAATAATGTAGATACGGCTTCTTATGAGTATAACTGGCGTGGAGAAATGCGTCCGCGTACATCGCCGGGTGAACAGTCTTACCAGAATACCCGTTCGGATAATAACAACTGGAATGCTACGTTTACCGCAAATTACCGTATTGGTCATGCACATACATTTACCTTCAATCATGTATTGAATACTTTTCATCGTGACAACATCAACCGTACAGATGCCAGCAGTGATGATGAGGCTAATGCCATTCCTAAGGAAACACGTAAGAATATCAGTGGCCTGTCTTATCGGCTGATGCCCTCTGAAAAATGGAATCTGTCGGTTTTCGGAAAATACTACAATCAGTTCAATGCCGGTCCGATGGCAGCCACTACAAGCGGTGATGTCTATAATCGAGTAACCAGTTCGGTCAGTGCATTGGGATATGGTGCAGCGGGTACATATATTTTCTTGAAGAGTTTGCAGGCCAAACTTTCGTATGAGAAAGCTTACCGTTTGCCGTCGAACGAAGAAATGTTTGGTGACGAGGATTTGGAAGAAGGAAAAGTAACGCTTCGTCCGGAAAACAGTCACAATGTAAACATCAGCATGAGCTGGAACAAGCAATTTGGGAAACATGCTATTTATGTAGAAGGTGGTCTGGTATACCGCAATACCAAAGACTATATACAGCGTAGCATTGTAGACTTGAGCGGTGGCCGTACAGGAGCCACTTACGAAAATCACGGACGTGTAGAAACCAAAGGTTATAATCTTTCTGCCCGTTACGGATTCTCCAAATGGCTGAGTCTGGGTGGTAATTATACGCAGATGGATGTACGTGATAATGTGAAGACCATAGGAAGCGGTACACTGCAGGAAAATCTGACGTACGGAGCACGTATGCCCAACCTGCCTTATCGTTTTGCCAATGCTGATGTAAGTTTTTTCTGGCACAATCTGGGATGCAAGGGAAATCAGCTGACGGTGACTTACGATAACTTGTATATGCACAGTTTCCCATTGTACTCCGAAAAACTGGGAGATTCGTCCACCAATAAATTTGTGGTTCCCACTCAGTTCTCGCATAATCTGACGGTGAGCTACAGCATAAAGAACGGGCGTTATAACCTGTCGTTCGAGTGCAGAAACTTTACAAACGAAAAACTGTACGATAACTTCAGCCTGCAGAAGGCGGGGAGAGCCTTTTATGGAAAGGTTCGCATTTATTTAGGAAGCAAATAATTGATTTATAACTATCGATAAAAAATATATTAGGCATGAAAAAGAAATATTGTTTGGGAGCTTTGGCTGCTATGTTATGTGTGGGAAACCTGTTTACCTCCTGTTCGGAAGAACAAATTCCGGACTCGTCAAATCCGTCTACTGATAATTCTGGTGATACACCAGACGGAGAGGCTTTATCCAGTTATGTTGTTGCTGCTACGGCGCAAGAAGCAAATTATCTGCTGACAGCAAATAGCCTGGCAGAAGGTTCGGTAAGTACAGTGAATAATGGACTTACTACCGAGAGTGGTACGCAGTGGGTATTTTATAAGGATGAATATTTGTATCGTCTGGCCTATAATCAAGGCAATGCAGGGGTTACTTCTTCGTACGTACTGAATGCATCCGGTAAAGTAGAAGAACGCGACAATGTGTACGAGATTAAGCGTTTTACGACCTATGGTATCTATAAAGATTATATCATCACATCTTCGGTAGGGGATATGGGGACAAATCTGGCCGATGAAAATGGTTATCTGCCGCAAGGTTTTCTATTCTCTTATTTGGATGTGAAGAAGGAGACACACACCACCAATCAGGAGACCATTCTTTCAGAAAATTTCTTGGGTAACGGGGAATATGTTACATTGGCAGGAATCTTGCAGGTAGGAGATAAAATCTTTAGTGCAGCAGTCCCGATGGGATTGAGTAAATATGGTGTAAAGGCCGAGAACGGAAAATACGTTGTTTATCCGGAATTGGTAAAGACAGAAGATGGTGGCAGTGGCAGTAGCGCGTATGAAAAAGGAGAACTGCAGTGGACACAATATCCCAACGAAGCTTGGATAGCTATCTTTACCGACGAAACTTTCACCAATAAGAAGTTGATAAAAACCGATAAAATCAGTTATGCATGCGGGCGCATGAAGTCGCAGTATTATCAGACCATCTGGGCTGCCGATAACGGTGATATTTATGTTTTTTCACCCAGCTATGCCAAAACGATGACAGCAGATGTGCAAAAGACTACCTTGCCTGCAGGTGTAGTACGCATTAAGGCCGGTACAGAAGATTTTGACCCCGATTACTATTTCAATATCGAAGCTGCATCTGGTGGAAAATCTTTCTTGCGTTGCTGGCATGTAGGGGATGATAATTTTCTGCTGATGATGTATGACAGACCATTGACTGAAAGCGGATTTACGGCCAAAGAACTGGCCATTTACAAGGGCGAAGAGCAGACACTGACTTATGTAACCGGTTTGCCTTCTGCTGATGTGCTTTCGGGATTTGGAAATACTCCGTATAGTGAAGATGGAAAAGTATACGTAGCAGTGACTACAACCGACGGAGCACAGCCGGCTGTATATGTAATTGATACCGAGACAGCTGAAGCAACCAAGGGACTTAATGTGGCTGCGACCCAGATTAGCGGAATCGGTAAACTGACTGTGCTGCAGTAAAAAAGATATAGTATTAAGGTAATTGATTGAGAAGAGGATATGACTGTGAGAAAAGTAATGAAGGAACTCCATTTATGGTTGTCACTTCCGTTGGGGATTATTATTTCAATCATCTGTTTCAGTGGTGCGATTTTGGTTTTTGAACAAGAGATTGTCAAAAGCTTGAACAGCCACTTGTATAAAGTGGAACGGCAGGAGGGAGCAATGGCTTTGCCGCCTTCACGTTTGCTGGAAATCGTTGGACAGCAAATACCCGATTCCTTGCAATTGTCGTCCATACAGTATTTTCAGGACCCGGAAGCTGCTTGTGTGATTGGTTTCCGGAATGCCGGAAGAAAAACGTTGAGTGTGAATCCTTACAACGGACAGGTAAATGGCTGGATAGAGCAGTCTTCTTTCTTTCAGACCGTGAAGAAGCTTCACCGCTGGGTGATGGATGCGCCGGCTGCCAAAGGTAAGGGCAGTATCGGCAAATACGTAGTGGGATTCAGTACCCTTTTTATGGTGGTGATTCTGATTAGCGGACTGGTGTTATGGCTGCCTCGCACTATGCGTTCATTGAAAAACAGGCTTTGTGTAGCTTACAACAAGGGAATGCGCCGTTTCTGGTACGATGTACATGTATCGCTAGGTTTTTATGCTACTTTGTTTTTGCTGGTTATGGCTTTAACCGGACTGACATGGTCTTTTTCCTGGTGGAGAAGTATGACATACAATCTTATCGGTGGAAAAGAAACTGCTGTAGCAATAAAGGAGGAAGTGCCGCATAAGAAAAGCGAAAATAAAAAACGGACCTTCGATTTTACCGTTTGGGATGTTTTATTACCAGCCTTGCAACAGGCTTATCCGGCCTATCATTATATCCAGCTGGATACACGTGCTGCCTATGTTGCCAAGAATACGCCCGGAAGCATGCGTAAGTTGGACCAGGTAGATTATGACAAGCGTTCAGGGGCAATAGAAAGTACTTCACGTTTTGAAGACAAACCTCTGCGGCAGAAACTGAAAGGCTATTTTTATGCTTTTCATACAGGCTCGTGGGGCGGATGGATAACGAAAGTAATATATTTCATCGCCTGTCTGATTGGAGGAGCTTTACCGCTTACAGGTTATTATTTGTGGTGGAAACGAATCCGCCGTTAGTTAGGATAAAAAATCCGCTTTAGCATCACAGAGCTAAAGCGGATTTTTTTATTCTGTTTCTTGAGGTTGATTTAAACTTTGATTGAATTTACGGTCTTGCCGTTTGATGTACCGCTGGTAGTATGACAGAAGCAGTGTGGTGCATGGTAAAGCAATAATCATACCCAGCATGCCCATGAGTGAACCCCATATTGAAAGCGAAAGCAGAATGATGGCCGGGTTCAGTCCGGTAATTTTTCCCATAATTTTAGGAACCAGTACTGTATCCTGAATGAGCTGTACGATACAGAACACCAGTAAAGCGCAGAAGCATATCCACCAGAAATTCTCGCCGGTATCAGCAGCTTTCAGCAATGCCAGCAGGATGGTTGGGATAAAGCCGATGATTTGCAGATAGGGTACCATATTAAGTAGTCCGATGAAAAGTCCCAGTCCGATAGCCATCGGAAAATCTATAATCAGAAAACCGATGCTGAAAAGTATACCGACCAGAAATGCAACCAATGCTTGTCCTCTGAAATACTGGTTCATACTGAATTTTACGTCATTGACCAGCTGTACGATGAATCCCTGATGTTTGGCAGGAATCAGTTTTACCCATCCGTCGGCAATTTCCTCGTAATCCAGCAGAATGAAAAAGAGATACAGTAGCATGATGAATCCGGTTACAATCCACATAATGACATTGTAAGAGGTAGAAATGATAGACCACATCTGCGACATGATTTCCTTGATGGTTCCTGTCATGTTGCTGCTGCTTAGATTGTTGTATATCCACTTCATGTCAATATGCTCCTGAATGAAGTGTGCCACAGTTCCTGGAATTTGCGCTTTCCGGCTTCCTTCTACAAAGAAATCGGCCAGCAAATCTTTCAGTTTGGCAAACTCTTCTATCATGGGAGGGACTAAGAAGAGACTGGCAGTTGTGATGACAACCAGAATTCCCAGCAAGACAAGGATGATGGACAAGGCTCTGTTTTTTATTCGCAGCTTGTTTTGCGTAAATATTACAGCCGGATACATCAGGTAGGCGATGAGCCAGGCGATAAAGAAAGGCAGCAGGACACTGCTCAACCGGTTCAGCATATAGAGTACACCAATGATGATGGCTCCTGTAAGTATACCTCGGATGAAACTATCGAAGGTAATTTTCTTTTCGGTAAACATAATATTATTTTTTATTAGGGATGTTCTTCTTTCATCGATTTCTGGTAGCATCTTCTGCAAAGAGGCTCGTATTCGGTCTTTTCTCCCAGCAACACTCTTTTGTCGTTGGCTATGGTACGGTGAGAGATATAAGCCAGATCTCCACAACGGACACAGATGGCGTGTACTTTGGTAACTTCATCGGCTATGGCGCACAGTGCCGGTATCGGGCCAAAAGGTATTCCTTTGTAGTCCATATCCAGTCCGGCAATAATTACCCTTACTCCGTTATTGGCCAGCTCGTTGCATACATCAACCAGCCCTTCATCGAAAAATTGTGCTTCGTCAATTCCCACTACATCAATCTCGGATGTAAACAGCAGGATAGAGCCGGAAGAGTCCACGGGGGTAGACTGAATGGAATTGCTGTCGTGCGAAACGACTTTTTCTTCAGAATAACGGGTATCGATGGATGGCTTGAATATTTCTACGCGCTGTTTGGCAAAGCTGGCACGCTTTAGTCTGCGAATCAGCTCTTCCGTCTTACCGGAAAACATTGAGCCGCAAATAACTTCAATCCGTCCGCGTCGGTTGGTCTCGTGTATGTGGTCTTCAGAAAAAACTACCATAAAATTATGAAGAATTTAAATAGAGTTATTGTAAATACATGTCGGTCACAAAATTACAATTTATGCACTAAAAAAGTTTCCAAATCTTCTTTTTTCTATAAAAACGCAGGAAATTGCTTGTTGTTTAGTGTGCCATTGTTAAATATTGTATCCATTTATAGGCTTAAAACAGATTATTTTTAACTTTGCCTTATTCAATACTATCAATAAAATATGGGAAAGCTATATGTAGTACCTACTCCGGTAGGTAATTTGGACGACATGACATTTCGCGCCATAAAGGTTTTAAAAGAGGCCGACTTAATCTTGGCCGAAGATACACGTACCTCGGGTATCTTGTTGAAGCATTTTGAGATTAAGAATGCCATGCAGTCACATCATAAGTTTAATGAGCACCGTACGGTAGAGGCCCTTGCGCAGCGGATACAGGCTGGCGAAACTGTAGCCTTGATTTCGGACGCTGGAACGCCGGCTATTTCTGACCCGGGTTTCTTGTTGGTTCGTGAATGTGTACGGAATGGGGTAGAAGTAGAGTGTTTGCCCGGTGCGACGGCTTTTGTTCCGGCCTTGGTGATGTCTGGTCTGCCCAATGACCGGTTTTGTTTCGAAGGCTTTTTGCCTCAGAAAAAAGGTCGTGTTACGCGACTGACAGCATTGCAGGAAGAAACACGTACCATGATTTTCTATGAATCCCCCTATCGTGTAGTTAAGACACTGACACAGTTTACCGAATTTTTTGGAGCAGAGCGTCAGGTAGCTGTCTGCCGTGAAATTTCGAAGGTGCATGAAGAATGTGTACGCGGTACGCTGCAGGAGGTCATTGCTCATTTCACGGCAAATGAGCCTAGAGGTGAGTTTGTGATAGTATTGGCTGGGAAAGATAATTAAAACTAATAAATATTTGAGGCTTATGAAAAAAGTTGTTTTATTTTCGTTATGTGTAGCTGCATTGGCTTCATGTGACAACGGAGCTCAAAACAAGAGTGCTTTACAGGCGCAGAATGATTCTTTGATGATTGAATTGTCTACCCGCAATGCCGAGTTGGATGAAATTATGGGAGCTTTCAATGAAATTCAAGAAGGGTTCCGCGAAATCAACGAGGCTGAAAATCGTGTGAACCTCAATGGTGGCATTGAGAATCAGTCGGCTGCCAGCAAGGTGAAAGATGATATTCGTTTTATTAGTGAAAAACTGAAATCGAACCGTGAACAGATTGCTGCTTTGGAAAAGCAGTTGAAAAATAGCAAATACCAGTCTGCTCAGTTAAAAAAGGCGCTGCAAAACCTGAATAAAGAGTTGGCCGAAAAACAGCAGCAGATTGAGACACTGCAGGCCGAACTGGCTTCGAAGAATATCCGTATTGCCGAACTTGATGAGGCTGTTGTAGGTTTGAATAAAAACGTAGAAGACCTTACTGCCGAGAACGAAGCAAAGGCTAAGACGGTGGCAAGCCAGGATAAAGCGCTGAATACAGCTTGGTATGTATTCGGTACAAAGTCTGAATTGAAAGACCAGAAGATTCTGCAGAAAGGGGATGTCTTGAAAAATGGTGACTTTAATAAGGATTACTTTACTAAGATTGACATCCGTACGGATAAAGAAATTAAACTTTATTCTAAGCGTGCAGAATTGCTGACTACTCACCCTGAAGGTTCATATGAACTGGTTAAGGATGATAAAAACCAGTTGGTTCTGAAAATCAAGAATCCAAATGCTTTCTGGAGTGTGTCACGCTATTTGGTTATCCAGGTTAGATAAGTTTAAACTGTAAATATAGAAAAGTCGTTTTAATCTGTGCAGGAGCAGGTTAAAACGGCTTTTTTTGTTGCGTTTTAATGCTGTTGGTAGCTCATTTGTGTTATCCGGTGAATTGTGTTTTATCCCTTTGGGTGTACTATATTTCATTTAAGGGTAGTTTTTAAGTGTGTCATTTATTTGATAAACTTGCATCAAAACTGTAAGTATTCGGCCAACTACAGGTATTAAACCTTTATATACAACAATAGCGACTG
>CAJKDC010000085.1 GCA_905198575.1 uncultured Bacteroides sp. | reverse complement strand
GTCGCTATTGTTGTATATAAAGGTTTAATACCTGTAGTTGGCCGAATACTTACTAGCGAACACACATAAGGATTTCTTTTGCAACATCTCCAGTTACCAGACCATCTTCACCGAATTTTACATTGCGTGCATTAAAACGTGATGCAATTTCTTCGATGACATCCATTCCGATATGTTCTTCACTCAAGCGAGTGCTAAGTCCCAAAGACTTGAAGAACTCTTCAGTTTTTTCAATAGTCAAGAGAATTCGTTCGTTTTCGCTTCCTTCTGTTACGTGGAACACACGTTCACCGAATTGCAGGATTTTACCTTTTTTCTGTTGCTGCAGGACTTTCATTGTTCCCGGCATGACAATTGCAAGCGTGTTACCATGAGTCAGTCCGGTAAGTGCAGTCAGCTCATGTCCAATCATGTGTGTTGCCCAGTCTTCTGTAACACCCATAGCCAAAAATCCGTTTAATCCCATTGTAGCTGACATCATGAAATCTGCCATGGTCTGATAATCCTGCTGATTTTCGCGGATGCGTGGAGCTATTTCGATAAGAGTTTGTAAAACACTTTCAGACCATCTGTCCATGATGCGAGATTCATTCGTTTTTGTCAGATACTGTTCCAGTACATGAACAAATGTATCTGCCAGTCCACAAGCAATTTGATAAGGAGGGATTGAGTAAGTTACCTGTGGATCCAGAACAGAAAATTTAGGGAAGTTAGAGAAGAACGGATATTTTTCCTTGGTTTCATGGCAAGAAATAACAGCTCCATTATTCATTTCTGATCCTGTAGCAGGAATAGTCAGCACTGTACCTAGGGGTAAAGTGTGCTGTGCAGCGCCTTTCTTCACCAAATCCCAAGCATCACCATCGTAAAGAATACCTGCTGAGATGAGTTTGGTACCATCAATGACAGAACCTCCACCTACAGCCAACAGAAAATTGACTTTTTCTTCCTTACCCAAAGCTATTGCTTTGCGGAGTGTTTCAATAGAAGGATTAGGTTCAATACCCCAGAATTCAACCGTATCGTATTTTTCCAATGCTTGTTTTACCTGGTCGTATACACCGTTTTTACGAACGCTTCCACCTCCGAAAGTAACCATAACTTTACTTCCTGATGGAATTTCGTTGCTTATTTGAGAAATGGTATTTTTCCCGAAGATTAATTTTGTAGGATTCTGAAAACTAAAATTATTCATAGTTGTTATATTATAAGATTGATACTACAAATTTAAGCATAAAGAAGAAAATATTCAAATCTAGCTTTTTTAGATTATATTTGTAAGACGAGTGGCAAGTAGAAACCTGAAATTACCTACAAATTGGGATTGCCAGAATTTATAATATTAACTTATTTTGTGAAGAAAAATTATGGATTATATGTTTAGATCACGAATTTATAAGTCTACTGACAAAATGAGCGATTTGATTTGTGAAAACTATACCTTGTTGCAGGTATTGAGTCGCTTTGGAGTACCTCTGGGATTTGGGGACCAGAATGTAAATGAAGTCTGCAAGGCTAATGGGGTAGACTGTCATACCTTTCTGGCTGTGGTGAACTTTCTGGTCAACGACCATGACCGTATGCAAGACCACGTAGAAGGATTATCGGTTACAGCATTGATGAACTATCTGAAACAGTCGCATCAGTATTTTCTGGGATTCCAGTTGCCTACCATACGGCGCAAGCTTATTGAAGCTATCGATTGTTCTACAGAAGATGAAGTAGCTTTCTTGATTATCCAGTTCTTTGATGCTTATGTAGCTGAAGTAAGGAAGCACATGGAATACGAGAACCAGAAAGTTTTCAAATATGTTGAAGGATTACTCAGTGGTACCCGCATGCCAGAGTTCAGCATCAAAGTTTTTGCCAGCCATCATGACCAGATTAACGCCAAGCTTACTGAGCTTAAAAATATTATTATCAAAT
Source organism: uncultured Bacteroides sp. (assembly GCA_905198575.1). Lineage (GTDB taxonomy): Bacteria > Bacteroidota > Bacteroidia > Bacteroidales > Bacteroidaceae > Phocaeicola. The sequence goes on along the minus strand of CAJKDC010000085.1, from coordinate 10,282 downwards.
ATTACCCGTCGAAAGGAGACAACCAGCTGCTGAATGCAACATTATTCGATGTTTTCAGCTGCGAAGAAGAACTGGCTTTGCATAACAAGGTAGAAGATTATTTGTTTGTCCCCGCCGTAATGGAACTGGAAAAGGAGGTTGTATGAAATTACCCGACATAATTTGTATCGCAATTGCCGAATCATCGCCAATCGTACGCAATGGTTTGACAGTTCTGTTAAGACGCTTGCCTGATGTGCACGTCCAGATAACGGAAATCACATCGAAAGAGGCATTGCAACATTGTATGGAAGGACACCAGCCACACCTGCTGGTGATAAATCCTCAATTCGAAGGATGGTTTGATATAGATGCTTTTAAGGAAGCTTATCCTTCTTCTGAAACAAAACTTGTAGCCATGGTATATGGTGTAGTAAATACATCCTCGCTGAAGGAATATGACGAATCGTTTGGCTTGTTTGATGATGTAGACTTGCTTGGTACCAAGATAGCCGGACTGCTAAACGTTCAGGAGGAAGAGGAAGAAGAGGATGGACAAGGTGCATTGAGCCAGCGCGAGAAAGAAATCATCCGTTGTGTGGTGAAGGGAATGACCAACAAAGAGATTGCCGAACAGCTTTTCTTGTCCATACATACAGTCATTACCCATCGGCGTAATATAGCCCGTAAGCTGGAAATACATTCGGTAGCCGGTCTTACGATTTATGCCATCGTGAATAAGCTTGTAGAGCTTAAAGATGTAAAGATGCATAACTTATAAAAGGCCTTTGTAAAGAATACCTACAAATGGTGATTGACAATATATGTCATACTTTGTATCTTTGCATCAGTTAAGTCATATAAAAATTACGTAACCACAAAGTAAAAAAATTAGTTAGTTATTAGTTTGAGCATGCCCTGCGAAGTGATTTCGTGGGGCATACGCATTTTTAGGAGTAAGAGTAATGAGAAATGAAGTAGCCCTTCAATCAAGTATGGTAAGGATATAAAAAAGGCCACTCCAAAATTATTTGAAGCAGCCTTTGTATATTAAAATTTTCTCAAGTCAGGATAACCAGCTCTTAGTTATTTTCCACTTTAGGTCTTGAATAAATCAATTGCATATTGATAGGGCGGCTATCGGTTCCGCGTTTCAATTCAGAACTTGACATTTCCAAACTGTTTTCTACAGCAATGATATTCTCATTCGCGTCTTTGATACCTTTTACCGGAATCAAGACAACTTTGTTCCAATCCTTATTCTCTTCTTTGTTCAGCCAAGCTTTCCAAGCTTCTTCCCCTTTTTCTTTTTCAGTTCTTATTTCAGAGAAAATATGGCTTACCAAGCGGTTCATTTTGGTGAAACTATATGTATTTGACGTTTTCTCATACGCTGCAAGGAATGAAGTCTTGTTGTCATAAGTCTCATTCTCTTCAAAGAATGTATCCAATGCCGATTTTCGAATCATCAGCAAATAGGTAGGAATACTGAATTTATAAGGCGAGCTTGAAGAATCGTTGAAACGGGTGAACGAAATTGAAATCGAATTCAGAGTATCAGTTTCATGTTCGTCATACATTTGTTCCAACGGAAGTTCTACTTCAGTATAAATACCAGCAGGAGTTTTGATAAAGCTGGACTTTTCAGACTGATTGGCTTTTTCTACGACTTCTGCCAAAGAACTATTCTTGATACGAGTAGAAATAAATACCTCTTTAGAAGCTGCCAAGATAGCAGAGCCTTTTACGACAGAGTCAACCTTGTTTGTCGAAGGTCGTTTTACCAGGTATTCTACGGTAAACTTCAAGTTTATAGCATCAATGTAAAGAATAGATCCGTCGCCATGTTTTGTCTGGACATAAAATCCTTTCAGTACATTATCGATAAAAGATTTAGAATCCCTGAAGTACTCCGGATTTTCCTTGAACTTTTCCCAAATAGCAGTTCCGAATTCATTTTTCAACTTAACAGTAACACTAGGAGTGTAACTGGATGTTGCTCTCAGTGAATCAGAAACAGAGGGATCGTATGCCGTATAAACCTTTTCGGCCAATGGTTCCTGAGTGGAATCGTAATACTGATTTAAATCAAAGTTTGTATAATACAAATCTTTGTTGTCACCATAATCATAAATAGCTTTTGTCAGTGGGTAAATAGCCATCCGCATAGGAGCCAGTGAATCTCCAAACGATCTTTCGTAAGCAAATGTCAGCTCCGTTGAAATTACCCTTTGAGTAGTTTCCGGAAACTCAAAATTACTGGTACAGTTGATTTGCGACAGGAAGTCTGCACTTAATTCACCGAATTGCGGGTCCGTATATTTACCAAGATATGCAGTACTGGAGCGTGCATACACGGCATCTTGCAGTACAGACTTGGTTTTAACATCATAGTTCTGAATAAATGCAGGTATATTATCCTGGTCAGGGATAAACTGACCTATTCCGCTAGTTTGATCGTCGCAGCTATAAAGCATTGCAGCGATAAAGGCCATTCCAAGATATTTGAGTTTCATCTTTTTCTTTATTAAGGGTTTAGTTATTTATCATTGTATGTGTCATACCTTGTCGTAGAAAGCGTTGACAGCGTCTGCGTAGGCATCTTCCGACTGATACTCCAATACAGGGACATTGATAGATTTGGCAAACTCCAAAACCTTTTGATTGACATTCTGGCTGTTCTGGATAACTCCGTCCGAGTAAGCAACGGCCAGCTTGCACAATTCTTCATAGTTCACAGTATCGTTCACCATTTTCAAGTCATCCATTGTAATATCTTTAAACAATGTCTGCTCTTTGAAGTTGGCTGCAAGGTTCGACTTGAAGTCATCTTCGTACAAAGAGAACACTACCTTAGTCCCTTTGAATGAAGGCTCGTCGTTGTAAGCTTTCTTAATATATAAAGGTACCATAGCGCCCATCCATCCGTGACAGTGTATAACATCAGGACACCAGCGAAGCTTCTTCACAGTTTCCAAAACTCCTCTGGCATAAAAAATGGCACGTTCACCATTATCTTCGTATTCTTTTCCGTTTTCGTCTACAGTCATCAAACGGTGTTGGAAGTAATCATCATTATCAATGAAATACACCTGCATGCGTGCTGCCTGGATAGATGCTACCTTGATAGTCAGCGGGTGATCCGTATCGTCGATGATGATATTCATACCCGACAGGCGGATTACTTCGTGAAGCTGATTTCTTCTTTCGTTCACATTACCCCATTTCGGCATAAAGGTTCTGATTTCTCTTCCTTTTTCCTGAATAGCCTGTGGAAGCTTTCTTCCCATGCATGCTAATTCGGATTCGGATACATACGGTGTTATTTCTTGAGTGATAAATAATACTTTTTTTGCGCTCATGTTTATTATTTAGTTGCTGATATTGATTTGCAAAGGTATAAAAAAAATGAAAGCGAAACTAGTTTTGTCGTAACGAATTATTCCTTATAGTTTGTTAAAGATTTGAGATACCTTATAAATAGCCCTGATTTGTGATTATTTATTTTTCTGAAGCAGATTCTGTACCGGGCAGTCAACTTTATTGGCTTTTTGCTTCGTTATGTGATAAATAATGGCTTACTTTGCACGCGTTTTTAAATCAGACCAATATTATAAATACTAAAAATACAATGCAGTTAATTCAAACAATCAAGGAATTGCAGGCAGAACTAGCCTCTTTTCGCAGCCAAGGCAAGACTGTTGGACTGGTTCCTACGATGGGAGCTTTACATGCAGGACACGCTTCGCTGGTGAAACGTGCGGTTGCTGAGAACGATGTGGTAGTAGTGAGTGACTTTGTCAATCCTACCCAGTTTAATGATAAAAATGATTTGTTGAAATACCCGCGCACACTCGATGCCGACTGTAAACTGCTCGAGGCATGTGGCGCTACACTTGTGTTTGCTCCTTCGGTAGAAGAGATTTATCCGGAACCCGATACCCGTACATTCAGCTATCCTCCACTCGATACTGTTATGGAAGGTAAGTTCCGTCCGGGACATTTTAACGGTGTTTGCCAGATTGTAAGTAAATTATTTTTGATTGTTGAGCCAACTCGCGCTTATTTTGGAGAGAAAGACTTCCAGCAGTTGGCCATTATCCGTGAAATGGTACGCAAGTATCCTTTCAATCTGGAGATTGTAGGATGTCCGATTGTCCGTGAAGAAGACGGTCTGGCTTTGAGTAGCCGAAACACACGTCTGAGCGCAGAACAGCGTGTGCAGGCTTTGCAGATTTCGAAGACATTATTCGAAAGCGTACGCTATGCTCAGAATCATACCCTTGCCGAAACATGTCAGATGGTTGAAACTGCCATTGCCAATGCCGAAGGTTTGCGTATGGAATACTTCGAAATCGTAGATGGCAATACACTTCAGCAGGTAACCGACTGGTCCGATTCTTCTTATATCGTGGGCTGTATTACGGTATTCTGCGGTGAGGTCCGTTTGATTGACAATATAAAATATAAAGGTTGAGCCATGCAGATTGAAGTATTGAAATCAAAGATACACTGTGCTACGGTGACCGAAGCCAATCTTAATTATATGGGAAGTATAACCATTGACGAGGACTTGATGGATGCTGCCAACATGATTGCAGGCGAAAAGGTACAGATTGTAGACAATAACAACGGTGAACGTTTTGAAACTTATATCATTAAGGGTGAGCGCGGTTCGGGATGCATTTGTCTGAACGGTGCTGCTGCACGTAAGGTGCAGGTGGGCGATGTTGTTATTATTATGTCGTATGCATTGATGGATTTTGAAGAGGCCAAGCATTTTACCCCTAGTGTTATATTCCCGGACACATATACCAATAAGCTGGTAAAATAACAGGTTTGCATAATATAGAAAATCGGTATAGGCGACAGCAAGTTGCCTGTGCCGATTTTTTTTGTGTCTGTGCATCAGCAGTTCATCATTGCCTTGATAAACATGCATCATGTTTGAGCGGAGTTTTTATCTTTTTAGTGAGCAGTATTCATCTTTTTTGAGATAAAGCGGACAGACAGGGATAAAAAACAGGCTGAATTCCAGCATTAGGAGTTCAGCCTGTTTTTTATGTAGATCGGATTTCCGCTATTTTAAACATTGGGCTTTTCTTTTATTGCTCCGGTGCGGTAAGCTACGAGCAGCTTCTTCAGGTCCTTAATCTGGATTTTCAGTTCACGGCCCTTGTCGGTATCCTTAACACGCATTCTGTTCATACTCATTTCTACTACCTGAATAGTAGACTTGATGTCCTGACCCTCTTCAATGGCTTTCTGGGTCGAAGTGAAAGGCTCGTGCTGTACCAACTGGAATCCTCTGGAGTGGAATACCAGTGTATATCCGGCAATACCTGTTTCGGGCTGGTAGGCTTTAGAGAATCCGCCATCGATGACCATCAGCTTACCATTGGCCTTGATAGGTTTCTCTCCGCTCATGGCTTTTACAGGTACGTGTCCGTTGATGATATGTCTGTGTTCACCTTCTACACCAAATTCGTCCAGAATCATATCGCATACAGCTTCTTCGTTCCGCAGTGCATAATAATGCCCTTTGATTTCCTTATGCGTTTCTTTATCGATAAGGAAGTAGCGTTCGAATGTAGCCATTTTACTCTTGTCGAAAGCAGGCGAGTTCTTTCCGCACCACAGATACCAGATATAGTCGCGGGCAAACCGTGCCTTCTCGGTGTTTTCTTCAGAGAAGTAAGCGATGCGTATCAAATGTCCTACTTTGTCGAGCAGGGCTTTTCCCTTATACTGCTTTCCTAAAATCGTTACCTCTTTCAGTGTTCCATCCGGGTTGAGTGGCATGGAAGCATGGAAAAGCAGGTTGGAATTGCATACATTATACATGCATCCGTAGCGGAACAGGCAATGCATGTGGGTGCGCAGTTTTTCGCTGCCCACAAACGAGTGATGCAGTTTCTCTACAATATCCTGCTCTTCTTCTGTCAGCTGGTAAGGATTCTTTGGGTCCAGCGTAGGGAAGAAGAAGTCCTTCATTTCGTAGTCTTTGCCGTCAAGGACAAATACTTTTCTGTCGAAGTCGATATGATGCAGCAGTAACCGGTCTTCCATTTCGAATTCAGGATGACGATTAATCAACTCAGCTTCCAGCTTGAACTGGATAACGCTGATAGCCTTGTGCATCTGTGCAATCAGTCGCAGTGTTTTCTCGTTATAAGTACAGCTGGTCTTGTCGACTTTGGGGTTGAAAATCGTGCAGGGATCATCGGCATAAGCTTCCATGGCGAAGGTAGCCAGGGGTAGCAGATTGATGCCGTAGCCGTCTTCCAGCGCCGACAGGTTGCCGTAGCGCATGGCCAGACGCAATACATTGGCTATACAGCAGTCGTTACCCGATGCAGCTCCCATCCACAGAATATCATGGTTACCCCATTGAATGTCGAAGTTATGATAGTTGCACAGCGTGTCCATAATGACGTGAGGACCGGGACCTCTGTCGAAGATGTCTCCTAAGATATGCAGCATATCTATTGTCAGCTGTTGTATCAGCTTACACATGGCTACAATGAAATCGTCAGCACGGTGTGTTTCGATGATGGTACTGATAATTACATTGATATAGTCCTGTTTATTGGGGTCCATACTGTTCTCGTGCAGCAATTCCTGTATGATGTACGAGAAATCTTCCGGCAAGGCCTTACGCACTTTCGAACGGGTATATTTGGAAGAAACGTTCTGACAAACTCTTACTAGCTGGTTCAGGGTAATTACGTACCAGTCTCGCAAATCCTTTTCCTGGCTTTTGACGAGTTGCAGTTTCTGTTCCGGATAATATATCAGGGTGCAGAGTTCTTTCTTTTCTGCTTCACGCAATGTGTTGCCGAAAATTTCGTTGACCTTACGTTTAATGGCACCCGAAGCATTTCTCAGTACGTGTTGGAAAGCTTCGTATTCCCCATGCAGGTCTGCCAGGAAATGTTCTGTTCCTTTCGGAAGGTTTAATATCGCTTCGAGGTTGATTATCTCAGTGCTGGCCGAAGCGATTGAAGGAAAATTGTGTGACAGTAACTCCAGATAACGCAAGTCGCTGTTAATCATTTCGGGGGTTATTTCCTCATATATTCTCATGGTATCAGCTAGTTAAATGAAAAACATCAAAATTAATTGGGCTATAATAACTCGGGTGAACATGCCCAACGGATATACGGTCGCATAGCTCACCGATGGATTATCGCCCGGAATAGTATCGTTGGCATAGTTCAGTGCCATAGGGTTAGCCATACTTCCGCACAGCATACCGCAGGTGCTTCCGAAGTCCAGATGACACAAACGCATGGAAACCAGTGCCATGATTACTACCGGTATGAATGTAATCAGGAAGCCCAGACCTACCCAGATAGCTCCTTCCGGACGCATGACTGTTTCGAAGAAGTGTGCTCCTGCATCCAGTCCCAGACATGCCAGGTAAAGCGACAGACCGATACCTCTCAGCATCAGGTTGGCGCTGCGGGTAGTGTAAGTCACCAAGTGGAAGCGGGGGCCGTAGCATCCGATTAGGATACCAACCATGATAGGGCCACCGGCAAGTCCCAGCTTGACAGACGAGCTGATGCCCGGTATAGAAATAGGAATGGCTCCTACGATAAGTCCCAAAACAATACCGATAAAGATGGAGGCCAGATTCGGATCTTTCAGTGTCTTGACGGTGTTCCCCAATACTTTCTCTACATTCTGTATGGCAGCTGCTTCACCTACAACCGTCAGACGGTCACCTAACTGGAGGACAAGTCCCGGAGTAGCCAGCAGTTGTACGCCACTTCTCAGCACACGGCTGATGTTGATGCCATATGTATTTCTCAGTCTCAGAGCACCCAGTTTTTTACCGTTGATTTCCGGACGTGTGACAATGATATGCTTGGAAATGAGCTGGCTGTCGATTGCATTCCAGTCAATATCCTCCTTGTTCCAGTCTTTCTTTTCCTGCTCACCGAAGAGTATGGTCAGTGTAGGCGCATCCTTTTCTGTGGTGATGACCAAGATGCGGTCGTTTTCCTTTAATATTTTTTCGGAAGTAGGGATACTGACTTTCCCGTCACGCCAAACGCGAGATATGACGAATTTAGGATAGCTTAGCTTGGCTATATCCTGAATGCTTTTGTCGAAAATAGCCGGATTGTGAACCTGAAAAGTAGCAATAAAAGTATGGTTCGGATCATCGGCTTCATGCTCCGCCAGGTCTTTTTCGCGTACGAACAGTTTGCGTACAGCCAGGATGGCTAGTATCACGCCCACCACTCCCAACGGATAAGTCACAGCACAACTCAAGGCGGCCGAGCTGGTTGATTCTCCCAACTGTTTCAGTGTCTGCTGGGCAGCACCGAGTGCAGGAGTGTTGGTGGTGGCACCGCACAGGATACCTACCATGTCACTCATTGGAATAGAGGTAGTGAGGCTGAGAATGACAGCCATAAGCGTACCCAGGAAGATGACTCCCAGTCCAAGTACATTGAGTTGTATGCCCTCTTTACGGAGCGAACTGAAGAAACCGGGGCCTACCTGAAGTCCGAGGGCATATACAAACAGTACAAGTCCGAAACTTTCGGCATAATTGAGCATTTGCGGGTCGATGGAGAAGCCCAGATGCCCTGTGAAGATACCCATAAAAAATACAAAAGTCACGCCGAGAGAGATTCCCAAGATGCGAATCTTTCCGAGCGCCAGTCCTGCTGAAGTAATCAGCGAAAGGATAATGACCGCTTGTAGTGCGGTATGTTCTGTGAATAAATTATAAAACCATTCCATACTGCAAAGATAGGGAGTTTTTAAAAACTCTTCAGTGAAACCTCTAAAAATATTACGTATTTATGCATTTCTTTGAGCGACGGATGGGAAAAACGGTGGCATTTCAGGCTGCAGACACAAAAAGAGCACCACGTTTCACAACGCAGTGCTCTAAAACTTAAAACAACCAACAAAAGAAAATAGATAATAATTACATATTATCTGATGAAAAGTAATTCTCTATATTTAGGCAGTGTCCACATCTGGTCGTCTACAATCAGTTCCAGACTGTCGATGTGGTTTCTGATTTCTTCCAGCATAGGAGCAATGGTATCGTGATAAGCAATTGCTTTTTCACGTTCGCTGGCAATTTTATTGGTTACGCGGCGTGCATCTACCATCTTGTCTACATGCTCTTTGATGTAAGCTGTATGTTTGGCAATTTCCTTGATGATAGCCAGATTTTCTGCTGAAAGGGCTGTCGCTTCTTCTTCACTGAAGAGCGATTTCATCTTATATGCATTGTCAATCAGCTTCGTCTGGTATTCGATGGCAACCGGAACTACATGGTTCATTACCAGGTCGCCCAGTACGCGTGCTTCAATCTGAATCTTCTTGGTGTAAGTTTCCCATTTAACTTCGTTGCGGGCCTGCAATTCTTTGCGGTTCATGACACCTGTAGACTCGAACATCGCGATGCTTTCCGGTTTCAGGTAATTGTCGAAGATAATCGGACAGCTGGTTTCACAGTCCAGACCGCGGCGTTTAGCTTCTTCCTTCCATTCGTCGCTATATCCGTTACCGTCAAAGCGGATAGGCTTACATATCTTAATATATTTACGGATAATCTGAATGATAGCAGAAATCTTCGGTTCGCCACGTTCAATCAGTTCGTCTACATCCTTTTTGAAGTCAATCAGCTGTTCGGCTACAGCAGAGTTCAAGGCAATCATAGCGCTGGCGCAGTTAGCTTCCGAACCTGGTGCACGGAACTCAAAACGGTTTCCGGTGAAAGCAAAAGGTGAAGTACGGTTACGGTCTGTATTGTCAATCAGCAATTCCGGAATCTGAGGGATATCCAGTTTCAAACCTTGCTTGTCGCTCAGTGAAACCAAGTCGTCGTTGGTGCTTTCTTCCAGATGGTCAAGCACTTGTGTAAGCTGACTTCCCAGGAATGAAGAAATGATTGCAGGAGGAGCTTCGTGTCCACCCAGACGATGTGTATTGGTTGCACTCATGATAGAAGCTTTCAGCAGACCATTGTGGCGGTAAACTGCCATCAGTGTGTTCACTACGAAAGTGATGAAGCGGAGGTTTTCTTCTGCAGTTTTGCCCGGAGCCATCAACAGGACGCCTGTGTCTGTACCCAGTGACCAGTTGTTGTGTTTACCCGAACCGTTCACACCCTTGAATGGTTTTTCGTGCAAGAGAACACGGAAACCGTGGTTGCGGGCTATTTTGCGCATCAACGACATAATCAGCATGTTATGGTCGACAGCCAGGTTACATTCTTCGAAGATAGGAGCCAGCTCAAACTGGTTGGGTGCTACCTCGTTATGGCGTG
>CAJKDC010000084.1 GCA_905198575.1 uncultured Bacteroides sp. | reverse complement strand
GCAAAGCTACAACCAAACCTCAAAGTGTAAAAGGTGCATTTCTTCGAATGCTTACACTATTTCTAGCTTCTACAAACTAAAACATACGACTTACTCGTGCTATTCCAGCAACAAGTGCATCAATTTCTTCTTTGGTTGTATAGATTCCAAATGTAGCACGCACAGTACCTTCAATACCTAACCGACGCATAAGCGGCTCTGCACAATGATGTCCTGTACGGACGGCAATACCCAGTCTGTCCAACAGTGTTCCCATATCAAAATGATGAATATTGCCGACAAGGAATGATATCACTCCGCCTTTTTGTTCAGCTTCTCCAAAAATCCGCATTCCCGGAATCTCTTTCAGACGTTCCATAGCATATACGGTAAGCTCATGTTCATAAGCTGCAATATTATCCATTCCTATTTCAGAAACATAATCAAGTGCAGTTGCCAAAGCTGTTGTACCTACATAATCAGGAGTACCTGCTTCGAACTTGAAAGGCAATTCATTGAATGTAGTCTTTTCGAAAGTAACATTCTGAATCATTTCACCTCCTCCCTGATATGGAGGAAGACGGTCCAGCCAATCTTCTTTTCCATACAATACTCCCACTCCTGTGGGACCATATATCTTATGCCCGCTGAAAACATAGAAATCAGCATCCAGGTCCTGCACATCTACTTTCATGTGAGGAACACCCTGTGCACCGTCAATCAATACCGGAACCTGATGTGCATGAGCAATCTCAATAATCTTCTTCACAGGGTTGATAGTACCCAGAACGTTCGATACATGAGCGACCGACACCAGTTTTGTACGCGTAGAGAAAAGCTTTTCATATTCATCCAGCAGAAGTTCGCCACGGTCATTCATCGGGATTACACGCAATTTAATCCCTTTACGTGCAGCCTGCAATTGCCATGAAACAATGTTGCTATGATGTTCCATCACAGAAATAATCACTTCATCCCCATCCTGCATCTGACTGTCGACAAAAGAAGAGGCTACTAAGTTGATACTTTCCGTAGTTCCTCTGGTAAAGACAACTTCAGATGTCTTGCCAGCATTGATAAACTTCCGGACGGTTTCACGAGAAGCTTCATGCAAGTTTGTTGCCTGCTGTGAAAGGAAATGTACCCCTCGGTGCACATTAGCATTCACCGAATAATATTCATCGACCATAGCATCAACCACACAACGAGGTTTCTGCGTAGTTGCGCCGTTATCCAGATAAACCAAAGGTTTTCCATATACGGTTCTCGAAAGAATAGGAAAATCGTTTCTTATTTTATTTACATCATACATACCGGCATTCATTAATCAAGTTATTTACAAATGGCACATCCCTGGCACTTATTTAATTCACCACGGAAACGCTTTTCGACCAACAGATGCAATCTGTCCTTCAATACATCGAGACGAATTGTATCAATCACTTCATTGACAAAAGCAAACATAAGCAACAAACGAGCCTCTTTCAGACTGATACCTCGCTGCTGCATATAGAACAAAGCATTTTCATCCAGTTGTCCTACTGTTGCCCCATGCGAGCATTTCACATCATCGGCATAAATTTCAAGTTGAGGCTGCGTATACATACGCGCTTCACGAGTGGCACAGATATTACGGTTGGTCTGCTGAGAAGACGTACGCTGTGCTCCCTCACGAACTAATATTTTGCCTGCAAAAGCACCTACAGCCTGGTCATCCAGTACATATTTGAACAACTCATTGCTAGTACAATCTGCAACCTTATGATCAATAAACGTGTTATTGTCAACCTGCTCATTCTTATCGGCAATAGCCATACCACACAAGTTTACTTCTGCTCCCCGGCCAGCCAGTGTTACAGAAGTCGTATTGCGAGTCATACCATTATGCAGCGTCATACCGTTGAGCAAAACATTACTTCCCGCCTGCTGCTCTACATAAAGGTTATTAAAGCGTATAGAGCTATTATGCGTTTCTTCCAACTCATAAAGGTCAAAGAATGCATTCTCGCCCACAAACACCTCGATAACTTGAGTCGACAGGAAGTTTACATTATCCATAGCATGGTCACAAATCAGCAATTTAGCCTGTGCACCCTCCTCCAAGATAATCAGAATACGGCGATTCACCATAAAGTCTACATCCGCTCTGAGTATATTTACCAACTGCAATGGCTTTTCAACCACTACATTTTTAGGTATATACATCAATACACCGTCCTGAGCAAACATTGTATTGAATGCAGCCAGAGCATCTTCGGAAGTATGTGCCAATTTACCATAATACTTCTTTATCAGTTCCGGTTGCTGGATAGCCACCTCTTTCAAGCTGGCAAAAATAACACCTTCCGGCAATTGACCAGTCGGCTGTACCTTATCATAAAAAGTATCATTCACCACGAAATGCAAGGCTGTACTCATATTGGGTACATCACACTTAAACACTTCATAAGGATTTACAGGTATATCCAGCCGATTCAGGTTCAAGCCATAATCAGGAGCAAAGTATTTTCCAACTTCCGTATACTTATACTTCTCCTGCTTCTTGGTAGGGAAACCCAACCGCTCGAAATCGGCAAAAGCCTTTGCACGCGGTGCATTAAGCACATCTGCACTATGCCTGCAAATCATTGCTTCGCACTGCGTAAAAAGATCAATATATTGTTGTTCTGATTTCATACTTACTCTCCTAATTCTTTCTTAATCCAGTCGTAACCTTTTTCTTCCAGTTCAAGAGCCAGTTCAGGACCTGCAGTCTTCACAATCCGGCCTTTATACAATACATGAACAATATCAGGCTTAATATAATCCAGCAATCTCTGGTAGTGAGTGATAACGATACAACTGGTTTCAGGAGTCTTAAGCTTGTTTACACCTTCGGCTACAATACGCAAAGCATCAATATCCAAGCCTGAATCTGTTTCATCCAGAATACTCAGTTTAGGTTCCAGCATTGCCATCTGGAAAATTTCATTTCTTTTTTTCTCACCTCCCGAGAAGCCTTCATTTACCGAACGGTTTGCAAGTTTGCTGTCCAGTTCAACGATTTCACGTTTCTGACGCATCAATTTCAAGAATTCACTGGCTGTCAATGCAGGAAGTCCTTTATATTTACGCTGTTCATTAACAGCAGCACGCATAAAGTTCACCATGCTTACACCCGGTATTTCCACCGGATACTGGAAAGAAAGGAACAACCCCTCATGACTGCGGTCTTCGGGAGACAGTGCCAACAAATCCTTTCCATCAAAAGAAACAGAACCTTTTGTTACCTCATAAGCCGGATGACCGACCAGCACATTACTCAATGTACTCTTTCCAGATCCGTTAGGACCCATGATGGCATGTACCTCACCTGCCTTTACAGTCAGATTTATACCTTTCAATATTTCTTTGCCATTAATCGTGGCATGCAAATCCTTTATTTCTAACATATACTATCTATCTTTAAGTATTCAAGTATTATTCTATATAACAAGCATTATCCTACACTACCTTCCAGTGAAATAGAAAGCAATTTTTGGGCTTCTACCGCAAACTCCATCGGTAGCTTGTTGATAACTTCCTTGGCATATCCGTTTACAATCAGACCTACAGCATCCTCGGTAGAAATACCTCGCTGATTACAATAGAACACCTGGTCCTCGGATATTTTCGATGTAGTAGCCTCATGCTCAACCACTGCAGTCTCATTATGAATGTCCATATACGGGAAAGTATGAGCCCCACACTGGCTACCCAACAACAAAGAATCGCACTGACTATAATTACGTGCATTATCAGCCTTTTCAGCTACACGAACCAGACCACGGTAAGAGTTCTGGCTCTTTCCGGCACTGATACCCTTACTTACAATAGTAGAACGAGTATTCTTTCCAAGGTGAATCATCTTGGTACCTGTATCTGCCTGCTGATAATTATTAGTCACAGCAACCGAGTAAAACTCAGCAACCGAATTATCACCACTCAAGATACAGCTAGGATACTTCCAGGTAATAGCCGAACCTGTTTCGACCTGTGTCCACGACAGTTTACTGTCTACACCCTTACAGATACCACGTTTAGTCACGAAGTTATAAACTCCACCTTTACCTTCAGCATCTCCCGGATACCAGTTCTGTACAGTAGAGTATTTCACCTCTGCACGGTCCAGTACAACAATCTCCACAATTGCAGCGTGCAACTGATTCTCGTCTCGCATCGGGGCAGTACACCCTTCCAGATACGAAACATAGCTATCGTCGTCTGCTACAATCAAGGTACGCTCAAACTGTCCAGTGTTAGCCGCATTGATACGGAAATAAGTAGACAGTTCCATCGGGCAGCGTACTCCCTTCGGGATATAAACAAACGAACCATCACTGAAGACAGCCGAGTTCAAAGCTGCAAAGAAATTATCCCTGTAACCAACCACCGATCCCAGATATTTCTTCACCAAGTCGGGGTGCTCACGTACAGCCTCACTCATCGAACAGAAAATGATTCCCTTTTCCATCAAGGTTTCCTTAAACGTAGTCTTTACAGAAACCGAGTCCATCACTGCATCGACAGCCATACCGCTCAGAGCCATCTGTTCTTCCAAAGGAATACCCAACTTATTAAAAGTCTTCAGCAACTCAGGGTCCACCTCATCCAAATTCTTCGGACCGTCTTTCTTCTTCGTCGGGTCCGCATAATAAGAGATAGCCTGATAATCAATTTCAGGAATAGTCAGATGTGCCCATGTCGGCATTTCCATCGTCTGCCAATAACGAAAAGCCTTCAAGCGAAATTCGAGCAGCCATTCCGGTTCTCCTTTTTTCTCAGAAATCAGCTTTACGACCTCCTCGTTAAGACCTTTCTCAATTATATCTGTATGAACCTCCGTAGTAAAGCCATATTTATACTTCTCCTGCGTAAGTTCCTTTACATACTTATTGGATTCTTCTTGCATATCAATCTAATATATTAATTGTAACACTCTTTATTACAGGAAAAAAAATCCCGGTAAAGTCCCTGACCGGATGATAAAACAAGGACTCATTTTTCTTTGTTGCAGCAATTAACTCATCTTTAGAATCTATAAACTCTATTGCATGAATCACCAGTCCAACAATCAGCACACACTTTATACATCCTATCAAACTCCCCAACCATCGGTTAAGGCATCCCAAATGAACAGCCTCGATAACCCTTGTCAGCAAAGAAGCAAACAAAGAAAGGATAAGCGGTATAAACAGCCATATCAGTACAAATGCAATAATCTGGGCAACCGTAACAGAGCAATTCACCTCTGCCGCCAGTTTTGCCCCTACAGCAGTGTACAAGGCCCGCGCAACAAAAAGTCCTGCCACCAATCCTATCATAGAAGCTATTTCTTTCACAAAACCTCGCATAAAGCCCGAAAGGAAGCCGATAAAAATCACCACGAGTATCAAAACATCCAGTGCTGCCATATAAGTATCCTTCAAACTTATAGACGCAGACCACACAGAAAAAGCATTGGTAAAATGATGCACCTGTGTAATCCGCGTCTACATAATTTATTCAGACAGTGCGCCTATCAGAAAATTACAGAGTTTGTTTTACTTCAACTTCTTCATAAGTTTCGATCACGTCACCGACCTTGATATCATTGCAGTTTGTCAAGCTGATACCACATTCAAAGTTAGTACCAACCTCTTTAACGTCATCCTTAAAGCGTTTCAAGGCATTGATATTACCGGTAAATACAACGATACCGTCACGAATCAGACGTGCCTTATCCGAACGTTTTACTTTACCAGTCTTAACCATAGCACCGGCAACCATACCCACCTTGCTGATATTAAACACTTCGCGAACTTCGATAGTTGCAGTAACCTGTTCCTTCAAAGTCGGAGCCAGCATTCCTTCCATTGCCGATTTTACTTCTTCGATAGCATCGTAGATAATAGAATATTTACGTATATCTACACCCTCCTGCTCTGCCAGTTTAGCAGCATTGCTAGAAGGACGAACCTGGAATCCTACGATAATTGCATCCGATGCAGCGGCCAGTGATACATCCGATTCGGAAATCTGACCTACACCCTTGTGGATAACGTTCACCTGGATCTGCTCTGTAGACAACTTGATCAAAGAGTCGCTCAATGCTTCTACAGAACCGTCTACGTCACCTTTCACGATTACGTTCAGTTCATGGAAGTCACCCAAAGCCAGACGGCGGCCCACTTCATCCAAAGTAAGCATTTTCTGTGTACGCAAGCCCTGTTCACGTGCCAGCTGCTCACGTTTGTTGGCAATTTCACGAGCTTCCTGATCTGTATCAAATACATGGAAAGTATCTCCGGCAGCAGGTGCACCATTCAGACCCAGAATCAATACCGGCTCTGCAGGACCAGCTTCTTTCAGGCGCTGGTTACGTTCGTTGAACATAGCCTTAACCTTACCATAAGATGTACCAGCCAATACGATGTCACCTACGTGCAAAGTACCGTTAGAAACCAATACAGTAGCTACATAACCACGTCCTTTGTCCAAAGAAGATTCAATGATAGAACCAGTAGCCTTTCTATTTGGATTCGCTTTCAAATCCAACATTTCAGCTTCCAGCAGAACCTTTTCGAGCAACTCAGCAACACCCGTTCCTTTCTTAGCCGAAATATCCTGAGACTGGTATTTACCTCCCCACTCTTCTACCAGGAAGTTCATAGCAGCCAGTTCTTCCTTAATCTTATCCGGATTTGCATTCGGTTTATCCACCTTGTTGATTGCAAATACAATAGGAACACCTGCAGCCATCGCATGGTTGATAGCCTCTTTTGTCTGCGGCATCACATTGTCATCGGCAGCTACGATAATAATTACCACATCAGTAACCTTGGCACCACGTGCACGCATGGCAGTAAAGGCCTCGTGTCCCGGAGTATCGAGGAACGTAATATGTCTTCCGTCCTCCAAAGTTACGTTATAAGCACCGATATGCTGAGTAATACCACCCGCTTCACCCGCAATAACGTTTGCCTTACGGATATAGTCCAGCAAAGAAGTCTTACCGTGGTCTACGTGACCCATCACGGTTACAATCGGAGCACGAGGCAGCAAGTCTTCTTCTGCATCGGCCTCCTCTTCAATAGCCTGAGCCACTTCGGCACTTACATATTCAGTTTTATATCCAAATTCTTCGGCCACCAGGTTAATGGTTTCTGCATCCAGACGCTGGTTGATAGATACCATAATACCTACGCTCATACAAGTAGAAATAACCTGAGTAACAGAAATATCCATCATGTTAGCCAATTCATTGGCAGTAACGAACTCGGTAAGTTTCAGGATTTTGCTTTCTTCCTGTTCCAGTTCCTCCTGTTCCAACTGACGGTTCTGAATACTTTCACGTTTTTCCTTACGATATTTAGCAGCCTTGTTTTTGCCCTTATTTGTCAGGCGGGCCAATGTTTCCTTAATCTGTTTAGCAACATCTTCATCGCTCACTTCCTGTTTTACAACCGGTTTCTTGAAGCGATCTTTGCCGGCATTATGTTTACCGTTATTGCCTGCAGCCTGATTTTTGCCCCCTTTATCATTTTTAGCCGTGTTGGCAGCACCGTTATTGCCGGCAGCAGCTATATCAACACGCTCTTTATTAATACGATTTCTCTTTTTCTTCTTAGAAAGATCGTCTCCCTTGTCCGATTTTTCATCGGTCTTTCTAATCTCCTTGATGATTGCATCCTTCATCTGCTTGCGCTGTTCCATGCGCTGCTTGTCTTTCTCTTCCCGTTCTTTCCGTTTTTCCTCTTTCGATTTCTTTTTCGGACGGGTAGACTGATTCAGCGCATCCAAGTCTATCTGACCAATCACATTGATTTTAGACTTAAACTCGGTAGGACGAATCTTAAATACTTCGTCGTTGTCATTCTGTGACTGAACATTTTCAGTTTCGGTGGTTTCTTTCATCTCTTCCAACTCTTGTTTCATTTCTTCCGCCTTTTTCTCCGGTTCTTTTTGTTCTTCAATATTCACTATCGTTTCAGTATGTGGCTGTACTTCAGCAACAGCCTCTACCACCGGTTCCGGTTGCGGCTCCACTGTCTTTTCTTCTACAGGCTCAATTACTGGTTTTGATTTCTTCTTATTCAAGCTGTCCAAATCAATTTTGCCAACCTGTTTAAATTTCTGGCGTACTCCCGTAGTAACTACAGGGTCAGCCACCTCCGGTTTTGCCGGCTGTGGCTTTGCCTCCGGTTGTAAGTCTTCAATCGAAATAGAAGCTTTGTTACGGTCCTTATTCTGCCGTTCCTGAAAAATTTTTTCAGACTCTATTCTCAAATCTTTATCCTTGCTGAACTCTTTCACAAGCACAGCATACTGTTCTTCTGTTATTTTTGTATTCGGATTAGCCTCAACGGTAAATCCTTTTTTTTGCAGGAAATCCACCACAGTAGTGATTCCCACATTTAAGTCTCTTGTTACCTTGTTCAGTCTTATAGTCATATTTTTAATTTAAAATAAATAGAGTATTGAAAAAATAAAGTCACGGCGGTGATAAGACCTTATTCCTCAAACTCTGCTTTTAAAATTTTCAACACATCATCCACTGTGTTTTCTTCCAAATCCGCCTTTTCAATCAACATTTCACGTGGAGCATTCAGCACACCTTTTGCAGTATCAATGCCGATACCCTTTATAGCATTGATAACCCACTCATCAATTTCATCTTTAAACTCATCCAGATAGATATCGTCCTCGATAGCATTTTCATCCAGTTCACGATATACATCAATGGTATACTCAGTAAGCATACTAGCCAGTTTGATGTTCAAACCGCCCTTACCGATAGCCAGTGATACCTCTTCAGGTTTCAAGTACACTTCGGCTCTCTTTTCTTCTTCGTGCATAGTGATAGAAGAAATCTTGGCAGGGCTCAGTGCACGCTGGATAAACAGCTGGATGTTAGAAGTATAGTTGATAACATCGATATTTTCGTTGCGAAGTTCACGAACGATACCGTGGATTCTTGAACCCTTCACACCCACACATGCACCTACCGGGTCAATACGTTCGTCATACGATTCCACTGCAATCTTTGCACGCTCACCCGGGATGCGGGCAATCTTCTTGATAGTAATCAAGCCATCCATGATTTCAGGAACCTCCATTTCGAACAGACGCTGCAAGAACATCGGCGAAGTACGGCTCAAGATAATTTTCGGATTGTTGTTTCTGTTATCAACACGGGCAACAACGGCACGCGCAGTTTCACCTTTGCGGTAGAAATCGCTCGGGATCTGCTCTGTCTTCGGCAGCAACAGCTCATTACCCTCATCGTCGATAAGCAACATTTCCTTTTTCCAAATCTGGTATACCTCTGCGCTAACGATGGTACCCACTTTGTCAATATACTTATTGTACAAGCTATCCTTTTCCAGTTCCAGAATTTTTGAAGCCAATGTCTGACGCAGATTCAAGATAGCTCTACGGCCAAACTTCTCAAAAATCACCTCATCTGTAACTTCCTCGCCCACTTCATACGAAGCATCAATCTTACGCGCTTCGGCAAGCGAAATCTGCATGTTCGGATTTGTCAAGTCCTCGTCGGCCACCACTTCGCGGTTACGCCATATTTCAAAGTCACCTTTATCCGGATTCACAATAACATCATAGTTCTCGTCTGTACCAAACATCTTCGCAATAACACTGCGGAATGATTCTTCCAGTACACTGACCATTGTGGTCCGATCAATATTCTTCAATTCTTTAAACTCCGAAAATGTGTCAATCAGGCTGACAGTTTCCTCTTTCTTGGCCATATTATTTAAAACTAATTAAGTATTTAGTATATTTTATTTCATCGTATGTAAAGACGACTTCCTGTTCCACCAGTTTAGGGCGTTTGGCACCCTCCGGTTTTATCTTGGTTTCTATCGTTATCGTAAAATTCTCTTCGTTGGCATCGGTCAAAACCCCGGTCCACTTCTTTCCATCCTTACCCAGGACCTCCACATCGGAACCAATGTGAATAAGATACTGCTGCAACACCTTAAACGGCTGACCGATTCCGGCCGATCCAACCTCCAGTTCATAATCCTCTTCTTCCCTATTCAGCTTCGACTCGATAAACCGGCTAAGCTCTACACAGTCATCAATCCAGACTCCTTCTGCATGGTCTATTTCCACCACAATTTTATCATCCGGACTAACAGTAACATCTACCAGAAAATACTCTTTATTTTCCAGCCACTCATTCACAATCTGGGTTACAATGTTTTTATCTATCATGTATTAACTATTAAGAACAAAAAAAGGAGCTTAATCGCCCCTCCACCTTTCATCCATCTCGGTTGCAAAGATAATAATAATATTAATGTACTACAAAAATTTCTCATAAATAATCATTTCTTAAAAGTCTTATCTGCCTTGCCCATAGGCTTTACACTGGAAAGTTTTACAAATAAGCTCTTTAAAAGCCCTCATTGTTCGGACGGTTTTTATAAATTTGCGTCCAAAACCATAATCAAACAAAACCGGATGAAAAAGGAAAATTTAAATATAAACAAACAGTTCATGGTAGGAAACGGCATTTTGGCCTTTGGTGTATTCTTCATTGTCTGCCTGTTTCTTTACCTGGGTTTCCGCTTCCAGCAAAAAGAAGACAAGCCTCAAGTTTTCGAGGATTTCTATACCATCACCCTTAGTAACCAGTTTGCCGGCGACAGCCTTGCCGTCTATATCAACGACAGTCTGCTGTTCAACCGCACCGTGCAGGAAGGAGGCTTGAAAATGCAGGTAAACCGTTTTGCCGAAGAAAATGTCCTGATGGTAGTAGACAGCAAGACAGATGCCCTGACTCCCTTTAACCTCAGCAAGGAAGGCAGCCTGGTGAACATTGACAAGAAAAACGGAAAAATCTGGATTGAAGAATCACATTAAAATCCTGCACGATAATTCCTTAACGCTGCACACAACTGTCGGGAGTCTTCTCCTACAGCCTCATCCAGCAGACGCCAAAAAGCAGGCCCGTGATTCATCTCGCGCGTATGGACCAATTCGTGCAGCAGCACATAGTCAATCAGCCGCTCCGGAAGCAACATCAGGTAATAAGACAGGGAAATTGTCTTCCTGCTCGAACAGCTTCCCCAGCGGGTTTTTGCCGCAGTAATCGATACCGAGGTATAGACAAACCCACGCTGTTCTGCCAGCCTTTTGATACGCTGCGGTAAATAAGCCTTGGCACTGGCACGAAGCGTTTTTTCTATCAACCCCTTTAATTCAAGTTGCACGGCCGGTTGGCCGAAATCTGTTCCGATGGGATACTCCAGACACCATCGGCCCTCTCCCTCTCGTCGGGCAATATAGCGTCCTGCCATTTTCCCCGGCTGTAGCCGCAACGAAAAACGTGGGGCATCCAGCACAAATGTCTCGTCAATTTTACTAGACACCGTGCTAAATGCCTTTTTCAGCTTAGGCCGGTTTTCTTCCAGCAGTTTTCCTAAAAAGGTTCCCGAAACTCCCGCAGGTGCTGTAATATAGAGTCCATCCGGTTTTAACCGGAAAGAAACCATCCGTGCCGTGCGGCTCACACGCAAGACAATCTTTCCAAAATCCGAATCCAACAATTCCTTCTGCATATCCTTCCATTTTCATTGCAAAGAAATAAAAATTAATGTTTGCGCACTCGTTTTCCACTTTAAATAGAGCAAAAAGAAGTTGACTTTTCAGTGTATCATTGCTGATACAAACTTACGGCACAAGTGTAGTAAACATTCATCGTTAAAATGCAAAGCGTTTATCTTACTTATGATAAAGCGAACAGACACTGAATTTCTTACACATTCCAGCATTATGACTATGTCATTCAGAAAGTTTGTTTACGCAGAATTAAAAGAAGTAAAGGCCGTTATTACCCCCCCATTAAAATAGACTAATTCGAATTCCGATCCGTGTTTAGGAACGCTGTCTGTCGCAAATATTTTATGCTTTTGCGACAAAAACCAAGTATTCTAACTTTAGAATTTCTTACTTACAAATCATAAAATAAAGTCATATGTTGGCGACACAATCAATTATTTATTATAAAAGAACTCCTTTTTGATGTATTCTATCGCGGCTCTCATATATTATTTGTACTTTTACAATGAGAAGAATGCTTTTTTGGAAAAGGAAATGATTAATAGGCTAAAGATTGTACTTGCCGAAGAGCAAAAAGCAAGAAGTGGGTGGCAGAAGAATTAGGAGAAGACAGAGCTAAAGTCTCCAAGTGGGTGGCAAATATATGCAGGCATACTACTCAACCAAAAACATTTGAAGAATGAAGGAAATAGATATTATCCAACAAATAACGGCAACACACTGATGCACGAGTTTGAAAGAGTTCTTGATTTCATTATAAACAAAAAACAAACTGTACAATAATCTCTAAAAAAACACAACGATATGGAATACGGAATAGTTTATCTTCTGACAAACCCTGTAATGCCAGGACTTGTAAAAATAGGCATGACCACACAGGAAGACATTGACAAACGGATGAAGGAACTATATACCACAGGAGTTCCCATTCCGTTTGAGTGTAAAT
>CAJKDC010000083.1 GCA_905198575.1 uncultured Bacteroides sp. | reverse complement strand
AGCGCATGATTCATAATCATGAGGTCCCCGGTTCAATCCCGGGTCCCGCTACTAAACAGAGATGTCTAAGAAGTTTTTTTCTTAGGCATTTTTTTTATGTTTAAATTTTAAGCTTTTAAAATACAAAGAATGCCAGTCTATATCCGCATGAGGTAAAGACTGGCATTCTTAGCTTGTATAGGTGTAAATCTTTATAGAGATTTGTCTATTACATCAATTTTCTTCAAAATCAACTCTAATTCTCCTCTCAGACGTTCTATTTTGCGGGTTATTTCATTAACTAGACTGTTTCCCTTTTTAGACGATGAGTTTAAGAATCCTAAGTTGTTTTCGTAAGTCTGAATTTCGTTCTTCAGGTTTTCGTATGTACGCATCAGCTTTTCACGTTCTCTCATCGGATTATTGTTATTGCTGATAGAAGACTTGAAGCTGTTCGGCTTTCTTTCCGAAGCTGATAAGTTCAGCTTGTCAAAAATCTTATCGACAATGCTGTGGAAACTCTTGTAAAGACGGTCTTTGTCTTTGAAAGGAACATGTCCGGTATTGTTCCACTCTTTCACCAAAGCTTTTACCGTAGCAGTAACATTGGCTTCTGTTTCTTCGGCGTTGTAAATAGCTTCCAACTGCTTGATGATATCCTGTTTCTTTGCCAGATTATCCTGTTCTACAGAACGTTGTGACGAAGTAGCCTTATTCTTTTGGTCGAAGAAATAGTCACAGGCACCGATAAACCGTTTCCATACAGCATCCGAATGCTTTTTGGCTACCGGACCAATTGTTTTCCATTCCTTTTGCAGCTGAGTCAGGATTTCGGCTGTTTCTTTCCAGTCGGTACTGTCTTTCAGCGCTTCGGCCTTTTCGCACAGAGCCCGTTTCTTCTCCAGGTTGCTGCTCATGTTCTCCTTAATCGTCTTGTAGAACATGGCTTTGCGTTTGAAGAACTCATCGCATGCAGCACGGAAACGCTCGAAAATTTTCACATTCATTTTCTGCGGAGCATAGCCGATGGTTTTCCATTTTGCCTGAAGCGCCAGAATTTCCTGTGTCTTGTCTTCCCAGTCGGTAAAAGTCTTGAAGTTTTCGTAGTCCATCGCTTCTACGATTTCGCAGATTACCGTTTTCTGGTCCAGATTATGCTGTTCTTTTTCCTTTATCGCTTCGAAGTGCTGCTGATGGCGACGGTTTACCACAGTAGAAGCCGCCTTGAAGCGTGCCCAAACCTTTTCGCGTAAATCTTTGGCTACCGGACCAATGTTTCTGAATTCCTGATGCAATTTCTGCAACTGATGGAAAGCAGATACCACATCGGGTTCTTCGGCCAGTTTCTCGGCTGCTTCACACAGTTTTTCCTTTAACTCCAGATTCTTCTTGAAGTCATATTCGCGGAATTCATTGTTCAGCTTGATGATATCATAGAATTTCTCGGTATAAAGCTGGTAAGTTTTCCACAACTCGTTGGCTTTTGCAGCCGGAACCTGCTTGATGTCGTTCCATTTCTGCTGCAGTTCTTTGAACTCGTTGTATACGTTGTTCACGTCATCGGCACTTTCGGCCAGTTTCTTCATCTGTTCCAGAACCTGCATTTTCTGCTGCAAGTTTTCTTCTTTTTCTTTTTCAGCTTCTGCAGCCTGAGCACTTCTTTTTTCTTTGATGGCACTCATCACAAGTTTGAATTTACCTTCCAGTTCATTGGTTGGCATGACAAAGTTTTCAGGTGTACCACCGTTTTCTATGTGAGCTTTTAAAGCTGCTTCCTGTTCTGCTTTATGGAGTTTATAAAAATTCTGTTTTAAAAAGTCTATTTCCTGTTTTTCAGCATTGCATGCATCTTCGTTGATTTCTTCCAGACGTGCAATAACTTCTTCCTGACTTTGCTTGGGAGTAAAGGCGGGAGCTGCCGGCTGTTCTGCGGCAGGTACTGAAGTTTGAGGAGTACTATCCTGACCGGCTTCAGTTAATGTGCGGTTTGTTTCATTTGAGTCCATCGTATTGATATTTAAGAGTAAACACTTACTATAATTATCACAAATTAAGAAAAAAAACTTCTATTTTCATATTTATTTGAGATTTATTTTTTGTGGAAGTTGACTTTTTGCTGTTTTCAGGCCCGAAATGTTGAATCAGAAGTTACAATTTTATCATCACGGGCAGAAAAAAAGAAGCGCCTGCCGATTGTCCAAACAACCTGCAGGCGCATATACGGATTCTAAAAAAGAAATCAGGAGAGCAGAACCGTTATTCCCATATACATCATCATGCCGATGATGTCGTTCGTAATGGAGATAAAGGGACCCGTCGCAATTGCCGGGTCTATTTTACACTTTTCCAGCGTCATCGGTACCAGCGTTCCGAACAACGAAGCAAACATCACTACCGCAAAAAGACTGAGTGACACCGAGTAGCTGACGGTAGCAGCCGGTCCGAAACGGATAAAGTTATAGATATATACCAGCATGGATATAATCGTAGCATTGATAAGAGCCACTACCGATTCCTTTATAAGCTGTTTCCAGGTATTGCCCGCATCCAGTGAGCTGTTGGCAAGTCCCTGTACGACAAGTGCCGAAGACTGGGTTCCTACGTTTCCTCCCGTACCACCGATAAGCGGAATATACAAGGCCATTTCCGGGAAACGGGCAAAAAGGTTGTCAAAGTTACCCAGAATCATGGAGTTGCCGATACCGCCAATCATACCGATGAGCAGCCAGGGCAGACGTGCCGTTGTCTGTCGCCATACGTTATCGTCTGTTTCTACGTCCTGCGACAAACCCGAAGCCAGCTGATAGTCTCGTTCGGCCTGTTCACGAACCTCATCCATCACGTCGTCTACCGTAATCCGTCCCACCAGTCGTCCGATACTGTCCACCACAGGCACGGCCACCAAGTCATACTTTTCGATGGTCTGCACCACCTCTTCTACAGGCGTATCCACATGCACAGAGATAGGGTCTTTTTTCATTACATGTTTAACCTTCGATACAGACGGACTGGTAATCATTCGCTTCAGCGGAAAAACCCCGCGCAGACGTTCGTCATCGTCCACCACGTAGACATAATAAATCTCGTCCATATCTTCGGCCTGCATACGCATCTCGCGCAGACACTCCGGCATACTCCAGTTCTCGTTTACGATAACCATTTCGGTACCCATGAGACCACCGGCCGTATCTTCGTCATATTTCAGCAAGTCTACGATGTCGCCTGCCTGTTCAATATCTTCGATGTGCGAAAGCACCTCTTCCTGCTTGTCTTCGTCCATTTCGCGGATAATGTCTACCGCATCATCCGTATCCATGTAATCTACAAAGCGTTTTGCGATGGTTTCCGACGGCAGGATGTCCAAGAATTTCTTACGGGCATCCTCGTCCATTTCAATCAGCACATCGGCAGCCTTTTCGTTGTCGAGGAGCAGGTAAATGGAACGCGCGTCTTCGGCATCCAGTTCATCACAAAGTTCTGCGATGTCGGCCGGGTGGAGTTCATTCAAAATACCCTTCAGCTGTTCGGAGTCTTTTTTCTCAATCAGCTCTATAACGTTTTTAATTTCATCGTTATTCATCTTCCTCAGCTTTTAACGTGTTAATGCTAAAAATCTTTTTTAAACACCATTTTAAACACCTTGTTCCTGGCTCAAGGCCTGCTGTACCCGGTTGGTCAGGTCGATAAACTCCTGCACGGAAAGCTGTTCCGGCCGTTTGTTGAATATCGGGTCACTGCTCAGCGGGTTGTCTTTGCCCAATATCGGCGATATGGAGTTACGCAGCGTTTTCCGTCGCTGGTTGAAAGTCGTCTTTACAATCTGTTTGAAGAGCTTCTCGTCGCATCCCAGCTCCGAGGTTTCGTTGCGTGTCATCCGGATGACGGCACTTTTCACCTTAGGCGGCGGGTTGAACACATGCTCGTGCACCGTGAAAAGATACTCCACATGATACCAAGCTTGTATCAGCACACTCAGGATACCGTATGTCTTGCTTCCCGGACCGGCGGCAATACGCTCGGCCACTTCCTTCTGAATCATTCCCGTACAGCAGGGGATAAGGTCCTTATAGTCGAGCATCTTGAAAAAAATCTGGCTCGAAATGTTGTAGGGATAGTTTCCGGTAAGAACAAAAGGTTGTCCGCCGAACAGCTGGGATAAATTCATTTTCAGGAAATCCTGTTCGATAATATTTTCGCCCATGATGGAAAAGTTCTCCCGCAGAAAAGCGACAGATTCGAAATCCAGTTCGACAACCTTAACCGGTCTTTCCTTTTTTAGAAGAAACTGGGTGAGGACTCCCATTCCGGGACCCACTTCCAATATAGGCAGACTGGGGCATGCGTCAACCGTGTCTGCGATGTCTTGGGCTACCTGCAAATCTTTAAGAAAGTGCTGTCCCAGAAATTTTTTCGGCTTTACAAGTTTCATCCTTAAATTATTATAACGATTTGAATTGTTTTTTCTTTTAAGCTGCATATCTTTGCAACGTGCAAAGGTAAGCATTATAATTTATAAATTTAGTGGTTTTGGAACGAACTGAAAGAAAAAAAATAGTAAAAAACTGTGCTCAGTTTTTGTTGCCGATTATTTTAGGTACTGTCATTTTGTTATGGACGTATCATGGTTTTGACTTTTCGGCTGCCCTTCAGGTCTTTGAGTCGGGCTTTAATTATACCTGGATGCTGGTATCACTTCTCTTTGGCGTATTGGGACATGTATTCAGGGGCTGGCGGTGGAATCTTTCGCTGGAACCTTTGGGCGAAAACCCCAAGCGCTCCAACAGCGTTTATGCCATCTTCGTATCCTATGCGGCCAATTTGCTGCTTCCCCGTCTGGGAGAAGTTTCACGCTGCGGCATTCTGGCCAAATACGATGGCGTTTCGTTTTCCAAGTCACTGGGTACCGTAGTGGCCGAGCGGCTGATTGATATGCTGTGTGTGGGGCTACTTACAGGAGTTACCCTCCTGATGCAGCTGGGCATATTCACTTCTTTCTTCGAGCGGACAGGTACCAATGTAGCTTCGCTCACCGGACTGTTTTCGTCTACCAATTTCTATATAACCCTGCTTTGCATTGCGGCAGCGATTATTCTGTTGGTTTATTTGCTGCGCCATCTTTCGTTTTTTACAAAGATAAAAGATACGCTGAACAATATCTGGCTGGGCATTTCATCGCTGCGCCGTGTCAAGCATAAAGGCTGGTTCATTTTTTATACACTGGCCATCTGGGTATGCTACTTTTTTCACTTTTATCTTTGCTTCTATTGCTTCCACTTTACGGCCTCGCTGGGATGGAGTGCCGGACTCGTTCTGTTTGTAGCGGGCACCATTGCGGTGATTGTTCCCACTCCCAACGGAGCCGGTCCGTGGCATTTTGCCATCATCACCATGATGATGATGTACGGCATAAGTAAGGAAGAGGCAGGAATATTTGCGCTGTTAGTGCATGGAATTCAAAGTTTTCTATTAATTTTGTTGGGAGTATATGGATTAGTGGCATTGCCTCTTACTAACAAAAAATAAAAACGATTATGAGTGAAATTTTATCTTTGGCCCCACAGAATGTGTGGAAGCATTTTTATGCATTGACTCAGGTTCCTCGTCCTTCCGGACACTTGGAAAAAATTCAGGCTTTCCTGTTAGAATTCGGAAAATCTGCAGGTGTGGAAACTTTTCAGGATGAGGCCGGCAATATAATCTATCGCAAACCGGCTACTGCAGGCATGGAAAACCGTAAGACCGTTATTCTGCAGGCGCACATGGATATGGTTCCCCAGAAAAATAAAGAGACAGAACACGATTTCGTGAACGACCCTATCCAGCCGTACATCGACGGTGAATGGGTGAAGGCAAAAGGCACCACACTGGGCTCGGACAACGGTATGGGTGTGGCAGCCATCATGGCCGTTATGGAAGACAAGACCTTGGTACACGGTCCGCTGGTAGCCTTGATTACTTCGGACGAAGAAACCGGAATGTACGGTGCATTCGGTCTGAAACCGGGAACTATTGAAGGAGACATTCTTTTGAATCTTGACTCGGAAGACGAAGGCGAACTTTACATCGGTTGTGCCGGTGGCGAAGACCTTACAGCTACACTGGAATACAAGGAAGAAGAAACAGACCCCGAAGATGTTGCCCTGAAAGTAACCCTGAAAGGATTGCGCGGCGGACACTCGGGTATCCAGATTGGCTGGGGACATGCCAATGCCAACAAGCTGATGGCACGTTTCATGAATCAGGTGATTGCTTACGACGAAGCCTGCCTGGTATCTTGGGAAGGTGGAAACATGCGCAATGCCATTCCGCGCGAATGTGAAGTCGTAATTACAGTTCCGGCTTCCGAAGTAGACGATGTCCTGGAATTTGTTCAGGAATGCGAGCAGACCTGGAAAGAAGAATTTGCTACCATCGAAGACGGTTTGAGCTTCAAGGCAGAACGTGTAGATTTGCCTAAGATGATGGTGCCGGAAGAAATCCGCGACAATCTGGTAGACGCTATCTATGCGTGCCCGAACGGTGTAGAACGTTTCATACCTACTATCCCTGATACAGTAGAAACTTCTTCCAACCTGGCAATTGTAGACATCGCAAATGGCAAAGCAGCTGTAAAAGTGCTTACCCGCAGCTCACGCGACTCGATGAAAGATTACCGCAATACAGCCATCGAAAGCTGCTTCTCAATGGCAGGAATGCAGGTAGTACGTTCCGGAGCTTATTCAGGCTGGGAACCCAATGTAAACTCTCCGATTCTGCATGCCATGAAAGAGTCTTATAAAGCTCAGTTTGGCAAGGAACCTGCAGTGAAAGTTATTCACGCCGGTCTGGAATGCGGTATCATCGGAGCTGCTGTACCGGGTTTGGATATGATTTCTTTCGGACCTACTTTGCAGTGTCCTCACACTCCGGAAGAAAGATGTCTGATACCGACAGTTGCTAAATTCTATGACTTCCTGACTGTAACTTTGGCCAATACTCCTGTAAAGGAATAAACGGCTGGCCTGCTTGCAGGAACCGATAAACGTTTCGAAGAGGGTTGTTCCATGAAAGTGGAGCAGCCCTTTTTTGTTGGTTTGTCTGTAAGTCGTTTTTCAGTACTTTATTGCTTTATCATTGCAATGATAAACATTGGTTATTGTTAAGACGTAACTTTTGCATTGCAATGCTAAAGGTTTTTCTTTTTTGTGATAAAGTGAGTTTATACTGTCACACTTATACGACTAAATGTAATTATAGAACGCTTTAGACCAACCAAAACAATAGTGAAGGAAAATTCTATGAATATTCACAATTATATTAAGTGTAGAATTTATATATTTTGTAATTTTGCCCCCAAAGGACCAATATCATGCGGACAAGAACACATATAATTATTACAATCTGCAGCATTTTAATGATTGTAGGATGTAGCCAGAATTATAAAGTAAAAAAGCAAACGACAGAACTTCCAAAAGCGGAGGAGGTGATGTTTGACCATCCGGACAGTGCGTTGCACATACTGGAAGCCATGCCGATGCCGTCAGCACGTAAGGATAAAGAGAATTATGCGCTTTGGTGCCTGCTGACCTCACAGGCTAAGGTGAAGCTGGCAATAAAGATTCCTTCAGATTCGCTTATGAAGATAGCATACGATTATTACAAGTCCACAGATAATGCCCGAAGAAAAGCAATGTCAGCTCTTTACATGGGTGATATAAATTATGAACTTGGTAATATAGAAGAAGCAATGAAATATTATCTGGAGGGTAAATCAGAAGTAGAGAAAACAAAAGATTATAAAACCGGATATCTTATAATGTCTTCTTTAGGAAAACTATATTTATATCGTAAACTCAACGTGTACGCGCTAGATGCATGTACTGAAGCATACGATTATGCAGTGAAGGATTCCAATAAGCGGTATCAGATGGGGGCATTACAATATTTGGCCAGATGCTATTGTATCTTAAATGAACTCCCCAAAGCAATTGAAACCTATCATAAATGTAGCAATATAGCCGTTGAATTAGGATTTAATAATAAAGCCTATTATTATGGCATCCAGACGGAAATAGCTCTTGTATATAAAAACAGTTCACAGTTCTTAAAATCATTGGAAATCCTGAAATCCTTTCCTATGAAATTCCAGTCATCATCACTGATTGGAAAAAATTATTTCTATCTCAAGCAATATGACTCAGCCTACTTCTATCTTAATAAAGCATTGCACACTGATAATATCTATACAAAAGCTTCCGTATATGAGATCTTGTACAAATTAGGGAATCAGCCCCAATACCATAAATATTTGACAAGCTATTGTGATTCATTGCTATTCTATAACGACTCTATAATAACCCTTAACAAGAGCAAGGAGATTATAGCATACAAGGAAAAATATGACAATGAAAAATTGACTAACGATAAACAGAGGCTGGAGCTGGAAAAGGCTTATATCTTCAACTGGCTGATGATTGCTGTAGTTATTGTGTTATTACTAACTGTATCATTTGTTTTCTTCTATTTTCACAAGAAAATGGCTATACATAGAAAAGAAGAGGAAATCGCTCAACTTGCTATTTCATTGCATCAAAAGGAACTTGAGGTTGATAAGAATGAATCTTATATTGAAGAACTTCAACAACAATTCGATGAAAGCAGCAAAAAAGAAGATTTTTACATAGAGCAGCTGGAAGCACTTGAATCTTTGAAAGAGGAAAACAAAAAGTTATGTTCGGAGAAAATGAATCTGCAAAAAAAGATAGCTTCCTATTCTGTAGAAGAATACGAACTTTCAAATATAAAACTCTTATCTGACAGACTTTATAGACTTGAAAAGCGTGAAAATGAACTATGCACATTATTACTGGAACAGATTCCGTTATTGAATAAACTCCATTCAAATCCTACATACTTGAAGGATAAAGAATTGAAGGATATTATAAGGATTACCGATGATATATTTCAAGATTTCACACATAGGTTGTTGTCTGATGTTCCCTTACTAAATGAGAATGAACTTATACTATGTTGTCTGATCAAACTACGTTTTTCCATACCAGAAATTTCATTGTTCCTTAATATAGCTTCTACATCTGTTTCTAGGAGAAAACTGCGTGTGAAAAACAAAATATACTCAGTCATACCAAATATAAAGGCTGAAAAGAGCTTTGATATTTGGCTTTGGCAATATTAGAGTCATATCTTGTCTATACTTTATTTTTCTTTATAATTATAATAGTCAGAATATCAAGCATTTATTATTATAAAATAAAATATTTTGTCTATACGAAATCCATCTAAAAGGTAATAATAAAATAGTTTTTATCGCTAAATTTGTAATAATAGAAACTAAAAAAAACATTGTTATGAAAATATGAAAAAAAGGTTAATGTTTGTACTTTTCTGTTACTTCTGTAATGTAAATGTTTTTTCTATTGAAGAGATTTATAGTTGGGTAGGAGATTGGAAATCTAATCAACCGGAGATTAAAAGCTTATTTTCCGATATACCTTTCCACTCAGAATATTTAGAAGGTGAAATTAAAATATATAATAAACAACCAGACAGACCTGTTATTTATGAAGTTTTAGATGATGATGGCAACATATTAATAACAGGTAATGTTTCGAAAGAGAATTCTGCACAGATAACTATTTCAGTTTCGGAATTGCCGGATAACGGGATATACACAATAGTGTTGACAAGTTCAGTTTTTGAAGATAGAGTCTGGAGTCAATTTAAGAAATAGAACTGTCATGAGAATAATTTTTTCAAAAGTTCTGTGTCATTTGCTCCCACATATTTAGACAAGGAATTGACATGTCGGATAAGGAAAATTCATTAAGTCTTTAATAGTGTAATCAACATTTAATAAGGCAATCATGTTTCTTTAGATTCAAATATACAAATATGTTAAATAAGTTTTGTAGTTTATTATTTGTGACTTGTATTTTATTTTCTTGTCAAAAAACGGAGCACAAGCGTATTCTGGATATAGTAAAAGAATGGGATGGCCAAGAAATAACTTTCCCTACTCATTCGATTTTTACTATTCAAGGAACTGATACAGTTTCATATAAAATACCAAAGTCGAACTACAAGGTAGTGGTCTTTGTCGATTCTGTGGGCTGTATCAGTTGCAAGCTTCAGCTGCCAAAATGGAAGGAATTCATGCACGAGGTGGATTCACTTAGTGACGGAAATGTCCCGTTTGTATTCTTCTTCCAGACAAAGAATGTACGTGAATTGAGATATATCTTGAGGCGCGACAATTTTTCGCATCCTGTATGTATAGACACGGAAGACAGTTTCTATAAACTGAACCGTTTTCCCGGGGAAATGATGTTCCAGACATTTCTGGTTGACTCTGAAAATCGTGTCAAGGTGATAGGAAACCCCATTCACAATCTGTCTGTAAAGGACCTTTACCTGAAGGAAATAGCGGGAATTGAAGCAGTTTCACTGCCGGTCACCACGATTCAGGCAGATTCTGCGGAATATCATTATGGCGTGGTAGGAGAAAACATGACGGCAAGCAGGAAGATTATCCTTAAAAACACCGGAAATGAAGTATTCCGAATAAAGGGAACAACAACATCATGCGACTGTATGACTGCGGAATATGACTGGGATGAGATACCACCCGGAGGGAAAGCTGCAATGACGGTTGAATACAAGGCAGAAGAGCCGGGTGATTTCTGGCGAACCATAACGATATATGGCAATATCCCTGAGAAGTCCTTTACTTTGGAAAAGCTAAAGCTAAAATAATTATGGTTTGATGATAAGTCAGATTGTCTCATATCTTCTATTTTGAGACTACTTTTTATTCTCATAAGATTACTAACCAATCATTTTAATATTAATGAAAAAATTTTTTTATAGTTTGTTTTTGGGGCTTGTACTCTCTTCGTGTTCCGGTTCTTTAGCCTCCATGTGTGATTTATTTCCCGAATCCCCCAATGTGGAGGTGCATAAACTATCTTTCGATGTGGATAGCATACGAAAGCCGATTGATATGTATTATGTTGATGGGAAGCTTTTTCTGATAGATATGTATTCATCTCCGCTGGTTACGGCTTTCGACTGGAAAACGGGGAAATACATTGGTAGATTTGCTGACAGAGGGCAAGGACCTCATGAATATTTGTGGTTCTCGGCAGCCAGTTCATTTGGTGGAAAGTTGGGGCTGTATGATGAGAATAAGAAGGAATTTACTTGGTTTTTTTATGAGAAGGATACGGTTCGTTGTTCGAATATTAGATTTGCACATTCAGACAAGATGTTCCCATTCAAGGTTATAGCTTTGTCTGATGAATATTTTGTTGCGACTGGTCTCATTGAAGAAAACAAGCATTTTGTTATATACAACAAGGAGGGACAGAAAGTAAGTGTTTTTGGAGATTATCCTAAGGATGATTCTAGGACGGATTGCAGTTATCAGGAAAATGCCTTTGCCTACCAACCTGCGGGGATGGTGTATAATGCGAAAGAAAAAGTGTTCGCTGTAGGGGAGAGGGACGGACAAATAGCCTTGTTCTATGATATGAGCGACATGGCTCACCCTAGATTGTTGAGACAGCATGTGGTTTCGCATCCTCAGTTCGTGAATAATTCTACGAGCACCTCTTCTTCTGTTTTGTTTCTGAGAGAGAATGTGAACGGTTTTTTCGGTATGGCTGTAACGGATAAGTATTGTGTAGGACTTTTCAGTGGAAAACAATCTCCGGAAAAAGATACTTACATAATCGGAGGAGACAAACTGCTGCTCTTTGACTGGAAGGGCAATCCATTGAAAATGATTGCTTTGTCACAAGAATACAGTATGATTACGGCCAGTGAAAGGCAGCTTATTTTATTGGGAACCGACCCGGTAACCTCTGATTATGTAATTAATACCATTGATATTTGTGATTTATAGGAATATGAATTTGAGTTTGTTTTTGGGTTTGCTGTCGTTGTGCTTTGGAGGAAACCTTTATGCGCAACAAGTGGAAAAGAAATCGGATAAAGTTGAAATTGAGTATCAGTGTGATTCGATAACTGATTCGGCGGTAGTCACTGTCATTGATAACAAAATTTATGTACATGCCCCGGACAAGAATCCTTTGTCTTTGATTTCTCCGGAGAAAATAGAGTCAGTCCGAATCACTGACAGGTACAAACTGGTAGAGCCTTATAAGAAACTGAAAGGCCTGAAGATTATTGTAGTTACGCTCAAAAAGTAAGAATATGAACGTTAAAACTTTTTTAAAGACAAACAGCAAGCATAATGTCAGTAAAGATGCCTACTTTAGGATTTCCGAATCTTCATTTAAGAAATGATTTATAAAGGGGAATTGATTCTGACACATCACAAATCGGTGATTTGTTGCTTCACAGAGAATATGCAATTTAAATTTTAACACATAAAAACTGAAATAACATGGAAAAACAATTTAAGGAGCCACTTTCATTGTTGCATTTGCTTTGGTAGCAGGTTATAGTGTATATGTTTCTCAACAGGAAGTTGCTCTGTCAGACATTGCCATGGAAAATGTAGAAGCATTGGCTGTTGGAGAAAGCAATAGAGGGTGTACATATGACCGAAATGCTATCTGTGAAACAAGTCATAATGATTATCTAGATTACAGAAATAATTAAACATGCGAATCAGCAGTTGAAAACATCTTCTGATTCTTGATTTAAAAGTTTGTAATT
>CAJKDC010000082.1 GCA_905198575.1 uncultured Bacteroides sp. | reverse complement strand
TTTATTTTATCGGCTGAAAAACAGCCGATAAAATTGTCGTGGCGGAAAATAGAATAGTTACAAAAAGCCACTATAGTTAATAGATGTTATACAATGAATTTATATTCCTTTATTATGAACAACTCTCAAATATTTTTTGTTTATTTGTAGTGTTTTTCATAGTAATAGATTAAGATTAGTAGTTAGTATTAGCTTGTGAAAGTATGTACTAAGGAGGTAAAAGCGTTTACCTTTAGAAAATAGAAAGGCTATTTCCTCACCCCAGGAAATAGCCTTTACTATTTTATATCACAACAATAACCTTTAATTTGATATCACTCCATACGAATTTCAGAAACTAAATCCAAACAAGCTCATCATGAATAACAAAAAAATCCTGCAGACAGAAAACTATCTACAGGATTTCCATATACTTTTTCTGAAAAAAATTAGCTCTGCAATGAACGCAATGCTTTACATAACTGATCAGGACATGAAGTAGGACGTGAACCACAACGAATGCCTTCCAAACGCGCAATAATTTCATCCACAGCCATTCCTTTCACCAAGGAAGATATTCCCTGAAGATTTCCGTTACAGCCACCCATAAAGTGAATATCCGTCACAATACCATTCTCTACTTCCACCTCAATCAGGCTACTGCATGTTCCTTGCGTTTTATAACAAACCTTCATAAATCGGCTTATTCCTCTTCTGCAGGTTTCATATTAGTGTATACAGTCTGAACATCATCAAACTCTTCCAGACGTTCAATCATCTTGTCAATAGTTTCACGCTGTTCAGGTGTAACATCTTTCAAGTCATTAGGAATGTAAGTAAAGTCACCACCTACATCTTCAAAGCCACATTCTTCCAAGTGTTTCTGGATAGCAGCATAACTTTTCGGATCACCGTAGATAGTAATAGTACCTTCTTCCGGATCTTCATCGAACTCATCTTCTACGTTGTAGTCAATCAAGTCGAGAATCAGCTCTTCCATATCCAGACCTTCTTTCTTCTTGAAAGTAAAAATACACTTATGGTCGAACAAGAATGCCAAAGAACCAGTTGTACCCAAGTTACCGCCAAACTTGTTGAATACAGAACGAACGTCAGCTACTGTACGAGTAGTATTGTCTGTCAGTGTATCCACAAACACTGCGATTCCGTGAGGACCGTATCCTTCGTAAGTCATGCTCTTGTAGTCGCTCTGGTCCTTACCCATAGCATTTTTGATAGCCCGTTCGATGTTGTCCTTCGGCATGTTTTCACGCTTACAAGTAGCGATTACCGAACGCAAAGTAGGGTTATTTTCCGGTTCCGGACCACCAGCTTTAACAGCGATAGCGATTTGTTTACCCAGACGTGTAAAGGTCTTAGCCATGTGACCCCATCTTTTCAGTTTTGTAGCTTTTCTATATTCAAATGCTCTTCCCATTGGATTTTATATTTTAATTGTTGTTTAAAACTTATTTATCTACTGTTTATCGCAATACTGCACCCAACTTATTCTGCAGGTTGGCAATCAGTTTCTGCATGAATTTATCAATCTGCTTGTCGTTCAGAGTTGCATTCTCATCCTGCAGCAAGAAGCTTACCGCGTAGCTCTTCTTTCCTGCTTCCAGGTTCTTGCCTTCGTATACATCGAACAACTCTACAGCTTTCAGCAATTTCTTTTCAGTTTCGTAAGCGATTTTTTCAATTTCGGCAAACTGAACATTCTTATCAATCAGCAACGCCAAGTCACGTTTCACAGCCGGGAATTTAGAAATTTCCGTATAGCTAACTTTTGCCGACTTGATGGCCTTCATCAACTCTTTCCAGTTGATGTCTGCATAATAAACTTCGTTGTCGATATCGAATGCTTTCTGAAGCTTCTTGCTTACCACACCGAATGTTGCAAACAATTTACCGCCACGAGTATGTACACTCAGTGCAACCGAATAAATATCGCTAGTAAGATTTCCAAATACCAGATTACCGAAGTTTACACCCAGACGAGTAAAGATATTCAGCACATACGCTTTCAGCTCGTAAACAGAAATGTTTTCATCAGCATGAGCCCATGAGTTGCTTACACGCTTACCAGTAAGCCACAAGCCCAAGTGCAACTCCTCTGAATAAGCAGCCAGCACCTTATCCGGATTCTTGTTTTCGGCATGGAAATGATAGCAGTTACCAAACTCGAAGAATTTCAAGTCAGCATTTTTACGGTTCGCATTGTGCTGGATGCTTTCCAGACCACCGAACAGCAACGACTGGCGCATTACATTCAAGTCATTGCTCAGCGGGTTCATCAGGCGCACCAGATTTTCACTCTTGAAGCTTTCCAAGCCATCGTAGTAAGCAGCAGCCGTCAGTGAGTTATTCAGGATTTCGTTGAAACCACAACCCACCAGCTGTTCCGAAATCAGATTCTGCAACTTCACAGACTTGTCGACATCACCCTTGGTAGTAAGGCTTGATTTCAGTGTAGTAGGAATCTCTACATTGTTATATCCATAAATACGCAAGATATCTTCAACCACATCACAAGGACGCTGTACATCCACGCGGTAAGCCGGAACCAACAATGAAAGTCCTGTTTCAGTTTCAGACACAATCTGCATTTCCAAGCTCTTCACAATATTCTTGATAGTTTCTACCGGAATTGTCTTACCAATCAAATCGTGTACATACTGATAAGAAAGTTCTACCGGGAAATCAGCGATAGGAGTCGGATAATTATCCTTAATTTCGGATGCGATTTCACCGCCAGCCAATTCCTTAACCAGCAAAGCAGCCTCTTTCAGCGCATAGATAGTACCATTCGGATCGATACCACGTTCGAAACGGAAAGAAGAATCTGTGCTCAATCCGTGACGACGAGCCGTCTTGCGCACCCAAGTAGGATGGAAGTAAGCACTTTCCAGGAATACATCCTTGGTAGTTTCGGTAGTACCCGAATCCAATCCACCGAATACACCGGCAATACACATCGGTTCTTCGGTATTGCAAATCATCAGGTCCTTGTCAGACAGCGTACGTTCTACCTCATCCAAAGTCACAAACTTAGTACCTTCGGCCACTGTCTTCACCACAATTTTGCCACCTTTAATCTTATCGGCATCGAAGCAGTGCATCGGCTGACCGTATGCATGCAAGATATAATTGGTAATATCGACAATATTATTGATAGGACGGACACCGATAAGACGCAGCTTATTCTGCAACCATTCCGGACTTTCCTTCACGGTAACACCTTTGATAGCCACACCGGCATAACGCGGACAAGCTTCCGTATTTTCAACCACTACATCGATATCCATATCGTGATTGTCTACCTGGAAAGCCTCAACAGACGGACGTTTCAGTTCTGCCTGATGACCGTTCTGCAGCAACCAAGCATACAAGTCGCGAGCCACACCGTAATGCGAGCAAGCATCCGAGCGGTTCGGTGTAATGTCGACTTCGAGTACATAGTCACTCTTGATGTTATAATAATCTTTTGCCAATGTCCCGGGAACTACATCCTGCGGCAAAACAATAATACCTTCGTGACTGGTACCGATACCGATTTCGTCTTCGGCACAAATCATACCGTTAGACTCAACGCCACGCAACTTAGATTTCTTGATGGTAAAGCACTCGTCGCCATCGTACAGCTTAGTGCCCAGCGTAGCGACAACCACTTTCTGTCCTGCAGCCACGTTTGCAGCACCGCATACAATCTGTACAGGCTCACCCTGTCCCAAGTTGACGGTAGTTATATGCATGTGGTCCGAATTAGGATGAGGTTCGCAAGTAAGCACCTCGCCAATCACCAATCCTTCCAGACCGCCTTTAATCGTCTGAACTTCTTCTACCCCACCTGTTTCCAAACCAATGGAGGTAAGTGCGGCTGCCACTTCATCGGGAGTCAAGTCAAAGTTGACATAT
This sequence comes from uncultured Bacteroides sp., assembly GCA_905198575.1. Taxonomy (GTDB): domain Bacteria; phylum Bacteroidota; class Bacteroidia; order Bacteroidales; family Bacteroidaceae; genus Phocaeicola. The sequence goes on along the minus strand of CAJKDC010000082.1, from coordinate 8,967 downwards.
TCTTTCAGCCAGTTATAAGAAATATTCATATATGTAATGTTTTATATATTCTGAAAAGTTGTGCAAATTTAATACAAATATTTGGTTTACCCGTTGACCTTTAATGCTTTTTTATCAGAAAGGCAGTGGTCCCTCCGGCATAGGACCTCCGAAAGGATTATCCATAGCAGCCACTTCCTGAGGCACAGGAGGTGGCGGAACGGCAGCCGATACATTCCCCTTGCTGATAGACGAGCGGAAAGTCTTGGGTTCCTCGCCGGGCATAGGCACAATCAAGTCGTCATCCGGATTCTGGAAACGTGCGTACTCTGCACGGAAGCGCAGCAGCACATCGCCCACCGCACCGTTACGGTGCTTGGCAATGATAATCTCGGCCATACCCCTCAAGTCGTTACCACGGTCGTCGGTATAAATTTTATAATACTCCGGACGGTGGATGAAACACACCATATCGGCATCCTGTTCGATGGCTCCCGACTCACGGAGGTCACTCAGCTGTGGACGCTTACCGTCTACACCCTCACGGCTCTCCACACCACGGTTCAACTGACTCAGGGCGATAATCGGAATGTTCAACTCCTTGGCCAACCCTTTCAACGAACGCGAAATGGTACTGACCTCTTCCTGACGGCTGCCGAACGACATACCGCTGGCATTCATCAGCTGCAAGTAGTCGATGATAATCAGCTTCACATCGTGTTCGCGCACCAGACGGCGTGCCTTGGTTCGCAATTCGAACACCGAAAGCGAAGGCGTATCGTCCACATAAAGCGGTGCATCATACAGCTCCTTTATCTTATAGTCCAGCTGTCCCCACTCATAAGGCGCCAGCTGACCGCTTTTAATCTTTTCACCCGGGATTTCGCACACGTTGACAATCAGACGGTTTACCAACTGCACGTTACTCATTTCCAACGAGAACAAAGCCACCGGCACCCGGTTGTTCACGGCAATATTCTTCGCCATGGAAAGCACGAAAGCCGTTTTACCCATGGCAGGACGGGCAGCAATGATAATCAAGTCGGAGTTCTGCCAGCCGGAAGTCATTTTGTCCAACTGATGGAAACCACTTTCCAGTCCGCTCAAACCGTCGGTTCGGGCCGCCGCTTTCTGCAACATGTTATACGCCTCCTGGATAACCGGATTAATCTGCGTATAATCCTTTTTCATATTCTGCTGCGAAATCTCGAACAGCTTACCTTCGGCCTCCTGCATCAGGTCGTCTACATCCTGCGTTTCATCGAAAGCCTTGCTCTGGATATTGCTGGTAAACGTAATCAGCTCACGTGCCAGAAACTTCTGGGCAATAATACGCGCATGGTATTCTATATGGGCAGACGATGCCACACGACCACTCAGCTGCGTCACATAAAACGGTCCTCCGGCCTCCTCCAGCGTACCTTTACTGCGAAGCTGCTCGGTAACCGTAAGAATATCGATAGGTTTCTGCTGAATGGCCAAATCAGTAATGGCCGCATAAATCAGCTGGTGACGGTATTCGTAAAAAGATTCGGGACGCAATATCTCGCTGACCAGCGAATAGGCATCCTTCTCAATCATCAATGCACCCAGCACAGCCTCCTCCAGTTCGGGAGCCTGAGGCTGCAAATGACCGTATTCGTCGGTCTTCTTTGCTCTAGACTGCTGCGTGCTACGTGGGTATTTTCTCGTTTCGGGCATTTATAATTGTTTTATTACACAAAAGTACGGATTATTCGCCGAAAAGCACAACAGTCTTCAAAAAAAACGCTACTTTTGATAAAACTAACCAAAAAACTAAAATCATGATTGTTTTTCCAAATGCAAAAATAAACCTGGGACTGAACATCGTAGAAAAGCGTCCCGACGGCTACCATAACCTGGAAACCGTATTCTACCCCATCAACCTGCAGGATGCCCTCGAGGTAACACGCCTGGAAGGAAGTACGCACGATTTCAGACTGCACGTAAGCGGTCACGTCATCGAAGGCAATCCCGAAGATAACCTGGTGGTAAAAGCCTACCGCCTGCTGCAGCGCGACTTCGAAATGCCGGCCATCGACATCCACATGTATAAGCACATTCCTACAGGTGCCGGACTGGGCGGCGGTTCGTCCGACTGCGCTTTCATGATTAAGCTGCTCAACGACAAATTCTCACTGGGACTTTCCACCGAACAGATGGAAGCGTATGCCGCACAACTGGGTGCCGACTGTGCCTTCTTCGTCCGCAACAAGCCTGTATTTGCCACCGGTATCGGCAACGTATTCCAACCCATTAACCTTTCTCTGGAAGGCTACCACATCGTACTGGTGAAACCCGACATCTTCGTATCCACACGCGATGCCTTTGCACAAATCACTCCACACCGTCCCGAAGTATCGCTCACCGAAATCATCCGTAAACCGGTAGAAGAATGGAAAGAATGGATGGTAAACGATTTTGAAGCAAGCGTATTTGCCAAGTATCCCGAAATCAAGGCACTGAAAGAACGGATGTACGAACTGGGCGCCGTTTATGCCGCCATGAGTGGCTCAGGCTCGTCGGTATATGGTCTTTTCAAGAACAGCCTGGAAGATGTAGATACCCATTTCCCGGGATGCTTCTGCCGCCAGCGAAAAATGGAATAAGACGATGATGGAAATACCCAAACTGCATTATTTCGATAAACCTCTAAATCCGGACGAACGCCCCAAGCAGTTTACCTATCCGTTTCATTATACCCCGCATCCATGGACGATGGAAGCAGCCCGCCAAGTGCAGGACTACCTGAGCCAGCGCACCGACTGGAGCCGGGAGTTACAGGCAGGTAAAATGTTCGGGGTGCTCGTTGTGGAAACTCCGGAACACGTCATAGGCTTTCTGGCCGCCTTCTCGGGCAATCTGGCCGGAAGCAACCAGCATACCTATTTCGTCCCACCCGTGTACGACTTGCTACAACCCGACGGCTTTTTCCGAATAGAAGAAGCACAGATATCGGCCATCAACGACTGTATCCGCTGCTACGAAAATGCTCCGGAATACAGACAGGCACGCGAAGAGCTGCAAACCCTGAAAAACCGGGCCGAAGAAGCGCTGTTCTTGGCGCGCCAGCAAGAAAAAGAAGCCAAAAGACTGCGCGAAGAAAAAAGAAAAAGCGGACACCTCACCGACGAGGAGCAGGCTGCCCTGATTCGTGAAAGCCAGTTTGGCAAGGCCGAACTGAAGCGGCAAAAGACGGCATGGCAAAGCCGGATAGACGAGCAGCAACAACAGGTAGCACTCTACGAAAAAGTGATAGAAAACTGCAAGCAGGAACGGAAACAGCGGTCGGCTGCCCTGCAAATGCGGCTGTTCGGAGCTTTCAACATGCTGAATGCGCGGGGAGAAACCAAAGACCTGTGCGCTATCTTCGCTCCCACTTCTCAAGGCGTTCCTCCGGCCGGTGCAGGCGAATGCGCTGCCCCGAAGCTGCTGCAATACGCCTATCAGCATCAGCTCAAGCCACTGGCTATGGGCGAATTCTGGTGGGGTGCCTCACCCAAGGAAGAAATCAGGCATCACGGACATTTTTACCCCTCGTGCAAAGGCAAGTGCGAACCGATACTGGGCCACATGTTGCAGGGACTGGACGTTGAACCCAATCCGCTGCTGGCCGATACGTTCCGCAATGCAGCACTCGAAATCGTATACGAAGATGCATGGCTGGTAGTCGTAAACAAGCCGGCCGGCATGCTTTCCGTTCCGGGTAAAAACGACCTGGATTCGATACAGCAGCGCCTCATGCAGCGTTATCCCGAAGCCGAGGGCCCGCTCATTGTACACCGGCTGGACATGGCTACCTCCGGATTGTTGCTGGCCGCAAAGACCAAGGAGGTACACCAGGCATTGCAAGAGCAGTTTGAAAACAGGACTATCCGCAAGAGATACACGGCACTGCTCGACGGTAAAGTGGCCGAAAAAGCCGGACGCATCACGCTCCCACTCTGCCTGAACCCGATGGATCGCCCCCGGCAGATGGTAGACACAGTCCACGGCAAGGCTGCCATCACCGACTATCAGGTAATAGAGGAAACAGAAGCCTACACACGAGTGTATTTCTATCCGCATACAGGACGAACGCACCAGCTGCGGGTACATGCCGCACACAAGGACGGACTGAATACTCCCATCAAGGGCGACGAGCTGTACGGAAGAAAAGCCGACCGCATGTATCTTCACGCTGCCGAGCTGCATTTCATACATCCCGTCACCGGCAAAGAAGTGCATGTAGTAAAGGAAGCTCCTTTCTGAAACAGCCTGTTAACAAAGATAGAGTTCTGATAAAAAACATTTTTGGAGATAAACCTTTTACTATAAACTTCATCTAACTTTCAAACGGCCGATAAAACAAAAAAATTGAATTAGAAATTTAAAACATGAACGTATGAAAAAGATGCTTTTTACTTTAGCGTTTGCAGCCATCAGCTGCACTACTTTGTTTGCACAAAACATGCCTGAGCCTCAGAAAAAACAGCGTAAACCCATTACCATAGAAAAGCAGGTAAACAGAATGGCCAACCAGCTTATGCTGGACGATGCTACGGCAGCCAAGTTTGCTCCTCTTTATAAAGAATATCTGGAAAACCTGCAAGGCTGCTGCGCACAGAGTTGCTGCAAAAATACAGCTGCCTGCCCTAAAAGTAATGCCACGCTGACCGACAAGGAAATCGAAGCTCGCATAGAAAAACGTTTCGAGATGCAGCAGCAGAGACTGGACATTCAGAAAAAGTATTTCGACAAGTTTAAAAAGATTCTGAATGCCAAACAACTGGAAAAAGTCTTTGCTCCACGCCCCAAAATGGCTAAAAAGATGATTTGCCCGAAAGCACCTAAAGGCGACCCGATGGGTAAGTATTGTCCACAGGGCGGACCGGCTGTAAAAGATTTCCAGATTAAGAAGTAATTTTTTCTGCAGTACAATAAATTTAAAGAGAAAAGGCTGTCATTTTAAGGCAGCCTTTTCCTTTTATTTCAAAAGTATAAAGTTTTGTTATTTGCACCCTATAACCAGAAAATAAGTACAGACTATTTAGCTTCATTGACAGGAATCAGTATAAAATCAGTAGCCGACATCCAGGTCCCGCGCCATGGTTTTCCTGTAAAAGCCGGTACATTAGAAATGCCATAGCGCAACATACCTGGCTTTGTTACCACAATGCTATCCACAGCCACACGGCTCCAGCCATAACCCTTTCCGTCATGACGTCCGCAGATTTCCTGATAGCGGATGCTGTCAGTCATCGAAAGCCCACCTGCAGCAATCCGTTGCCGTGCTTCCTGCCAGATGCTCCCCTGTTCATGACCGCAAACCGACACCATCTGTTTGTAAACCGAATCGCCCAAACATGCATAGATAAAAGCACCCTCGCCGTTGCAACGTCCGACCGCTTCCAAACGGTAAATACCCGGCCTGACAGAATCGCTCTTTTCCATCTGATACTGCATGCGGCCATCCACACTGTTCGAATGCAAATAACGCATTCCCCCGTTCTGGTAATGCTCTCCAATTGACACAAAACCCGTGCATCCATCATGATTCAGTACCTTCCAGTTTTCCTGTATTAAAGTACGATATTCCCAGCGAGGCACATAGAAGCCATTAATCAGAAACTGTTTCTCATAGGTTTTTACCACAGAGATAGAAGTGAGCGTGGCAAAAGTGGCTGCCAAGACCAAAGCTCCCAGCCATAGGCCCAGCAGGGTATTACGCTTCACCGAAGTCATCTCGGTTGTATGTCCCCAAAGACGGCTCATCCAATAGATTATAGCATAAGCAGGAACAGCCAGCAAAACCAACAAACCGACAGCCGATATAAAAAATCCTATATAGGTAAACATAGACAGTTGCTCCGCAGTCTGAAGCACCACTGCATCAACATCGTGGAAAAACAACGAGCCCAGACCATCGATCGAAGCATACAAAGCCACTCCGATGCAACAAGCCACAAAGAGCAGACCAAGCACGAGCATAACCGCTATACTTCCCAGAAATACATACAGCAGCACTTTGAAAAGACCGACAAACAAATCCATCACGAAGGACAAGCATCCTCGTGCCCGGCTTTCTGTCTTGGGCGACTTTACAAAATTTTCAACCTTACCGGCACCGTTCAGAATTTCCTCACGAAGATTTTCCATGTTGACCGGCTCACCGCGCATGCGCAACTTGTCTTCGGATGTTTTGGCCTCCGGAATAATCAGCCAACAGATTAAATAAATCAGCAGCCCTACCCCATTAGTTAAAAATACCAGTATAATAGCCAGAATACGAAGAGCCAACGTATCCATTCCGAAATAAGCAGCCACACCGGAAAGCACACCGGCTATTTTCTTATCATCCAAATTACGGAACAGTTTCTTTTTAGGCTTCCCGACATGAGGAACCGCATCATCTTTTTCTTCCTCCCCATCCAGTTGCTCCGGACTTCCTATCCGCCGGATAATGGCCTCAATATGTTCTATTGTAATAGCCTCCACTCCGGTCTCTTTGAGCTCTGCCATCAATTCCGCCACACGATGTTCAATATCATCGGCAATTTCATCACCGCCCTCGCGTCCGGCGAAATAACGCTTCATGTCTTCCTGATAACGGTAAAGCAATTCATAGGCATCTTCGTCAATATTATATAATGCCCCAAACAGATTTATGGTAATGTTCTTTTTCATAGTCATTCATTTTTAAGAATTTCTTGATTGTTTTTCAAATGTGACACCGTGTGTACCAGCTCTCCCCAAGCTGTATCCAGACCTTCCAGAAAAGCTCTTCCCTCGTCAGTGAGTTCATAATACTTCCGGGGAGGTCCCTGTGTAGACTCCTTCCATTCGTACATAAGCAATCCGTCTTTTTTGAGGCGGGTCAACAGAGGATAGAGCGTTCCTTCCACCACAATCAGTTCCGCTTCTTTCAGGCGGCTGATGATATCCGATGCATAAAATGCTTTCTCCCTGAGTAGCAGCAGCACACAGTACTCCAGCATTCCTTTGCGCATCTGTGATTTAGCATTTTCGATATTCATAAGCTTTTAGTTTTTGGAGAAGTTTTGTTTTGGCCAAACATTTTTCTTCATGCCACAAATATATGCATTACTTTAGTACTATGCAATACATAGTAGTATATTTTCTGTGAGTTTTATAAAAATATCTTCTCCACATACAAAGCATTGTCTTCCCGATACCCCATTATCCTTACGTATCTTCCTTGGCTCGATTAAGACTAATGTGCGGCACAATTATGATGCAGGCACAGCACTTCCATCATGTAAGTTTATCTCAGCAATGAAACGATAGAAAGTGACCAGCATCAATCTGATAACTAAACTATAGAATATTATTTGCTATTTCCTAATTATAATACTACTTTTGCAAAACATTATTACAACACTCTAATCCATACCCTTCTACCATAAAAAAACAAGCATTTAAAAGGGATAAACATCTTTAATCTGTTTCAAAAAAAACGTAACTCACTATGCTATTCAATTCTATAGAATTTTTATTGTACCTTCCTATTGTATTTTTACTCTATTGGTTCGTATTCAAATCATTACGTTGGCAAAATCTATTTGTCGTTATAGCAAGCTATGTATTTTATGGTTGGTGGGATTGGCGTTTTCTCCTACTCATTGCGCTAACCACCTTTTGCAGCTACCTAAGCGGTATAATTATAGAACGCTACGAAGGAAGCAGACAAAAACAAAAATGGGTAAGCGCAAGTAACATCATACTAAATCTGGCTATTCTGTGCCTATTCAAATATTGTAATTTCTTTGGCGAAAATCTAGCTATACTACTACGCTCTTTAGGATGGGAAGCCGACTGGATAACCCTTGATATCCTGCTCCCTGTAGGTATCAGTTTCTATACATTCCAGGCATTAAGTTATACGATAGATGTCTATCAGCATAAAATAAAACCAACTCACGATATTGTAGCATTCTTTGCTTTCATCAGTTTTTTTCCCCAGCTTGTAGCAGGACCTATTGAACGTGCAACCAATCTTCTGCCCCAGTTTCTGAAAGAACGTAACTTTTCGTATGAGAAGGCTGTAGATGGAATGCGGCAAATTCTGTGGGGACTCTTCAAAAAGATGGTCGTTGCTGATAACTGTGCAATAGCTGTCAATACTATATTTGCTGACTATCAGGTTCTGGAAGGTTCTCAACTGCTTTTAGGTGCCATATTCTTTACTTTTCAAATTTACGGAGATTTTTCAGGATATTCGGACATCGCAATCGGCACAGCCAGACTTTTTGGTATCAACCTGATGCGTAACTTTAATTATCCATATTTTTCGAGAGATATTGCTGAATTCTGGCGTCGTTGGCATATTTCCCTCACTACATGGTTCCGCGATTACATTTATTTTCCTCTAGGTGGAAGCCGATGTGGCAAGTGGAAAACCATGCGCAATACTGCTATCATTTTTCTAGTCAGCGGATTCTGGCACGGAGCCAACTGGACATTCGTATGCTGGGGAGCTTATCACGCGCTTCTTTTCTTCCCTTTACTGCTTTCAGGCAAGAACCGTAAAAACACCGATATTGTGGCTCAAGGACGTTTACTTCCTTCATTAAAAGAATTTTTCCAAATGGTCACTACCTTTATGCTGGCTGTTATCGGCTGGATTATATTTCGTGCAGAAACAATTCATCAGGCATGGGACTATATCGTATGTATGGTTACAAAGTTTCATTTCTCCATGCCTGCGCACGGGAAGGACCCATTAATATATATCGGAATTCTTCTGGTCATAGAATGGTTACAACGCGAAAAACAGTTCGGACTACAATTAGAAGAAAAAGGTATATTCCGGCATAAAGCAGTACGTTGGGCTATCTATTACATTGTTTTCATCACAACATTTTTACTTGCCGGAAAACAAGAAGAATTTATTTATTTCCAATTTTAAACTGAACAATAGTTCGTTAAAAATTAGCCCAGCCTAAACGGCTCTGGCAGTAAATAAAA
>CAJKDC010000081.1 GCA_905198575.1 uncultured Bacteroides sp. | reverse complement strand
GTTTATAGTGACAGTCGCTATTGTTGTATATAAAGTTCAATACCTGTAGTTTAACAATGCTTACATTTATTCATTGTCTCTACTCCCTTTTGTTTTGACTCAATGCTTACACAAAGGCTGACCTCAAAATGAAGCCAGCCTAATTATATACCACTCTCATTATACTGCTAAATGAATTCCTAAATTCATTCATTTATGCCTAAAATCTTTTTTATGTCTTTAATAGCTTTTTCTTTTGTCTTATGAACAGTACTGATGGGTATTTTCAATCGTGAACTTATTTCTGCTAATTTCAAATCATGAATAAAATATAGGAGAATAATCTTCCTTTCTTTAGTAGAAATAAGTTTTATAGCCTTTTTAATTAGGTCATACTTTTCTTTATTTAAAACATTGAAATCACTCAGATCTTCATTACTGCAACAAAGTTGAATGTTCTCAAACTCATTATAACTTAAAGTATCATATCTTCTTTTTTTTTACGAACGACGTCTAGATAAGCATTTTGAGTAAGTATGTAAACCCAATTATAGAAGTTTGAATTATCAAATTCATAATACTGGATCTTTGTTAAAATCTTAATAAGTATATCTTGAATAAGATCCTCTTTGCTATCTTGGTCAATTGCATTGAAGTCATACAATGACATTGTGCGTTTGATGAATTTGAGACTTCTAGTTATTAACTCCTTTTCAGCTTGTTTGTCTTTTGAAATGCAGAGTTTCACTAGAAGCTCTATTTCAATATTCTTATAGTTATTATTTTTCATTAGTATACTTTGTTATTAACCATAGGTTACGTATTATTTTATGAGTTTTACTATAAATATTTGTAATCATAGTTATATTATTTATTATAATTCAAAAGAGATTCATGTTAGTTAAAACCGGACTATAACCTTGTAAATCACTTACTTCTGTATTGTTTATCACTTATTAAAGAATAGATTGTAAGTCTTATCTTCATTAGTGATATTTCAAAGATGTGGTTAAGTTTACCTGTTACAGTCGTTTGATTTTTACTAGCGTGGCAAAGCTTTGAGTATATTCAGTAAAGCTATACACGTGTAGTAATAGGAGGTTTTGCTAATATTTTTAGCCATATTCTGTTCCTTTGATGTAGTTGATTTTATTAAGGACATATTTTAATTTGATTCTAATTTCCTGGGTTTGTTTGTATTTGATTTTTGTTTTTATATCAAATTCACTGAAAGATAAACTAGTATCTACCTTAATCTGCTTGTTGTTGCAATTTAATATGTTGTATTGCATTGGAAATGAGTTCTATAATATTAATTTTATTCGATTGTAGAATTAATAAATAATTTGAAATTCTCTCTAGTCAGAATTCTGGTTTTTGTTTCATGGATAAATCTTTTTTATTATTTTTTTTTAAAGTTATAAAATCTCACTCTAAGAATAAACTTATATCTATCTTTTTTTTCTATGCATTTTCTTTTTTTAATATATGTTGAATATGTTAAAACTTAAATATCAAGAATTATTATCATAATTCTTTTTCTCTTGTAGTCTGATATACAATAATTTATTACGAAATTCTCTTCTGAGTTCTCTTTTATCTATAAAATAAAAAAAATGCATATCTTTGTAAACGTAATACCATTGAATAACATCTTATTATTAATTATGAAACTAAGCTTTATTTCATTAGTAGCTTTATTTTGCTCTTTAGTAGCATGTACTCATAATTCTTCAGAATCTAAGGATGAAGATTATGCAGCTTTGGTTAATCCTTTTATAGGAACAGATTTTACAGGAAACACATACCCTGGTGCACAGGCACCTTTTGGTATGGTACAATTAAGTCCAGATAATGGTTTAGCTGGTTGGGATCGAATTGCTGGTTATTATTATCCAGATAGTACTATTGCAGGATTTAGTCATACGCATCTTTCAGGAACCGGTGCAGGTGATTTGTATGATGTGTCATTTATGCCTGTTACTTTACCTTATAAAGAACAATCTGAAGGCAATCTTGGTATCTATTCTAAATTCAATCACTCTGATGAACACGCTTATGCCGGATATTATAGTGTACTCTTAAAAGACTATAACATTAAGGTGGAGCTTACTGCAACAGAGCGTGTAGGTATTCAACGTTACACATTCCCCGCAGCAGAATCAGCAGTTTTCTTGAACTTGAAAAAAGCGATGAACTGGGACTTTACCAATGATTCTCAGATAGCCATTGTTGATTCATGTACAATTGAAGGATATCGTTTCTCGCAGGGCTGGGCTCGTGACCAGAAACTATTTTTCAGAAGCCGTTTTTCTAAACCTTTTGAAAGTGTAGATATTGATACAACAGCGGTTGTATTGAAAGGTCAGCGTATAGGAACAGCTTACATTGCACAATTCAAATTCAATACAAAGGACGGTGAACAGATTACAGTTGCAACTTCACTTTCAAGTGTAAGTGAAGAAGGTGCAGAAAAAAATCTATCTGCTGAAGCTCCTCATGATGATTTTGACCGTTATGTTGCTGATGCGAAAGATCGTTGGAATGCTCAGTTAGGTAAGATTAACGTTCAGGGAACAAATACAGATGATAAAGTGCAATTTTACACTTCTCTTTATCATACGATGCTTGCTCCAACAATTTATAGTGATGTAGATGGAAGTTATAGAGGTGCTGACGGTGAGATACATAAAACCGATGGATGGGTAAATTATAGTACATTCTCCCTTTGGGATACTTATCGCGCTTCACACCCTTTGTTTACCTATACAGAACCAGATCGTACAAACGACATGATAAAATCTTTCCTTGCATTTTTTGAACAGCACGGACGCCTGCCTTTATGGCCATTATGGGGCGGAGAAACGGAAATGATGATAGGTTATCATGCAGTTCCTGTTATTGTGGACGCTTATTTGAAAGGAATTGGTGATTTTGATGCAGAACAAGCTTTGAATGCATGTGTCGTTTCCGCTGACATGGACAGTTACAGAGGTCTTGGCTTGTACAAGAAGCACGGGTATATTCCTTATAACATAACTTATGATAATTCAGAAAACTGGTCACTGTCTAAAACGTTGGAGTATGCTTATGATGACTACTGTATTGCACGTATGGCAGAGAAAATGGGTAAGAAAGATATTGCAGAGCGATTCTATACCCGTGCCCAGAATTACAAGAACCTCTATAATCCGGCAAGTGGATTTATGCAGCCATTGGATGATAAAGGTGTCTTTATCAAAAACTTTAATCCGGATGACTACACCGAATATATCTGTGAAAGTAATGCATGGCATTACCTTTGGTCTGTACAGCACGATACGAAGGGCTTGATGGAATTAATGGGTGGACAGAAAAAGTTTGAAGAAAAACTGGATAGTATGTTTACCTATATTCCTGCCGGAAAAGAAGATTTGCCAATTTTCAGTACAGGTATGATTGGTCAATATGTTCATGGTAATGAACCTAGCCATCATGTAATTTATTTATATAACCAGACCCAGAATAAATGGAAAACTCAAAAATATATTGCTCAAGTAATGAATGAGCTGTATTTAAATACTCCAGCCGGAATCTGTGGAAACGAAGATTGCGGACAGATGTCTGCTTGGTTTGTTTTTAGTGCTATGGGATTTTATCCTGTTAATCCAGTTGGAGGCATTTATGAATTGGGAACCCCTCTCTTCCCTGAGCTGAAACTTCATTTGAATAATGGAAAGGTATTTACTGTGCTGGCTCCTCAGGTAAGCAAGGAGAATATCTATGTTCAGTCGGTTAAAATTGATGGTAAGCCGTACGATAAGACTTATATTACACACGAACAGATAATGAATGGTGCTACTGTCGAATTCGAGATGGGCAGCAAACCTAATATTTGAAAACGAAATAGATAAATGAGAAAAATAAGTTTGCTTGTTAGAGGGCTTATCGGACTTATCGTCAGCATCGCTTCTTATGCATGTGTAGAGTCCTCGGAAGCAGCGTTGGAAGAAGACTATGTATCTTATGTAAATCCTTTTATCGGGACTGGAGGCCACGGACACACTTTTCCGGGGCCTGTAGTTCCCCACGGTATGATACAACCCGGTCCGGATACACGAATTGATGGTTGGGATTCGTGTTCAGGATATTATTATCCAGATTCAACAATAAATGGTTTTTCACATACACACATCAGTGGAACCGGTTGTTGTGATTATGGAGATATCCTGTTGATGCCTACGGTAGGTGAGCAGCGTTACGAGCCTACTGGCTTGGCTAGTCAGCAAGTCGCATATGCATCTGCTTTTTCACATGATTCGGAAGTTGCAGTTCCCGGATATTATACTGTATACTTGAAAACATACGGTGTTAAAGCAGAATTATCAGCCACTACTCGTGCTGCCATTCATCGTTATACTTTCCCGCAGAGCTCAGAGTCTGGTTTTATTTTAGACCTGGATTATAGTTTGCAGCGGCAGGAGAATAAGGAAATGGTGATAGATGTGTTAAGTGATACGGAGATTCGTGGTTATAAACGAACTGCCTATTGGGCTTTTGACCAGCCGGTTTACTTCTACATGAAATTTTCCAAGCCGTTTACCTATAAGCTGGTTGATGATACCGTAACTGTTGATGATGAGGTGGGAGAACAGGCCCGTATGAAAGCATTGTTGAATTTTTCTACTTCACGAAATGAACAAGTTCTAGTGAAGGTAGGAATTTCAGCTGTTGATATGGAAGGAGCTCGGGCCAATGTAGAGAAAGAAATTCCAGATTGGGATTTTGATAAAGTCTGTTTGTCTGCATCGGTTGCATGGAATCAATTCCTGTCGAAAATAGATGTCCATACGGAAGATCGGGATCAGCTGGCTATTTTTTACACGGGTTTATACCACATGGCAATTGCTCCAAGTATATTTACAGATGTTGATGGAAGATATTTAGGAATGGATCATCAAATCCATAAAACAATCCCGGGCGAGAATTATTATACAATATTTTCTTTATGGGATACGTTTCGGGCTGTTCATCCGCTTTGGACTATTCTTGACCCTAAACTTAATTCAGACTTTATCCGTTCTTTAATTAAGAAAAGTGGGGAAGGAGGTATTTATCCCAAGTGGGATATGGCATCCAATTATACAGCTACCATGATCGGATACCACGCTGTTTCATTAATCGCAGATGCCTATGCTAAGGGATACAGGGACTTTGATATCCAGAAAGCTTATAAAGCTGCTTTACGTGCTGCAGAATATGATACTACGGGTGTTAAATGTCCGCGCTGGATGATTCCTTATCTCATGCCTGTTGCTCGGTATTATAAAAATACAATAGGTTATATCCCGTGTGATAAAGATAATGAAGCTGTGGCTAAAGGTTTGGAATATGCATACGACGATTGGTGTATAGCTCAACTGGCATTAGCCTTGGGGGATACTGCAAATGCTGTAAAGTATACGCGTTTTGCTAAAGGGTATCAGAAGTATTATGATTCGTCAACAGGGTTTATGCGGGGGCTGGATTCCCATGGAAAATGGAGAACGCCTTTTAATCCAAAAGCTTCTAACCATAGAAATGATGACTACTGCGAAGGAAATGCATGGCAGTGGACATGGTTTGTCCCTCATGATGTAGATGGATTAGTCAATTTGATGGGAGGTAGAACGAAATTCATTCAAAAGCTTGATTCCTTATTTACGATTGATTCAACTATCGAAGGGACTGCAACTTCTGTTGATATTTCCGGACTCATAGGACAATATGCCCATGGTAACGAACCGAGTCACCACATAATTCATTTCTATAATTATGTAGGTCAGCCATGGAAAACTCAGGAGCTTGTTGATAAAGTTCTTACTACATTGTATTTCAATGATGTAGAAGGACTTTCCGGTAATGAGGATTGTGGTCAGATGTCTGCTTGGTATATTATGAATGCCATGGGATTTTATCAGGTATGTCCGGGTCTTCCTGTGTATTCCATAGGTCGTCCGCTTTTTGATAAAGTGACAATAACTCTTCCGGAGAATAAGATTTTTACTATATTTGCAAAAAACAATTCGAAAGGAAATAAATACATTAAGGCCGTTAAGTTGAATAATAGAACATTGGATACTCCGTTCTTTACTCATGATGATATAAAGGGGGGAGGAACGATGGAAATTATAATGACTAATAAACGAACTAATTGGGGAATTAATTAACACTTATACCATGAAAAAACTACTTTTATTAGCTTTCTTATTGCCACTAGCATTATGGGGCAAGGCAAAGGATTTTACGCAATACGTAAATCCTTTGATGGGTACACAGTCTACCTTTGAGTTATCTACTGGTAATACATACCCTGCTATAGCAGTACCATGGGGTATGAACTTTTGGACACCGCAGACCGGTAAGATGGGTGACGGATGGCAGTATACCTATACTGCAACTAAGATTAGAGGATTTAAGCAGACTCATCAACCCAGTCCGTGGATTAACGATTACGGACAGTTCTCTATTATGCCTGTTGTTGGTAAACCTGAGTTTGACGAAGATAAACGTGCCAGCTGGTTCTCTCATAAAGGAGAAATAGCTAAGCCTCACTATTATAAGGTTTATTTGGCTGAGCATGATGTGGTGGCCGAAATGGTTCCTACAGAACGCGCTGCAATGTTCCGCTTTACTTTCCCTGAAAGTGATGCTTCTTATGTAGTAATCGATGCTTTCAATAACGGTTCATCCATACAGATTATTCCGTCAGAGAATAAGATTATCGGTTATTCTACCAGAAACAGTGGCGGTGTTCCAGAGAATTTCAAAAACTATTTTGTGATTGTTTTTGATAAGCCTTTCACTTATAAATCAAGCTTCAACGGTAAAGAGTTGAATGAAGGTGTTCTTTCACAAACTGCCGATCATGTTGGAGCTGTTATTGGTTTTAAAACTGCTAAAGGCGAAAAAGTGCATGCTCGCATTGCTTCTTCATTCATCAGTCCGGAACAAGCTGAGTTGAACTTGAAGGAACTTGGTAATGATAATCTGGAAACTCTGGCACAGAAAGGACAGCAGGCATGGAATGAAATGTTAGGCCGAATTGAAGTCGAAGGCGGTAGCTTGGATCAGTACCGTATGTTCTATTCTTGCCTGTATCGTTCTTTGCTTTTCCCACGTAAGTTTTACGAAATCGATGCAGCCGGAAAAGTTATGCATTATAGCCCGACAACCGGAGAAGTACTTCCAGGTTACTATTACACAGATACCGGTGTATGGGATACTTTCCGTTGTCTGTTCCCGTTGCTTAATTTGATGTATCCTTCTGTCAATAAAGAAATTCAGGAAGGATATCTCAATGCATACCGCGAAAGTGGCTTCTATCCAGAATGGGCGAGTCCGGGCCATCGTGGTTGTATGGTTGGAAACAATACTGCTTCTGTTTTGGCTGACGCTTATTTAAAAGGCATCCGTGTAGAAGACTCGGAAACACTTTGGAAAGGTTTGATGGCGGCTGTCAATGGTGTACATCCTACCGTTAACTCTTCAGGCCGTGAGGGTTATAACTATTACAATGAATTAGGTTATGTTCCTTATGATGTGAAGATCAACGAAAATGCTGCACGTACATTAGAGTATGCATACGACGACTGGTGTCTGTATCAGTTGGCTAAGGAACTGAAGCGTCCTAAAAAGGAAATCAATCTTTTTGCAAAAAGAGCTATGAACTACAAAAACTTGTTCGACCCCGAAACCAAGCTGATGCGTGGCAAGAACAAGGATGGACAGTTTATGAAACCATTCTCTCCATTGAAATGGGGTGATGCCTTTACTGAAGGTAACAGCTGGCATTATACTTGGTCTGTATTCCATGACCCTCAGGGACTTATCGACCTGATGGGAGGTAAGGAAACATTTGTAGAAATGCTCGATTCTGTCTTTAACGTACCGCCTGTATTCGATGACAGCTACTATGGTCAGGTAATACACGAAATTCGTGAAATGACAGTGATGAACATGGGTAATTATGCACACGGAAACCAGCCTATCCAGCACATGATATATCTGTATAACTATGCCGGACAGCCTTGGAAAGCACAGTATTGGTTGCGTCAGGTTATGAACCGTATGTATACACCGACACCGGATGCATATTGTGGTGACGAAGACAATGGTCAGACATCTGCATGGTATGTATTTACTTCTTTGGGATTCTATCCGGTTTGTCCGGGAACCAATCAGTATATACTGGGAGCTCCTTTGTTCAAGAAAGCCAAACTGCATTTCGAAAACGGTAATGTAATGGAAATTGATGCACCGAACAACAGTGACGAAAATTTCTATCTTAACAAGTATGTAATTAACGGTCAGGAAAGTACCCGTAACTACATTGAGTATGAAACTTTGCTGAAAGGCGGACGTATAGAATGCGATATGACTGCGCAGCCTAATAAGAATAGAGGAGTAAACGAAGCTGACTTCCCATATTCATTCTCTCGTGAAGTTTCTAAAAAGAAATAATAATCAATCACGACTATAAAAAAAGCACTCAAGAATTTTTCTTGAGTGCTTTTTTATAGGTTTACGTCTTGATTTAAATCTGCTCCATAGCCTGATTTAAATCATCTATAATATCATTTATATTTTCGATACCGACAGACAGACGAATCAAGTCAGGAGCTACTCCAGCCTCTATCAGCTGTTCTTCCGAAAGCTGTCTGTGTGTATGGCTGGCAGGATGCAACACACAGGTACGTGCGTCAGCTACGTGTGTTACGATACAAGCCAGTTGCAACTTGTCCATAAAGCGTATCGCATCTTCGCGAGTACCCTTCAGGCCGAAAGCAATGACACCACAAGAGCCGTTTGGCATGTATTTTTGTGCAAGCTCATAATATTTACTGCTTTTCAGTCCGCAGTAATTAACCCATTTGACTTTAGGATTAGCTTCCAGCCATTCAGCAACTTTTTGAGCATTCTCACAGTGGCGGGGGACACGTAGGTGCAAGGTTTCCAGTCCTAAGTTCAGCAAGAATGCATTTTCGGGTGATTGGATAGAGCCTAAGTCACGCATCAGTTGGGCTGTTGCTTTAGTGATATAGGCCATTTTTCCAAATGCTTTGGTATAGGTTAAGCCATGATAAGATTCATCTGGACGGGTCAGTCCCGGGAATTTATCGGCATAAGCATCCCAGTCAAAGTTGCCACTGTCAACAATAGCACCTCCTACACAGCAGGCATGGCCATCCATATATTTGGTTGTAGAGTGGGTTACGATATCAGCTCCCCATTCGAAGGGACGGCAGTTAATGGGAGTAGCAAAAGTGTTGTCAACAATCAGAGGAACTCCGTGTTTATGAGCAATACGGGCAAACTTTTCTATATCCAGTACATTGATGCTAGGATTAGAAATTGTTTCACCGAAAAGACATTTTGTATTGGGGCGGAAAGCTTTAGAAATCTCTTCTTCTGAAGCATCTGCATCTACGAATGTCACGTCAATACCTTGTTTTTTCATGGTAACACCAAACAAGTTGAAAGTACCTCCGTAGATAGTTGATGCACATACAAAATGGTCACCTGCTTCGCAAATATTGAATACCGCATAATAGTTGGCAGCCTGACCTGATGATGTAAGCATCGCAGCTACACCACCTTCCAGTTCAGCTATTTTGGCCGCAACAGCATCATTAGTCGGATTTTGAAGTCGTGTGTAAAAATATCCGCTTTCTTCCAGATCGAACAGGCGGGCCATTTGTTCACTGTTGTCATATTTAAAGGTTGTACTTTGGTAAATGGGCAGTACACGTGGTTCACCTTTTTTAGGTTTCCACCCAGCTTGAACACAGAGTGTTTCTTTGTTGAATTTCTTTTCCATATGTTTTTATATTGCTAGGTATTGTTTTTATTTTATGTACAAATGTAAGAATAATCTTCTATTCAATAGCTGTTTATTTTAAAAAGTACTATCTTTGACCTCGAATTATCTATGGCATTTTAGTAATCCCCGTTTTTACCGGGTTAAATAGGTTTTATTTAGATTATGGGAGAGACAATCAACTTCAGGCATGTTCTGCCTATACAAATTCGTTTTAGCGACGTTGACCAGTTCGGCCACATGAATAATTCTGTCTATTTTTCATTGTACGATTTGGCCAAGACTACTTATTTCAGAGATGTTTTCGGTGAGCAGGATTGGAATAAAATGGCTGTTGTTGTAGCCAATATCAATGCAAATTTTCTGGCCCCGGTTTTCTTTTCTGACAACTTGGTTATAGAAACTGCAGTTATACATTTGGGCAATAAAAGTTTTACACTATTGCAGCGGGTCGTTAATCCGGAGTCTGGTATGGTAAAATGCGAATGTCGGACAGTAATGGTGGGTTATAATATTGCTACGAACGAGCCGGTTCCCATTCCTTTGGAGTATAAAGAAAGAGTTTGTAATTTTGAAGGCAAGACGTTGGAGGAATTATCACAGCCTATAGAAATGAAATAAAAAAATGAGGTAACAATGCTTTTCAGTGTTACCTCATTTTTTATAAAAGTTATTTATAAGATTTTTCGTAAATATCCAGAATTTCTTCATCTCTCAGTGGGCGAGGATCAAGTCGGAATAAATCACCCATCGTTTCACGTGCATTTTGTACCATTTTGCTCAAATCATTTTTCTGGATTCCCCAGTCGCTTAATTTAAGGTCTTGTACGTGGCATTCTTTTTGCATTACCAGCAATGCATCAATGAAATCAGATGGCCGGTTGCTTTTCTTTTGCGTCATTGCTTCAGCCATTTTCATGTATCTTTTCATACAGTCATTTCGGAAAGTCTCAAAGTACGCAGCCGACAGGCAAATCAGTCCGGCTCCATGAGGCAGTTGGGGGTAGAAAGCACTCATGGCATGCTCCATAGAATGTTCGGAGGTGCAGCTGGAAGTTGATTCTACCATTCCGGCCAGTGTGCTTGCCCATGCCAGTTTGGCTCTGGCTTTTAGATTCCTTCCATCAGCTACAGCTATAGGCAGATATTTATATATAAGTCGGATAGCTTCCAGTGCGTACAAGTCACTTATTGGCGTAGCACAGTTTGCAATAAAGCCTTCTGCAGCGTGGAAGAAAGCATCGAATCCCTGATAGGCTGTCAGATGCGGTGGAATACTTGTCATCAGTTCCGGATCAATGATGGACAATACGGGATAAGTATATTGACATCCGAAGCCTATTTTTTCCTGGGCTGTTTCATGAGTAATTACGGTCCAAGGGTCAGCTTCGGTACCTGTTCCGGCTGTCGTTGGAATAGCAATGATGGGCAATGCTTTTTTTACCGGTCTTCCTTTTCCGCTTCCCGATAGAATATAGTCCCAGTAATCTCCTTCATTGCATGCCATAATGGCGATACTTTTTGCCGAATCGATAGAACTTCCTCCACCAAGTCCGATAACGAAGTCACAATGTTCGTCACGGCATAGCTGGGCAGCTTCCATTACATGCTGTTTGATAGGATTAGGCAATACTTTATCGAAAACAACACTTTCAACATCGTTTTCTTTCAGGAATCCTATTACTTTATCTAGGTAACCATATTTTTTCATCGAGCCCCCGGCAGAAATTACAATCAATGCTTTTTTACCGGGGAGTTTCTCTGTTGCCAGTTTCTTTATTTCACCGCAGCCGAATAAAATTCGGGTTGGAATGTGTAGACTGAATACGGGATTTGCATTCATAGTTGTATGATTTTAAAGTTCTATGAAAGCAAATATAAAAAAATCTCCTGATAAGTTCAATACTTATTTTTCAAATATCATGTTATCGGATTTTTCTTTTACTTATATTATAAGTTGCAGAAAAGCGAAACAAAAAATGGAACGCTCATATCGATCAAAATTCCATGAACGATAGCAATAGGAATCATTTCCTTTCCAGAGTAGCGGGTGATAACTGGCAGAACGACATCCATCGAATTTACACCAGCTGCCGATATAGGAGCCAGCCGGCCAAAATATTTCTGGATAAGGGGTGTGCCGAGTAATGCCATCATTTCGCGGAATATATTGGCCAGCAGGGCAATAGTTCCCAGCTCTGTAGCCAGTTGCAGACCGATGGAAGGTGTTTTAAACTGCGTGATGAGAATCGATGAAAGTGAGTAATAAGCAAATCCGCTGCCTACGGCCATACAGTCGAAAACACTCCATTGACTTAATAAGAGGCTGGCGGTGG
Source organism: uncultured Bacteroides sp. (assembly GCA_905198575.1). GTDB lineage: Bacteria > Bacteroidota > Bacteroidia > Bacteroidales > Bacteroidaceae > Phocaeicola. Next base: position 892 of record CAJKDC010000081.1, on the reverse strand, counting down.
CAGAAAACAACAACGTTCCAACGATTGTTCCCATGGGAATGATAAGCATCTTTGGCCGTATTGACTTTACAATTTCCCTTAAATTCTTGTTGCTACCTATACTAAGTCCCACTTGGAGCATAAGGGCATACAATATATACATGGAAAGGTGATGCACGTCAAATGGAATGATGTGCAATGTCCCTAATATGCATCCGGCAAAGAAAAATAATAATACGATGATACTGCCTTTCATGCTTTACCTCCTTTCTTAAAGAATAATTTATAAACCATCCATGAAATGAGTATACTTCCTGTCAAACTGAATGTGGCCAGTACGGCAGCCTGCCATCCAAATGTGTATAGGTTGTTAATTATCAAATCGTTCGATCCGATTGATAATCCTAAGATGAAAAGAAGACAAGTGATAGTCAGTGAGATAGACTTTTCTGTCTTTTGTAAAAGGGAAACATTTTTAAATGCGTAGCCTATTCCTATACCTAGGAACATAATGAGAATTATTTTGAACATAACACTTCTTTTAATTATATGAGTAATAGGAGGAAAAATAGTTGTACAAGCTATCTTGTACTATGCAGAAAGTGTCAGTTAAATAAATCCACTAAACCAATGTACAAACACCATGAAACTATAGTTCTGAAGACTGGCCTCCAGAACAGCAGAAGTATGATATGTTGTAATTCTTTCTTTCATGGTTATTGGTTTATTTGCTGCAAAGATACTACATTTATGAATATAAACAAAATAAATATGCATTATTCGTTGCTCAGATTAACGGGAATGCAATATACATTTCAGTTTGATTGCTTGCGTGTGTCGATTCTTTGATATTATTTATGGTTCATCCGACATTTCGAGTGATACGGCAATCATGTAGGGCATATAATCTTAG
>CAJKDC010000080.1 GCA_905198575.1 uncultured Bacteroides sp. | reverse complement strand
CAGTCGCTATTGTTGTATATAAAGGTTTAATACCTGTAGTTGGCCGAATACTTACGTTTCAAGATTACCCGCGAATTTTCTCTTTATAAACATGAGCGCGGTTTAATACTTCATTTACAAAGCGAAAAGTTTCACCTCCTCTGAAATAGCCATTCTTGCAAACAGGATCATTATAATATTCTTCATTACTTTTCAGAAGCACAAAATTGGCCACTTCCTTATCCCATACATATTTTTTATGACCGTATTTTTCTGCAAGAGCCATGGCATCTGTTATATGCCCTACTCCAGCGTTATAAGCTGCTAGAACAAATTTTATCCGTTCATTCTTATCTGCCACTTTCAAAAAAATTTGTTCAACAGCATTTAGATACTTTACCGCAGCCTTGATACTTTCCTCAGGATCATTTTCTTTTCCTTTGGGAACTCCCATGGCACGGGCCGTAGCAGGCATCAACTGCATCAGTCCTTTGGCACCGGCCCATGAAACCACATCTGGGTTAAAATTAGATTCCGTATAAGCCAAAGAAGCAAGTAAACGCCAGTCCCATCCTATCTGGGGAGCATACTTTTTGAAAAGGTGATCGTATACCGAAATCCTCCCGTCGCGCAAAGATAATATTGAACCATGCGAGGGGGTATGTTTGCTCATCTCAAAATATCGGCGCACACTAGCCAGAAAAGCCGGCGAACTCATATTCTCACGGTGCCATTTATCGGCAGCAGCTGCTAGCAGTGGGGAGGTTTTACATACTGCCCACGATGAACGTTGGTCGAAACTGACTGCCAGCTTTACATCCAGCTTCGGATAGTAAGTCTTATTGAGTTTGGCCAGGTCATCATTGGCTACGGTATAATCTATCTTTCCGGAGGATACCCATTCTATCAAATCTTCGTTCGAAACACTGTCGGGCGATACTTCATGAATAAGGATTCCTCCTCCCAGCTCCTTATCCAGGTTTATCATTCTTTCCAGATGCTTTCCGGGAAGAACGTACACTTCCTTTCCTATCAGTTCCGTTACATTCTTCAGTGCCTTTTTACCGGCCCGCTGCACCAGAACCTGATGATTGATAGTTTCTTCGCCACAAAAAATCAGACTGTCTTTCCATTCGTTCCGTATCGGGAGATTGTATGCTATCAAGTCTCCCTCTCCACGCATAAGGCGGTCTACCAGGTCCTGGGCACTGATTCCTGTCTTTACCTTCAGCTCAACTCCCAATTCATGGGCAAACTGCTGCGCCAGTTCGTACTGGTAACCCATTTCCTCACCTCGATAATGAAAGTATGAGGTAGAGCTGTTCATGGTCAGTACCACCAGACAGCCACTGTCTTTTATCTGATTTAAGTCGTACAGGGTTTCATTGTCTGCCTGATGCTTGTTGCCACAGGCAGACAGCACAAACATCAGAAAGATTGCCCAAACCCATTTCATGACAGAACGATTTTGGCAATGTACATCTTCAGTATCTCAATGGCTTTCTCATTGTGCCCGCCTTGAGGAACAATCAAATCGGCATAACGCTTAGCCGGTTCAATAAACTCAAGATGCATCGGCTTCAATACTTTGACATAGCGGTCCATAACTTCTTCAGCCGTACGACCTCTTTCTATCACATCCCGCTGAATTACACGAATCAGGCGTTCGTCCGGATCTGCATCCACAAAAATTTTCAAGTCCATCAGCTCTCGGAGTTTCGGGTCGCTCAAGGCCAGAATGCCTTCTATAATAACTACATTTCTCGGCTCTATATGGATGGTTTCGGGCTGCCGGGTACAAGTGAGGTAAGAGTATACCGGCTGCTCGATAGCTTTTCCATCGCGCAGCATTGACAGCTGTTCGGAGAGTAAATCCCAGTCAAAAGCATCGGGATGATCAAAGTTTATACGCTTGCGCAACTCCATCGGGACATTGCTGCTGTCCTTATAATAGGAGTCCTGAGGCAACAAGACAACTTCATTTTTTGGGAAACTTTCTACAATACGTTTAACGACAGTGGTCTTACCAGAACCTGTTCCTCCTGCAATTCCTATGACAATCATGGTATGAATTAGATTATTTGTTTTACATTTGCATATCACTAACATACAAAAATAACACATTAAATTCAACAAGCAATATGGTTAAGCACATTGTTTTATTCAAGCTTAAAGAATCTCTTTCTCAGGAAGAAAAAATGAGCGTAATGCATCAGTTTAAAAATGCAATAGAGGCATTGCCGCAAACAATTTCATTTATACGGGCTATCTATGTGGGACTGAACTGTAATCCGGATGAAAAATGGGACATCTGCCTGGACAGTACATTCGATACGCTGGAGGATGTAAAGAAATATGCAGTGCATCCAGATCATTTGGCGGCAGCCGGCATTATCAAGGATGCCAAAGCCGACCGGTCGTGTGTAGATTTTGAATGCTAGCCTATGAAAAAGATTATTAATCCCTGGAAAGGGATAAAAGGGTATTACTGCTTTGGCTGTGCTCCCGACAATGAAGCCGGAGTAAAAATGGAGTTTTACGAAGACGGTGACGAAATTGTCAGCATCTGGCATCCGGAAGCCAAGTATCAGGGATGGCTCAATACATTGCATGGTGGAATACAGGCTGTCTTGCTCGATGAAATCTGTGCATGGGCTGTGGTGTGCAAACTGCAAACAACTGGGGTAACGTCTAAAATGGAGACTCGTTATCTCAAGCCCATTCATACCACCGAAGAGCAGATAGTTATACGGGCTTCCATCAGAGAGCAAAAACGAAACCTGGTGTTAATTGATGCTTGTATCTTGAATCAGGCTAACGAAGTTTGCACAAAAGCTACTTGTACTTATTTCACTTATCCGGCAGAAAAAGCACGCCAGGAAATGTTTTTCGAAGGATGTAAAGTTGAAGAAAAGGACGAAAATCCATTGATATGAAAGAAAAACAGAAGATTTTATAATAAAAATTTGTTTTTCTGATTCATACACTTTATTTTTGTTTCGAACAAAAGAACAAAAGAAATTATGAATACTATTATTGCACATCGCTATCATCATTCTCCTAGCGTTTAAACGGTGGGCTGAAAGGTCGTGCAATGAAGATATTAAAGGCTTACCGTATTAGGTAAGCCTTTTTTTGTTTACGCAATCTTATATTTAATATTAAAATAAAAATACTATGTTACGAATAGCTGTACAATCCAAAGGCCGCCTGTTCGATGAAACAATGGCCCTGCTCACAGAATCCGACATCAAACTGTCTACGTCAAAACGCACCCTGCTGACACAAGCTTCTAATTTTCCTGTTGAAGTTTTATTTCTGCGCGATGATGATATTCCTCAGGCTGTTGCCAGTGGAGTGGCCGATTTGGGTATTGTTGGAGAAAACGAATTTCTGGAAAAAAAGGAAAAGGCCGATTTGGTTCGACGACTTGGATTCAGCAAATGCCGCCTCTCGCTGGCCATCCCTAAAGATATACCCTATAACGGACTCGAGTGGTTCAACGGGAAAAAAATTGCAACCTCCTATCCTGTCGTTCTTCAGGATTTTCTCAATACCAAGGGTATCAAGGCGGAAATACATGTCATCACCGGCTCTGTAGAAATAGCTCCGGGTATTCAGCTTGCCGATGCAATATTCGATATTGTAAGCTCTGGCTCTACGCTGGTGAGCAACAGCCTTAAAGAGGTAGAAGTGGTTATGAAAAGTGAGGCACTGCTCATTGGAAATCCGGAAATGAGCGAAGAAAAAAAAGAGATTCTAAAAGAGTTGCTTTTCCGTTTTGAAGCTGTCAAGGCAGCAGAGGATAAAAAATATATCCTGATGAATGCTCCAAACAATAAATTGGATGAAATTATTTCGGTATTGCCGGGAATGAAAAGTCCTACCATCATGCCGCTTGCTACCGAGGGATGGAGCAGTGTTCATACGGTTCTTGATGAAAAATGCTTCTGGGAAATCATCGGAAAGCTTAAAGCACTGGGGGCAGAAGGCATTCTGGTGCTGCCAATAGAAAAAATGATTCTCTAACCAAAATCTGATGTCTATGAATATTATACGATACCCTGATAAAGCAAACTGGAACGAACTGCTGGCCCGTCCGGTTCTGAATACAGAAACACTTAACGATACAGTCTGCGAGATTCTGTCACACATCCGTAAGGAGGGCGACAAGGCTGTATTGGAATACGAAGAAAAGTTCGACAAGGTCCGCTTATCTTCACTGTGTGTTACCGAAGAGGAGTTTGCTAAAGCTGAAAAAAAAGTCAGCATCGAGCTGAAAGCTGCTATCATGCTTGCTTGGAACAATATCCGTACATTCCACGAATCACAACGTTTTATCGGAAAGAAAGTAGAAACACTCCCAGGAGTTACCTGCTGGCAGAAAGCCGTGGCAATTGAAAAGGTAGGACTCTACATTCCTGGAGGTACAGCTCCTTTGTTTTCGACTGTATTAATGCTGGCTACTCCTGCTCAGATAGCGGGTTGTAAAGAAATCATCCTTTGTACCCCCCCCGACAAAAACGGAAACGTACCGGCAGCTATTCTTTATGCTGCACGCACGGCTGGTGTCAGTAAGGTTTTCAAAACGGGAGGCGTACAGGCTATCGGAGCTATGGCATACGGTACAGAAAGTATTCCTAAAGTATACAAGATTTTCGGTCCGGGAAACCAATATGTTACTGCTGCCAAGCAGATGGTTTCTTTACACGATGTAGCAATAGATATGCCGGCAGGTCCATCCGAAGTGGAGGTTCTGGCAGATGAAACCGCTAATCCTATTTTCGTTGCAGCCGACTTACTTTCTCAAGCGGAACACGGTGTAGACAGTCAGGCAATGCTGATTACTGCATCCGAAGAGTTACTGAAAGAAGTGGAGTTCGAAGTTAACCGGCAGTTATCACTGCTTCCGCGTTGGGAAATAGCACAGAAAGCTCTTGAGCATAGTAAGCTGATTCTCGTGAAAGATATGGAAGAAGCTGTAGAACTGACCAACCTTTATGCTCCCGAACATTTGATTATCGAAACTAAAGACTATGCTGAAATAGCTGAAAAAATAACAAATGCCGGTTCTGTATTCTTAGGAAATCTTTCTCCGGAAAGTGCAGGCGACTATGCTTCGGGAACCAATCATACACTCCCTACAAATGGTTATGCCAAAGCATACAGTGGGGTTTCATTGGACAGCTTTATCCGTAAAATTACATTCCAGGAAATTACTTCGGAAGGTATGAAAACGATAGGTCCTGCAATAGAGGTCATGGCTGCCAACGAGTCGCTGAATGCACACAAAAATGCAGTTACCGTACGCTTGAAATCACTAAAATAAAAAAGGCATGAAAACATTACAAGAACTGACACGACCTAATATATGGGCATTAAAACCGTATTCCTCTGCCAGAAACGAATACAGTGGTGACGATGCATCTGTTTTTCTGGATGCCAACGAAAATCCTTATAATAATCCCAATAATCGATATCCAGACCCATTGCAAACCGAGTTGAAGCATCACATTGCACGGATAAAAAAAGTAAAAACCGAAAATATATTTTTGGGAAACGGAAGCGACGAAGCCATTGATTTGCTATTTCGTACTTTCTGTCGCCCAAGCATCGATAATGTGGTAGCTATAGACCCTACTTATGGCATGTATCAGGTATGCGCGGAAGTAAACGATGTAGAATACCGAAAAGTATTGCTGGATGAAAACTTTCAGGTTTCAGCTAAAAAGCTTTTGGATGCTACAGACAAGAACACAAAACTGATTTTTTTCTGCTCTCCCAATAATCCTACGGGAAATGACTTGTCACATCAGGAAATCAAGACTGTGCTACAGGAGTTTCAAGGACTGGTAATCGTAGACGAAGCTTACATTGACTTTTCAAGCCTCCCTTCGTTCCTCAATAGTTTGGAACAATACCCTAACCTGATTGTTTTGCAAACCTTTTCAAAAGCGTGGGGATGTGCAGCTATCCGCTTGGGAATGGCCTTTGCTTCTCGTGAAATCATTCAACTTTTTACGAAAGTAAAATATCCGTATAATGTGAATTTGCTCACCCAGAAAGAAGCTCTTCAAATGATTCAGAAGGATTATGAAGTACAGCGATGGGTAAAAACTTTGCTCGAAGAAAGAGAAAGGCTAATTCATTTATTCAAGGATTTGCCTTGTTGTCTGAAAGTATATCCTACTGATGCAAACTTCTTCTTGGCAAAAGTAAGCAATGCAATGAAAATTTACGCGTATTTGGTAAGTAAAGGAATCATCGTACGTAATCGTACAACAGTTTCTCTGTGCAAAGACTGTTTGCGTATCACAATAGGTAACAGGCCAGAAAATGATGCACTCCTTAAAGCGCTTTCCGAATATCAGGAATAAATCCAAAGACAAAAGAAATATGGTAAAGAAAAAGATACTTTTCATCGATAGGGATGGCACATTGGTTATAGAGCCTCCAACAGATTATCAAGTTGATGCTTTCGAAAAATTGGAGTTTTATCCAGGTGTATTCAAGAATTTAGGTTTTATTGCCAAACAGTTGGATTTCGAACTGGTAATGGTTACAAACCAAGATGGTCTTGGCACTGATTCGTTCCCGGAAGAGACATTCTGGCCTGTACATAATTTTATCATGCAAAGCTTCAAAAATGAAGGTATAACATTCAGTGCCGTGCACATTGATCGCAGTTTCCCGGAAGATAATCTGCCGACACGCAAACCTGGTACAGCTATGCTTACTGCTTATTTTGACGAAGAGAAATACGATCTGCCAAACAGTTTCGTAATTGGGGACAGAACTACAGACATTCAATTAGCTAAGAATTTAGGATGCAAAGGGATTCTTCTTCAAGCAGACAAATCTGCACTATCTGAAGACTTAAAGCCATTTTGTGCATTGGCTTCTACAGAATGGGATAAAGTATGTGAGTTTCTCTTTGCTGGAGAACGGACAGCTAACATTCACCGTAAAACCAAAGAAACAGATATCCATGTTTCTGTAAACCTTGACGGAAACGGTTCTTGCAACATACAGACCGGATTAGGATTTTTCGACCATATGCTGGAACAAATAGGAAAGCATGGTGGAATCGATTTAACGATTCAGGTAAAAGGTGATTTACACGTAGATGAACATCATACGATTGAGGACACTGCATTAGCATTAGGAGAATGTATTTATAAAGCTTTGGGAAGCAAAAGAGGAATCGAACGATACGGCTATTGCTTACCAATGGACGACTGCTTATGCCAGGTAGCACTCGATTTTGGAGGCCGCCCATGGCTAGTATGGAACGCTGAATTTAAAAGAGAAAAGATTGGAGACATGCCAACCGAGATGTTTCTGCATTTCTTCAAATCACTAAGCGATGCTGCTAAAATGAACTTAAATATAAAGGCGGAAGGAGAAAACGAACACCACAAAATAGAAGGAATATTCAAAGCACTGGCTAGAGCTCTAAAAATGGCTATAAAACGCGATATTTATCACTATGAAATACCTTCTAGCAAGGGATGTATATAATTATAAATAGACTGACTTATTTTATTTAAGGTGTTTCAAAACGAGACACCTTATTTCGGCTCACCCGATTTTTAGTGGGGCAAGTTTAATAAATTATTATATTTGCATTATGAAAGTTACGAAAAAGGTCTAAATTATTGAGAATGAATAACGACCTTTTGGTTGAATATCTATTGGGTTACGAATTAGCAATATACAGAGTGTTTTGGTCTTCTGCGTTTTGCATAACTTCAAATAACTCTTTCTGTATCGCAAAGGTACTTATATTCTCTCTTTTCACAAAAAACTCTCAAAGAAAAAATCCTTTCCGCCCGCATTTTTGGTAAAGCCATTGTTGGCAGTCCGATAAGTGTAACCTGAATGAATCCAGACAAACACCCATCGGACTTATGGCACTACTGAAACAAATATCTCCGTTTGCTGATGGTATGAGAACATACCGTTAGCAGGCGGAGTTCCTTGTTTTATTGGGTTATGTAAAGTGGTAGGCTTTACCTTTCCACCGCTCCGAATTTTTCTTATCAGCTCCTTCGTTTCGTTGTCGGCATAAATGCTGACAACCAATCTCCGACGATAGCATAAGTGAAGGAAAAAGTCTTCCCGTTTCCGTCAAAAGCAGGCTTCCGACAAAGACGTGAAGACACATTCCTATTTTCGCTTATGGGCAAATCCCTTTTTTTAGCCGTCTTTGGCTGAATTTTCTTTTCTATTTGAATCTGCCACAGTTTTCGTTTACCTCCATTCATATCTTCTCATATCCGCATCAGCAGGTCATTTCCGTTTCAGTGGCGAAGGTATTTTCGGGATTTTAACCCGATAGCAAGGACAAGCCTCCTGTTTTCCGCAAAAATCTCCACACCTACGGGTAGTATTTTCCGAAAATCCTTGCAATCGCTAATCCCTACTGTAAATAATAACATGAAAGTATACCAAAAAATAATCTAAAAGTATACCATCTTATCTTCTATTTGCAAAGTTATCAAAAGTTGTTTATACATTATATTTTCTTGGTTAATTTTTTCGTTTCCTTGATACGATAGGATGTGCCTGTCATATTGATTAAATATGATTTGTGACACAATCTATCCACAAGAGCCGCACACAAGACTTTATCCTTTAATACTTCATCCCATCTGGTGAAAGGCAAATTGGTTGTGATAATGGCAGCCTTCTTTCCTGTTCTGAGAGAGAGGTGATTAAACAGCATCTCGGCTCCCTCCTTGTCAAAACCGACATATCCGAGTTCATCACAGATGACGAGGTCAAAACGTTCAAACTTGACTTCCAGATTCCTCAGTGTTCGGTCAGTCTTTGCCTCCCGTATTTGTGTGAGCAGCCTCGGTATGGATGTAAAGAACACAGAGTATCCTTCCAAACAAGCCTTCATTCCAAGTGCGATGGCTATATGTGTCTTTCCCGTTCCAGGATTACCATACATGACGGCGCTTCTGCCTTCCCTGATAAATTCCAATGTCTCCAATATCGGCAACATGGCTTGCCCTTCAACGGGTAACTCATTACGTTCCAGTTCTTCGAGGTATTTCATCTGTGGGAATCCGGCCTTATGGATGCGTGTAATCTTGCTTTTCTCACGTCTTCTTGTCACTTCCTCCTCAAGCAGTCGTTTGAGATAGCCCAGATATCCCCACTGCTCCCGCACTGCATCCTGTGCATACGGTTCGGCATTCTCCCTGAACGTTGCCAGTTTAAGCTCCCGTACATAGGCATTTATGACATCCAACTCGTTCATACGTCTATCCTCCCAACATTATAGATTCCATTCCCACACATGACGGCATCAAGTTGCGAGAGTACGTCTTCACTGCCCATTTCGATTTCCAGGAAGGCCTCCGTCCTTTGTGCTTCGGAAAAAGTAAGCGGTCCTGCATTCATTGTTTCCAGTGCCACCTTTATTTGGTCGGTATTGATGTGTCTGGCTCCACGCATCCGTATTATTTTCACAGCTTTCAGTACGTCATCATAGTCGTGACCTTTCTGCTGACAGTACTTCAAAAGCGCCAGGAAGTCCTTTCCGTTATCGGCATAATGCACACGGAACAGCTCCTGCATCTTCTGAGGCATTTGCTTGAGCGCTACGGAACCTTTCAATGCCCCCGGTTTTCTTATCAACGTGTCCGGATAGTGGTTGATGTCAAAATGCCAGGACCCTTTGTCATAGCTGCGCTCATGTCCGGCCACTTTCTTGTGGTCAGTGTCATAGATGTGCAGTTTTTCGCTATAGAGCTGTACTGTAACGGTTTGTCCGACAAGGCTGTCCGGAACGGAGTAATGACAGCCCTTGACACAGATTGTGGATTGCTTGTCAACGGAGCATGCCATCATATCAAAGCATCCGAAGTCACCGGGAAAGTGCAACATGGCATCAATGTCCCGTCTCAAAGCTTCCGGTTTCTTTCCTGTGGCTATACTTCCTGTTTCTCTGTTGACACCTTCACATATGCGTGAAAGCCACTGCTGGGCAGCCTCCACGGAGTCAAAGTTTATTCGGGTGGTGAATGCACGGCCGCGGACATAGTCCACACTACGCTCCACGTGTCCTTTCTCCCATCCGGCACGTGCATTACAAAAACGGAAATTGAAGCCGTAGAAGGTACACATACGGGTAAGGGAATCCGTCGGCTGCTTACCATCCGGTTTTAGTATCACGGCCACCTTCATATTGTCATACACCATCGTATGAGGTACACCATGCACATCATGGAAAAAATTGCGGTGTGACTCCATAAAAGCCAGATTGTCCTGATGGCGGAACAGATAGGCCCATCTTCCTTCACTATGGCAAAGGGCAAATACAGCCATGGTAAATGTGGTCAGTTTACCATCTATATAAAGTTTGACCTCGCCCCAGTCAAATTCACATTCCTGTCCAGGCTCATAATATTGTTTGATGAAAGCTTCCTTGGGTTTTCTTGTTTTTGCTTCGTTACGACGTTGGATGTACTTGCATACACTTGAATAACTGATGTCGTATCCCTTCTCTATCAGTACACGGTGAATGTCCTGACGCTTCAGGCATTGTTTATGCAACCGCTTCAAACGACGTCGTGCATTCTCTTCCAACCAATAGTCAATCTCGGCACAAACAGCATCCGTGAGACGGGTACGCTCGGATTTACGACAGGAAGAATAAGCGGGTTTTTGTTGAAGGCAACGCTCAATGCCGTCTTAGCCATCCTGTAAAGACATCTTTTCAAACTCACGGACATAACGGGTTACTGTCTTTCTGTTTAACCCAACTCTACGGGATATCTCCCGCAAACTAAGACCATCTACACGATAGTAATGTAAAATCTGTTCTTTCTTATCCATCTTAATCATGGTTTACTTCTGATCGCTATGCAACTTGAAGGTTGAAATAACGAAGAAAACGTTGATTAAGTGGTATACTTTTCAATTATTATAGTGGTATACTTTTCGATTACTATCTACACAAATGGACTTTTTCATTATCCATATATATTTTTTTATGATTTAAAATAGTTCAATCTAGTTATACCAAACATAAAGCCCTTGAAAATACATATACTACTATGATTTTCAAGGGCTTTAAATCCATGCTGCAACAATACGATTACTCTACAGCTTCAACTACCAGACAATCCAAATCAGGAGTCCATGTATAACGGCTTCCAATACGTATCACATTATATCCTTTATTCAGTTCTACAGGAATTTCCACAACAGACACCCCTTTGGAACGATCTGTTTCCAGATTACTTATCGTAGTACGGTTACCATTCACGGTTACCTCCATCCGACGGTCCTCAATTTCACGTTCACGCTTACCTGCCGGTACATAATGGATTTTCAGTTTATACTTTCCTCCGGTGCTGCTGTATACCTCATTCCACTCTGCGTAATTATCTTTGTGCCCACCCAGATTGCAGATGGTCATGTCACCAGAAGCTCCTTCGAAGGACTGATAAGCCACGGCACGAGGACGTTTCAGCAAGGCATCGTACTGATTAAGATATGCCTGTTCAGCCTCGTAACGTATAGGGTCTGTTCGCTTTTCGCCTTCCACACGCAGAATCTTTACACCATGAGCTGGAACACGATACTTAATAACCTCCTTAACACGTCCTTCATCCTTGCGTTTCACCAAATCGCGCACTTTAACAGCTCCTTCAAACTCAAGAATATTTACCGGCACTTCGAACTGGCATTCATTATCCGAGGGGTTGTACAAGGCTACCGCACGTACCTTTCCTCTTTTCTGCTCAATGTCTTTAGCCAACACATATCCGTCCCGCTCATGCTGCACGATATAAGCTTGCAAACCCAGCGGATCCTGATTCAGTGCTATCAGTTCTTCGTTCGTCAATAGCTCCAGTGAAGCCTCTGGCACTGTAGTCAAGTCGCAGCCAATCAGCAACGGAGAGCTCATGATACACCACATACCAAAGTGTGTTTCTTCCTCATCGCGCGTTAGTCCACGACCTATTTCCAGCATATCCATATCATTGTAATGGCCGCCACCGGCATAGGCAGAAAGATACAAGTTCATGCGGATGCAGCGTTTCACAGCCTCCCAGTTAGGTGCAATATCCGGGCTGATACGCCACGAGCGTGCCAATTTCTTCACCCAAGTTCCAGGGTAAGCCCATCGGCAGATATTCAGCGAAATATTACGTGGACAAACCTCACGAATGGCTTCTACGATAGCTGTATAACGTTCTTCTTCATCCAATTCCAGTTGCTGTCCGGCACCGCAGTAGTCTATTTTTATAAAATCAAATCCCCATTCATTGAAAAACAGATTGGCATCCTGTCGCTCATAGCCATAAAGACCTACTCCGATACCATTCTTGTCGGCATCCCAGATAGAGCCACAAGTATTACTTCCCGCCTCTGAATAAATTCCGGCCTTCAAACCTTTGGAGTGAATATAATCGGCCACCACTTTCATCCCGTTAGGGAAACGCTCCGGATGTGTATGCAACACTCCTTTTTCATCACGCCAGCCGAAAAAGCCATCGTCTACATTGATAAACTGGTATCCTGCTTTGCGCAGTCCTTTCCCGACCATCGCATCGGCCTGTTTTTTAATCAGGTCCTCGTTGATATTTACTCGATAAGTGTTCCATGAACTCCATCCCATGACAGGCGGCTCTACACCTACGGCTTGTGCAGCGGCAGCAGCGGCCAAGCACGAAAATGCGAATGTTGTAAAAAATTTTCCTTTCAGATTCATTGGTATTTTCCGTATAGTATTAAATTCATAAATCAGCGATTGTTATTTCTTCACCCGTAACTCCCAGAAAGCAACGGCAGCGGCAGCAGCTACATTCAGTGAATCAACGCCATAAGCCATGGGAATACGTGCCACATAGTCTGTCGCAGCAATTGTTTCGGCTGGTAAGCCATCGCCTTCGGTTCCCATTACGATGGCCAGACGTGATTCTGCAGCCAACAGCGGGCTATCAATAGAAACAGAATTGTCTGTAAGTGCCATTGCTACTGTCTTAAAGCCGAGCTGTCCCAATTCCGTAACCGAGCCGTCCAGCCATGTCCAAGGCACTAGGAAGACAGAACCCATAGATACCCTTACTGCTCTACGATTCAGCGGATCGCAGGAGTTTCTAGTCAGCAGTACGGCATCAATGCCTAAAGCTGCAGCAGCCCGAAATATTGCACCGATATTCGTAGTATCTACTACTCCGTCAATCACCACTACTCTTTGAGCTCCTGCACAGACCTCTGCCACTTTTCGTACAGGGGGCCGATGCATGGCACAAAGCACTCCACGGGTCAATACATATCCCGTAAGCGAAGCCAACAGGTCACGGCTACCCGTATAGACAGGTATATCACCACATTGTGCAAGGGGATAGCAGCGGCATCACCAGTAATGTGTTTCTGCTCGCACAAAATGGCAAGCGGCTCATATCCGGCATTCAAGGCTACCTGAATAACTTTGGGGCTTTCGGCTATAAACACTCCTTTATCCGGTTCCAGTTTATTACGCAACTGCGCTTCGGTAAGTTTACTGAAAACTTCAACTCCGGAATGATTAAGAGAAGTGATTTCTATAATCGGCATAATATATAATACAATACTTCGGTAAATTTTTACCGATAAATTAAAATTAAACATAGAATCG
>CAJKDC010000079.1 GCA_905198575.1 uncultured Bacteroides sp. | reverse complement strand
GCAACTGACTCTTAATCAGTGGGTCCAGGGTTCGAATCCCTGAGGGTGTACTTCAAGAAAAGACTCTGAAGATTTATTCTTTCAGAGTCTTTTCTATTTTATTCCACCTACTATTTTTCTCTCTGCAACCTCCTAATTTACGTTAACACATAAAGCCCATCCCATAATTTTTCCCTAGATTTGCAGCCGTGATGAAAAAATGTGCACACATACTGACAGCCGTTATTCTTGCTCTTGTCACCATGTACTTGGGAGCAGGGGTTGCCTTCGTGCACATTTGTTCCACCTGTTGTTCGCAAAAACACTGTATCGCATCTGCTGCGCAAGAGGCAGAAAAAGAAAACTGCAGCCATTGCAAGAAAACTGCTTCAGAAAACAACAGCTCATGCTGTCACCTGCAACAGGAATCTGCATGCACCTGCATGGACATCACCTATCAGGTCGACTTTTTTCATCAGCTATCACAACAAGCCCTGTCGGTCGTAGCACAGCTTCCCGTAGAACTTCCCATGCAGACTGCCGTACCGCAACCCTCGGTCAGCGAACTGCTATCCTGCAGTCTGGCTCCTAACGCCCCTCCGGCACCCGGCGGACGCACTTTGCTCTGCCTCCACTCCATTCTTGTTATTTAGTATAGACAAGTCGGCACATGCCGGCTTCCGATTGCTTATAGCGTAAAATAGTACCATCTGTTTTACGCCAGAACTGTTTTGTCTATATCTAAACAACAATGAATGAATTTATGAAAAAAATATTCTTCTCTTTAATACTTATACTGATTAGCAGTGCAATATTTGCACAAAAAACACTTACAGGAACCGTAACCGATGCCAATGCTGAACCTATTCCAGGGGCCAACCTTGTCTGGGTGGGTACTGCTGCCGGAACTACAACCACAGCAAACGGCGAATTCACCATCGACAAGCCTGCCGGCGCTAACCGACTGGCGGTAAGCTTCATCGGTTTCGAAAGTGATACACTTGCTATTTCCCCCGAACAGGAATACATTGACATTACCTTGAGCGAAGGTGTCCAACTGCAGGAGGTAAATGTAGTAGGCCGAAAACTGGGTATGCAGAAAATGCGCAGCAGTGTGGCAAATGCCGATTTGATTTCTTCCGACGAGCTTTGCCGGGCAGCCTGCTGCAACCTGGGAGAAAGTTTTGTGACCAACCCTTCGGTGGATGTCAACTATTCTGATGCAGCTACCGGCGCCAAACAAATCCGTCTGCTGGGTCTTTCGGGTACATACGTACAGATGCTGACAGAGAATATCCCTAATTTCCGCGGAGCTTCTGCTCCTTATGGACTGGGTTATGTACCCGGGCCCTGGATGAGCAGCATCCAGGTTAGCAAAGGTACGTCATCGGTGAAAAACGGCTACGAAGCACTGACCGGACAAATCAATCTGGAATACAAAAAGCCACAGGCTGCAGAAGCCGACTGGGTATCTGCCAACCTCTTTGCCAGCACCACCAACCGTTACGAAGCCAATGCCGATGCATCGGTGAAGCTCACCGATAAATGGAGCACCATGCTGCTGGCTCACTACGAGAACGAAACCAAAGCACACGATGGTGACGGCGATGGTTTTGCCGACATCCCGCAGGTAAAACAGTACAATCTGTTCAATCGCTGGGCCTACATGGGCGACAAATACATCTTTCAGGCCGGTATCAAGTTCCTGAACGAAGACCGTAACAGCGGTCAGGTAGCTCATCATGGCACTACACTGTCCGATCCGTACCGTATCAATATGCAGACTGACCGCTACGAGGCATTTATCAAGCAGGCATACATCTTCGACAAAGAGCATAACACCAACCTGGCGCTGATTACTTCGGGGACGATTCATCAGATGGATGCAGTATATGGCCGCAAACTCTACAACGTAGACCAGCAGAACGCCTACGCTTCACTGCTGTTCGAAACAGAGTTTACCCCCCAACATGCACTATCTGCCGGATTAAGCCTGAACTACGACCGCTACGACCAGCAATACCGTCTGACCAACGATGCCAGTCTTCCGCTTACTCCCGAACTCGACAAAGAAACCGTGAGCGGTGCTTATGCACAATACACATATACCCCCAATGATAAGCTGACGCTGATGGCCGGCATCCGCGGCGACTACAGCAGTCTGTACGGCTACTTTGTCACACCCCGTGCCAACGTGCGCTATGCTCCCAACGAATACATCAACGTCCGTGCTTCTGCCGGGAAAGGATACCGCACCAACCACATTCTGGCCGAAAACAACTATCTGCTGGCCAGCAGCCGCAAGGTGGTGATAACTCCCGATTTAAAGCAGGAAGAAGCCTGGAACTACGGTCTTAGCGTTGCTACCTACCTGCCGGTATTCGGAAAGACACTGAACCTGAATGCAGAATACTATTACACCGACTTCGTAAACCAGTTGGTAGTGGACATGGAATCGGATGCACACACGGTTGCTTTCACCAACCTGGACGGAAAATCTTACTCGCACGTTTTCCAGGTTGAAGCTACCTATCCTTTCTTCGAAGGTTTCAATCTGACGGCTGCCTGGCGTATGACAAACGTCAAGCACGAAATCGGAGGTATCCTGTATGAAAAGGCACTGACCGGCAAGTACAAAGGACTGATTACAGCCTCTTACAAGACTCCGCTCGGCAAATGGCAGTTCGACGGCACGCTGCAACTGAACGGCGGCGGACGTATGCCGACTCCTTATACACTGGAGGACGGAAGCGCATCATGGAATGCCCGCTACAAAGGTTTCGAGCAGCTCAGTCTGCAGATTACACGCTACTTCCGCCGCTGGTCTGTCTATATCGGAGGCGAAAACCTGACCAACTTCAAGCAGAAAAATGCCATTGTAGGTGCCGACAATCCTTGGGGAGAAACCTTCGACGCTTCGATGATTTGGGGACCCATGCACGGGGCAAAAGGTTATATCGGTGTACGCTTTAACCTGGCACGCGAATAACCGGAACACCACTGTCATTCTGTTTTTTATTATGAACAAACTGATTTGCTAACAAATAAAACAAACGAACCATGAAAAAATTCTTATTCTTATTTGCTGTGGCAGTATTGGCCACAACCGATCTGGCTGCCAAGGAACTTCGTACAGTCGTATTCAAAGTGATGCAGATGGAGTGTCCCAACTGCGAAAAGAAAGTAAAGAAAAACATCTCTTTCGAAAAAGGACTGAAAGAAGTGGAAACAGATGTAAAGAAACGTACCGTAACCATTACTTACGATGCCGAAAAAACTTCGGTAGAAAAGCTGAAACAGGGTTTTGAAAAGTTCGATTACGAAGCTAAAGTTATCAGCGACAAAGCTTTGGAAAAGAAAAAATAAGCAATACCTTACACTATAAACAAGCAGGATTCAGGGATAAGCATGCTTACCACTGAATCCTGCTTGTTTATTAAGAATTCCTTCAAAAACTTCTCTACAAAGCTGAAATTTCATGTTCAGACAGTCCGGTAACCTTTATAATCTGCTCCATCGGTATACCTAGTCCTTTCATATTACGGGCAATGGCTCTTGTCGTTTCAGCATGAGCCTCAGCCCGTCCTTCAGCGCGACCCTCTTCAAGTCCTTTTTTCCATCCGGCCTCGCGTGCATCTTCCTCCACAATACGACTTACACGATAGCGGTCAAGTGCCTTATCGTATGCGATACGGTTCTCCTCCGAAAGATTAGCCACGGCAGCAAGTTCTTCCAGCCGGTCGAAAACCTGCTCTTTCAGAGCATCGGGCATTCTGTTCCAGTGTTGCATATTCTTAAGTGTATAAATAAGTTTGTCATATAATGTTTCGCACTTCCCGATTTCCTTTGTAAAATAAGGAAACTGCAAATAAATCTGTCTGAAATGCGGATTTACTACCTTACCGCTCTCCCTGTCGGTTATCACGGTGTCTGTAGGCTCCCCAGTCCTTGATATTCATATTAAAATTTCGTTAGGTGTTAATATGCAAATATAATCTTTTTTCCTAAATCACAGGGTAAAGCATGGACGTGTTTTTTCATTTCCATACATTTTATCCTTAACCAGTCTGTTCCTCTCTTCTATGACCAGCATGCATCTCTACAAAGCCCAACTTTCCGCACAGCAATCACAGAATTTCCTCTTAACAATGATAAACCAATCGGCTACTGACAAAAAAATACCGCCTGCCTCTGGAAATCCAGCCGAAAGCAGACGGTATCAGTATTATGCAGGAAGGAATATTATTCCTCCAGTCCCAAGTCCTTGAATGTACGCGGAGCAGGCACTTTAGGAAGCGGCTTGCGGTCTTCCAGTTGCTGTAGAGCTACTTCGATGGCCTTGTTCAGCTGCTGGTCTTCTCCTTGCTGTTCCTTTATCGGGTCGTTGTCAATCAGAATGTCCGGGTCTACCCCATGATTTTCGACTATCCAGTTACCCGTCTTGACATCGTAGTTGGTGAAGAACGGCACACGGATATCGGTTCCGTCCATATAAGGCAGCGAGCCGCTGATGCCCACTATACCGCCCCACGTACGGGTACCGATTACCGTACCCAACTGGTTGGCCTTGAAACTCCAGGGGAAGAGGTCGCCGTCGGAAGCCGAATATTTGTTGATGAGCAGCACTTTCGGACCGTACTGGGTTGCATCGGGGATGGTTCCCACACGTGTGGAAGTACGCGACATGGTGAGACGGTAAGGCTTGCGCAACAGGCGTTCGATAATCATCGGTGAGACATTGCCGCCACCGTTGGCACGGTCGTCTATAATCAGAGCTTCCTTGTCGAGCTGTGGATAGAAATAACGGGCAAACTCATTCAGACCATCGGGACCCATATCGGGGATGTAGATATAACCTACGCGACCATTGGTTGCTTTTTCTACCTTACGGATGTTATTCTGCACCCAATTGTAGTGATAGAGCGGATACTCGTTGTCGGTTGGCAGCACTACAACCTTACGCGCCCCTTCGGCCGACGGATGAGTGTTTACAGAGAGTTCCGTAAGCACTTCGGCTTTACCGGCCAGTAGCTGATAGATATTGGCAACGGTAGCTGTAGATACGCCGTCGATGGCAGTGATATAGTCGCCTTCGCGCACGTTCATGCCCGGCTCATCCAGCGGCGAACGCAGTTTTTCGCTGTAGGGTGCTCCCTTGATGATTTTCTCGATGCGATAGAAGCCGGTCTTGCTGTCACGGCTCAGCTCGGCACCCAGCAATCCCATGGACACACGTTCCGGCTTGGCATATTCGCCGGGATTTACGTAGGCATGACCGCAGGCCAGCTCACCTATCATCTCACCGATTACGTAGTTCAGGTCCAGACGGGTCTTCACATAAGGCAGCAGAACGGCATATTTCTCTTTTATGGCCTTCCAGTCTACTCCATGCATGTTGGCCACATAGAAGCCGTCGCGGAATGCCCGCCATGCTTCGTCGAAGATTTGTGCCCATTCGGCCTGATAGTCTACCGGAGCGACCATATCCTCCAGCGCAACTTCATTCGAAAGGGTAACGGTGCTGCCCGACAAGTCGGTGACATAGAGTTTACTTCCTTTCAGGAACAAGGCTTTTTTATCGGCACTTACACGCATATAGGCACCGGCAGCCACGGTGGCATCTTCCTGTTTCTGCAAATTGTAGGCATGGGTACCGCCATTGCCGTAGTACCATACGGTCTTTCCGTCGGAATAGAAATTGGAATAATAGGATGCACTGAGCGGCAGTTTCACGATGCGGGCCCAGATGTCCTCGGTATCAATAGTGAATGTGGGTTCTTCTGATGCAGCGGCAGCCTCATCTGTTTTCTGACCTGTAACGTCGTCTGCCGGCAAGAAGGGGGACGGAGTGTTTTTCTTCAGCATGGCCATGTAGATACCGCCCATACGGGTATACACGTGATTCCATTCCAGACGGCCGTAAATGGGGTTAAAGTCGCGGTCGGACGAGAAGATAAGATAACTTCCGTCGGTACTGAAGGCTGGGGATGATGAGTTATACCATTTCTCGGTCACCGGAAATTCTTTGCCATCCGACAAGCGGCATACATACACGACATTCATTTCGTTGGAAGCCGGTTTGGTATAGGTTATCCATTTGCTGTCGGGCGAGAACTGCACACCGAAAAATTCCGACTCAGGATTCTGCAGCAGAATGCGTTTTTTGCGGGATGCCACATCTGCCAGTACGACACGGTTTTTGCGGTCGGTATAAAGTACGGTTTTGCTGTCGGGACTCCACCGAATAGAGCGAATATAGGTATCGTTTCCTTCCGTCAGCTGGACAGGACTTCCGCCTCCGACTGCCTGCAACCAGACTTCGGTTTCACCGGTGCGGTCGGAAATATAGGCTATCCACTTGCCATCCGGACTCCAGCTGGCTTCGCGTTCGTTGGCACCCGGTGTGCGGGTCAGGTTACGGGTTACTCCCTTACTGGCGGGTACATCAAAAACTTCTCCACGGGCCGTAACGACCAGACGTTTGCCGTCGGGAGCAATGTCGGCAGCCGTCAGATTCGAAGCTACGTGTTTCTGTTCGCTGCGTGCATAGAGGTTTTCCGCTCCCAGTGTTACAGGGATTTTTTGCGACTGACGTGTTTTAGGGTCAAGACGGAACAGATAGCCGCCCTGTTCGTATACGATAGTCTTACCGTCGGTGCTGGGGAATTTTACGTCGTAATCGGTATAGTGGGTTACTTTCTCTGTCTGGCGGGTACGGGTGTTGTACACAAAAATGTTCATCGTCTTGTCACGGTCCGAAATAAAGAAGATTTCCTCGCCTATCCACATCGGGATAATGTCTTGTGCCACATTATTCGTGATATTCTCTACTTTCTTTTGTGCGGCATCGTATATCCAGATATCATCGGCCATACCTCCCCGATAGTATTTCCAGGTACGGAACTCGCGAAAGACACGGTTGTAGGCCAGTTTCTTTCCATCCGGAGAATAACAGCAGAATCCGCCTTCAGGCAAAGGCAGTGCCTCGGGCATTCCGCCATCTTTGGATACAGCCCACAAGCGTCCGTCGAAGCCGTCACTGATGCGGTTGCGATACAATATCTGTTTGCCATCGGGTGTCCACGCCATCGTCACATTGTTTGGCCCCATGCGGTCGCCAAGGTCATCACGACTGTTGGTAGCCGTGTAGGTCAGACGCACGGGCTGTCCTCCCTCAGCTGGCATCAGATAGACTTCGGTATTGCCGTCGTACTGGGCAGTAAAGGCAACAGACTGCCCGTCGGGTGAGAAACGGGGAAACATTTCGTAACCGATATGGGAGGTGAGGCGCTGTGCCTGTCCTCCTTCCAGGGATACTTTATACAAATCGCCGCCGTAGGCAAAAACTACGTCCTTGCTGTTGGTAGCCGGAAAGCGAAGAAGACGTGCTTCTTCCGCAATGGCCGTGGCAGTGATTCCTGCTACGGCTAAGGTTAAAAACAGTTGCTTTTTCATTTTATTGCAGTATTAGCTAGTTTCTACACAAATTTAGAGATTTACCGGAAATATGTGTCTATATTGACTTGCCAGATTATCGGGATATATACAAAAAAACCGTCCGGATAAAAGTTTTTTTCTTTTTCTCCGAACGGTTAACAGGTATTGATTAATATCGATGTTCGTCCTTATCGAGTTCCTGACGGGTTATGGAACGTATGTCGATGGCTCGCCATGCATATACGATGTAGGCCAGCACGAACGGTACCAGTACAGATACGTAGGCCATGGTTTTGAGTGTAAACAGACTGGAGCAGCTGTTAGCCAGGGTTAACGAACTCTGCAGATCGGCTGTAGAGGGATAATAGGCTGTGTTGTTATAACCAACATTCAGCAATAGTGCCAGCACTGCCAAGACCGTACCGATGCCTGCAAACCAGATGCCGCGACGGAATGTCGTGGTAAAGGCACTACGGCCTACTCCATACAATACTCCGACAACGCCCAGCAGGAACAGTACCAGGAGTATGGGCATCTGCATAAAGTTTGTGAAGTATTTATAAGGTTCCATCACTATCTGGCCTGTCTGTGCATCGACGGCAAATCCGTCTTTCAGCAAGGTACGGATTACAAAGGCCAAAAAGAAGATAAGGAAGGGCACGGCATCCGAAATGAGTTGGCGGCGGCTCCGCTGCTCCAGTTCCGGATGGTTAATATTGTTGAGAAAGTACAGCACACCCAACAAACGGGCCAGGAAGAACACAGCCAGTCCCAAGATAATGTTCCACGGGTCCAGAAAAGCATCCAAGCCATGAGAAGCGTTGGCCCACTGACTGATAACCGGCATCGCTCCATCGCCTGCGATATTACCTTTGTCGACCAGAAAGTTGGAGCCATTAAAGAATGTAGCCACCGCCGCACCTAGCAATACAGGACCTACTACCCCATTAAAGACCAAAAAGCCACGATAGGTGTTCTTGCCCAACAGGTTTCCCAGTTTGGACTGAAACTCGTAGGATACAGCTTGAAGTACAAAACTGAACAGAATTATCATCCACAGCCAGTAAGCACCGCCAAAACTGGTGCTGTAGAACAGCGGGAAGGATGCAAAGAATGCACCACCGAACGTTACCAACGTAGTAAAGGTGAATTCCCATTTACGACCTGTGGAATTGACCAGCATGACACGTTCTTCTTCGGTGCGTGCCAGTGTGAAAAGCAATGAGTTTCCTCCTTGTACAAAGAGCAGGAAAACCAGCAAAGCGCCCAGTAATGAAACCAGGAACCACCAGTACTGCTGTAAGAATATATATGTAGAATCCATAATGAATCGCATTTTAAAGGTTTATAAATCTGAATTGTGAGGTTCCGGACCTTTCTGTATCTCACGTATCATAATCCGGATTTCGGCAATAAGCATGATGGTAAACAGAAGCAGAAACAGCCAGAAAGTGAGCTGAACTGAGCCTGTTTCAATCTTTGAAATGGCTGCATTTACCGGAAGTAGCCCCTGAATAGCCCATGGCTGACGACCTACTTCGGCTACAATCCATCCTGCCTGACCTGCTATGATACCCAACGGAATGGTCCACAAAGCTACATAATACAACCAGCGATATGCACCCAACTTGCGTTTCCAGCTCAAGAAGCAGATGAATCCAAAGAAAGCAATGAAGTACATTCCCAAACCAACCATTACGCGGAATGACCAGAAAGTCAGTCCAATAGGTGGAACCAGATCGGCTGGGTCTTTGATATATCCGTAACCAAAGTAAGCAATATTCTCGTCCAGTGTTTTGCGGGCAGCCTGCATTTTCTTTTCATCTCCTGCCGCTTTGGCATCACGATAAGCACCCAGCGCAGTGATGGCCTGTTTGCCACGCTCTATTTTTTCGGCTGCCGACAGGGCAATCGTGCTGTCGGGTTGCATATACCCGCCTTCAAGTAAGTTATTAATGCCAGGCACATATCCGTTCAGGTTGTGGGTAGCAAGCAGTGAAAGCATCTTTGGTATCTTGATGTCACCGGCAATGGTAAACTCGGCACCGTGTCCTCCGTCTTGCAGATTTTCCATTGCTGCCAGTTTCATAGGCTGATTGCGGGCTACCTGTACACCGGATATATCGCCCGACCAGGCTACTATCAATGAAGCAATGAGTCCGAAAACGGCCCCCAACTTCATACTGACCATTGCAAATTCTTTCTCACGGTTGCGGATAAGGTACCAGGCACTAACGCCTACGACAAAAACAGCCCCTACAATCCATCCGCTCAGTACGGTATGGAAAAATTTGACGATAGCAACAGGGGAAAAAGCTACAGCCCAGAAACTGACCATTTCGTTACGAACCGTATCGGGGTTGAAAGCCATACCTACGGGATACTGCATCCAGGAGTTGGCAACCAGAATCCACCAGGCAGAGATGGTGGCTCCCAATCCTGTCAGCCAAGTGGAGGCCAGATGGAAGTTCTTGCTTACTTTATTCCAGCCAAAAAACATCACGGCAATAAAAGTGGCTTCCATGAAAAAAGCCAGGATTCCTTCTATGGCAAGCGGAGCTCCAAAAATATCTCCTACAAACCAGGAATAGTTACTCCAGTTGGTTCCAAACTGGAACTCCAGAATAATACCGGTTGCAACGCCTATCGCAAAATTGATTCCAAACAGTTTCTGCCAGAACTTTGCCGTACGTTTCCAGAATTCATTGCCCGAAACTACATAAAATGTTTCCATCAAGGCCATTACAACGGCAAGCCCTAAGGTGAGTGGTACAAACAGCCAGTGATACATGGCTGTAAGCGCAAACTGCGCTCTGGACCAGTCGATCAACGATGTGTCAATATAAGCCAACATAATTTAAGTAATGATTTAAGTTATTAGTTTATCTGATTTTGTATTCTTTCTACCAGTTCGGTTCCTACCTGATTTTGCTTTTGCTCATCACTCCCTTTTAGAAAAGAGGGAAAGAAAAAGAGCTTCAAAATGAAAAACATAACAAAAAGTTTTATCAGAATAATGGCCCACAAGGTACGCCCCAATGTCATACTGCGAAAACCATCATAATAAAATAAAACTATCTTTTTAAGGAGTTTTGCCATAGGGTAAAAGTAATTTAAATTTATAACTATTACAAAGAAAAGCACTTTATCGGTAAAAAACAAGCATTAGTCGGTATAATTCGTGTGCTAATCTAGTTAATTTGATATAGAAAAACAGGCTGATTACCTTTGCTACATCAAATTAAAAATAGTCATTGAAAATGAAACGAGGAATATTATTTTACACGTTGATGACTGGCATGACTGGTATGGTAGCATGGGGACAGGATGCGCCTGAAAAATGGTCGCTGAATGACTGCATCGATTATGCTTTGGAAAAGAACATCCAGTTGCAGCAAAACCGGATTTCGTTGCAGGAAAGTTCCATCGACGTAAAGACGGCAAAAGCAAATCTGTTTCCTTCCTTGTCGTTTTCTACGGGGCATAATCTTACCAACCGCCCTTATCAGGAACAAAGTAATACGGTGAGCGGAACAGAAATTATCAGCAGTGACCGTAAGACGACTTACAACGGCAGCTACGGGCTGAATGCGCAATGGACCGTATGGAATGGAAACAAACGACTGAACAGTTTGAAGCAAAGCAAACTGAATGAGCAGATTGCTTCGCTCAATGTTACTGAATACGAAAACCTGCTGAAAGAGCAGATTACACAGATTTTTATCCAAATTCTGTACGCTGATGAATCGGTAAAAATAAATCAAAGTACGCTGGAGGTAAGCAAGGCCAACCGCGACAGGGCTAAAGAACTGCTTGCCGAAGGAAGTATCTCTAAAGCTGATTTGGCCCAGCTGGAAGCACAGGTAAGCAATGACCAGTATCTGGTAGTCACCGCAGAAAGTCAGCTGAAAGACTATAAGCTGCAGCTCAAGCAATTGCTGGAAATAGACGGCGAGCAGCAAATTGAACTTGTTTTACCGGAACTGGACGAATCGCAGGTGTTGCAGCCACTGCCTAAACAAAGTGATGTGTATGAAACCGCATTGGCTACGCGTCCTGAGATTCAAAGCAGCAAGTTGAACATTGATTATAACCGCTTGGGAATCTCGGTTGCCAAAGCGGGATGGTATCCTACTATCAGTCTGTCGGCTTCTACAGGCAGTATGACCAATAACGCAAGTACTCAGGGATGGGCCAGCCAGATGAAATATGGATGGAACAATGTTATTGGGGTTAACCTGAGTTTGCCTATTTTCAACAACCGCCAGACTAAAAGCGCGGTAGAGAAAGCAAGACTGCAATACAACAGCAGCCAGCTGGATTTCACGAACAAGCAAAAGGAACTTTATAAAAACATTGAATCACTGTGGCTGGATGCGTATAACGCACAACAGCAGTATGAAGCTGCCCAAACCAATACTACCAGCTATGAAACCAGCTTCGAGATGGTGAATGAGCAGTTCAGTCTGGGTATGAAAAATACCGTGGAACTGCTGACTGAAAAGAACAATCTGGCTAATGCCCGCCAACAAATGATTCAGGCCAAATATATGGCTATTCTGAACCGTACCCTACTGAATTTCTATGCAGGATACGAAATTAAATTATAACACTAAACACTTCTATATATAAAATGAAAAGTAAATATATCCTAGCAGGAGCAGCTGTAGTTATAGCAGCTGGCTGCGTATGGCTGGTGACAGGCTCTAAAAAAGAGCAAAAAATCAGTTTCGTTACAGCAACAGTCGGTAAAGGGAATCTAAGTAACTCTATTACGGCTACCGGTACCATCGAACCGGTGACTGAAGTGGAAGTGGGTACACAGGTTTCTGGTATCATCGACAAGATTTATGTGGACTACAACTCGGTGGTAAAAAAGGGACAGTTGATAGCCGAGATGGATAAGGTTACACTGCAAAGTGAATTACAGTCGGCACAGGCTGCATACAACGGCAACAAGGCCGAATATGAATATCAGAAAAAGCTTTATGAAAGAAACCAGAAGCTGCACGAAAAAAGTCTGATTAGTGATACGGACTACGAAGAATCGCAATATAACTACCAGCGTGCAAAAAGTACATACGAACAAAACAAGGCAGCGCTCTCGAAAGCCGAAAGAAACCTTTCGTATGCTACCATTACTTCGCCTATCGACGGTATCGTGACCAGCCGTGATGTGGAAGAGGGACAAACGGTTGCATCCGGCTTCGAAACTCCTACCTTGTTCAATATCGCAGCCGACCTGACTAAAATGCAAGTTGTGGCTGATGTTGACGAAGCTGACATAGGCGGCGTAGAGGAAGGACAGCGTGTGAGCTTCACTGTAGATGCTTACCCGGAAGATGTTTTCGAAGGAAAGGTAACACAGGTGCGCCTGGGTAGTACCAATTCTTCAAGCAGCAGTACTTCCAGCAGCACTTCCAGCGAAACGGTGGTAACCTACGAAGTAGTCATCAGTGCCGACAATCCGGAGCTGAAACTGAAACCGCGTCTCACTGCGAACGTCACTATCTACACACTCAATAAAGAGAATATTCTGGTAGTACCGAACAAGGCACTGCGGTTCACTCCAGAAAAGGAATTTGCCGGAGGACGTAAAATCACCGACTGCAAGGGTAATCATAAGGTATGGACACTGGAAGGTAATGAATTTATTGCTCATCCCGTTAAGACCGGTATCACAGATGGTATCAATACAGAAGTGACAGGAGGACTGACCGAAGGTACAACTGTAATTACAGAAACGGCTATCGAACAACCGGAGATGGCGGAAGAACCTGCCGGTGACAGTGAACGCAGTCCGTTTATGCCTGGCCCTCCGGGAAGCAACAAGAAAAAGAACAAGTAAACGTAATTATAAAGTGATAACAAAGTTTCTTTGTATTTTATTATAGTGTTGTTGTAATGTGTATACTTCGATGTGATATCGAGGCATGCAAACTTAAAGTCAAGATGTCCCCTTTATATCTTGGCGGAGTGGAGAGTGAGAAAGGGTTCTTGACCCTCCACCCTTTATAATATTTTACCTTATATATTCCAATAACAATATGAGCAAAACCGTAATTGAACTTCAGAATATCAAACGGAACTTTCAGGTGGGAGGCGAAACGGTGCATGCCTTACGCGGCATTACTTTCAACATCTATGAAGGCGAATTTGTAACCATCATGGGTACATCGGGTTCCGGAAAATCGACCTTGCTGAATACGCTGGGATGTCTGGATACACCTACCAGCGGCGAGTACTTACTGGACGGAGTTTCTGTAAGGACTATGAGTAAAGCACAGCGTGCTATATTGCGCAACCGCAAAATCGGCTTTGTATTCCAGAATTACAACCTGCTGCCAAAGACTACTGCGGTAGAGAATGTGGAATTGCCGCTAATGTATAACGCTTCGGTCAGTGCTGCCGAACGGAGAAAAAGGGCTGTCGATGCGCTCATTGCCGTAGGCTTGGGCGACCGGCTGGAACATAAATCCAATCAAATGTCCGGCGGTCAGATGCAACGCGTAG
>CAJKDC010000078.1 GCA_905198575.1 uncultured Bacteroides sp. | reverse complement strand
CAAAGCTACAACCAAACCTCAAAGTGTAAAAGGTGCATTTCTTCGAATGCTTACTGTCTATACGCAAAAAAAAGGACTAAGTCTTATAAAAAAAGCTGCCCTATTCAGGCAGCTCTCTTGTATATTGAAAATCTTATCTGCTAAAAAAGGAATCGAAGCACATCGTTGAAATTTGCCAAAATCAATAATGCAAACAGCAGAAACATTCCAGCCATTTGAGCATATTCCAGAAATTTATCACTGGGCTTCCTACGAGCAATGATTTCATACAGCAAGAATAAAACATGCCCACCGTCCAATGCAGGAATCGGCAATATATTCATTACTGCTAATATAATAGAAAGCCACGCAGTCATACTCCAAAAACGCTCCCAATCCCAAACTTTCGGGAAGATACTACCAATGGAAGCAAAGCCACCAACGCTCTTGGCACCTTCTTTTGTAAATACATACTTCAGGTCGTTTACGTAACCTTTCATCGTATTAATACCCAATGTTACACCAGCTGGGAATGATTCAAAGAATCCATACTGATATACAGTAGCTTTATAGTCCAATGGAGCAGCCGCCACACCTACCTTAAAGTTTTCATTGGTCTGAATCTGAACAGTATCTTTTACGCCAGCTCGTGAATAAACCAACGAGAATGTAGCAGTTTTTTCCTGCTTACTTTCCGCATTTTCTTTCAAACCTTCCATTTGTCCAAGAAACTCATTCCAAGAATGAATCGACGTTTTATTCACAGCAAGCAATGAGTCACCTTTCTGAATACCCGCTTTTGCAAAAGCCTCACCAGGCATTACTGAATCAACCACATTGGGGACTAGGATATCAACAAATAAAGGAACTTCCTGTGCCAATTCTATCAGACTGATTTCTGGCATATAAACGGTAACCTCCTTACCATCTCGCTGTACTTTTACCTGACGGGCTTCGGCTATACCACGAATCATATCCATACCATAGCGCTCAAAAGGTACGCCATCGGCACTTAACAAGATATCACCATCGCGAAAACCTATCTGCTGGGCACGTTCGTTGAACTTCATTCCATAATGCATATCTTTCAATGCAATGTACGAATCACCCCAGGTATACAAGATCATGGAATAGATAAACAATGCCAACAGAAAGTTCATCAAGACTCCACCAACCATGACCAACAAGCGTTGCCATGCAGGTTTAGAACGAAACTCCCAAGGCTGAGCAGGCTGCTTCATCTGTTCGGTATCCATAGACTCGTCTATCATACCCGAAATTTTACAATAGCCACCCAAAGGCAACCAACCTACTCCATATTCTGTATCACTATTCTTTGGCTTGTATTTAAACAGTGAAAACCAAGGGTCAAAGAATATGTAAAACTTCTCTACTCGGATTTTAAATAAGCGGGCAAAGAAGAAATGTCCCCCTTCGTGTACGATTACCAGCAAAGACAGGCTGAGAACCAGCTGAAGAGCACGAATCAAAAATGTTTCCATCTACTTGTTCTTTTTCTTTTGTTTTTTATAGGTTATACATAGTTGTTTTTTTTATTCATTCCTGCCAGAACTTGTTCTGCTGCTATACGGCGCGCCTCAGCATCGGTATCAACATAATCGTGATAGGCAGGTGTTTTGATGAAAGGAACCTTACTCATGGTATAAGCTATCACATCACTCATTCCCAAGAATGAAATCTGGTCGTTCAAGAATGCAGAAACGACCACCTCATTAGCTGCGTTAACGATACAAGGCATATTTCCTCCCTGATGCAGGGCCTCATAGGCTAAAGCCAAATTCCGGAAACGTTTAGTATCGGGTTCCTCGAAAGTCAAAGTATTATGTTTTCTGAAATCCAGACGCTCTCCTGAAAGAGAAATGCGTTGCGGATAAGAGAATGCATACTGAATAGGCAATCGCATATCGGGCATTCCCAACTGAGCTTTTACTGCTCCATCTTCAAATTCCACCATAGAGTGAACAATAGACTGCGGATGTACCACTACTTCAATCTGTTCTGGACATACACCAAACAGCCATTTTGCTTCAATTACCTCAAAACCCTTGTTCATCATAGAGGCTGAATCTATGGTTATCTTTGCTCCCATCGACCAGTTAGGATGTTTCAAGGCTTGTTCTTTGGTAACATGTTCCAACTGTTCCATCGTAAAAGTACGGAAAGGACCTCCTGAAGCTGTCAGAATAACTTTAGACAGTGCATTGCCTGGTTCCAAACACTGAAAAATTGCAGAATGCTCTGAATCTACCGGAAGAATAGGTGTACGATATTGTCCGGCTAAAGTATTTATCAGTTCACCAGCTACCACCAAAGTTTCCTTATTCGCCAGAGCAATCGTTTTGCCAGCCTTAATAGCATTAATCGTAGGAAGCAGACCAGCATATCCTACCATCGCAGTCAAAACAGTATGAATAGGACCTGCTTCAACCACCTGGGCAATTGCATCTGCTCCCGCATATACCTTGATAGGAAGATCAGATAAAGCCTCCTTTAGTTCCGCATACTTCGCCTCATTACCGATAACGACCACTTCGGGAAGGAATTTCCTTGCCTGCTGTATCAACTGCTCTACTCGGTTATTGGCTGTAAGCGCATAAACCTCATATAAATCGGGATGCTCTTCGATAACCTGCAAAGCTTGTGTTCCGATAGAGCCTGTTGAGCCTAATATTGCAATCTGTTTTTTCATACCACTTAAAATACAATATATTTTTCGGGATTAATAGGATTCCCATTTTTCCACATTTCAAAATGAAGATGTGGCTGGGCTTCTCCTTCATTATTTTTCTCACTTATCAATGCGATAACCTCGCCTCCTTTTACCCGGTCGCCTTCCTGTTTCAACATGGTTCCGCAATGTTTATATACAGATACCAAGTTTTGAGAATGCTGTATCTGCATTACGTATCCATAACTGGCTGTATAGGTAGAAAGAATAACGGTTCCGTCTAAAGTTGCAACAATACTTTCATGCGGATTGGCTGTGATATCCACGCCAAAATGGCGACGGTCTGGCGAAAAATTGTTCGACATTACCCCACGAGTAGGACGATAGAAAACCAAACCTGCAACAGCTTGATCCTTACCGACTGTATTCAGATTATAGCGTTCCTGCTCTTCGTATTTTTTCCGGAATTCTTCTTCTTGGGGAGAACGGCCAATCAATTCTTCCGCCCGGGCTGTAGTCAGTGAGTCGATAGATCCTACTGAATCAGCTTTAACCTTTCCGCTCAATATATCTTGAATATTCAATATATATTGGTTTTGACGCATCAAGGCCAATTGCAAGGAGTCTGCCCGCAAAGCATTATTTACGATTTGCGAACGGACTTCAGTATTCATATAGCCAGGCAAATAATTCCGCAAAGGTGTCCAGATGATAATGACAGAAGTAACCAAAAATATAATCAAGAAAGCAGTAAGAAGCACCGAGACACCGTTCAGTTTTGATACATGTATCCCTACCACTTCTTCCAAAGTATTTTCATTGATAATCGTAAGTTTATACTTAAACTTAAAATTACGCCAGAAAGGCATCCTGCGTTTCTTCATACGGTCTAAGCTTTATTCAACATCTTCCGGATCAAGCAACCCTTCAGGAATGTCGACTGTTATTTCCTTTTTCGCTTTATCCAGCCCCAGAATAAACTCTTCATGTGCCGGTAACAGCAATTCTTCACCGTTTTCCTGCTCGATTACAAACAGCACGTTGATGGTAGCTTCGTCCACATCAACAATCTTGCCCAACAAGCCGTGATGAATATCGATTACGTCGAATCCAACAAAATAGCTCCACGAAAGCGGTGCATCTTCATCCTGCTCGGCAAACTTAACCGGGAAATAGACTTCCACATTGGTAAACATTCTGGCTTTCTCAGCCGAATCAATACCCTCCAGTTTTACAAGCGCTGTGGTATCCGAGCGAAAGCGATACTCTTCGATAAAAAACGGAACAAAAATTCCATCCAGCAAACAAACCAGATAATCGCAATCTACACGGTCGAACACATCATCGGTGAAGGAAAAAGATATTTCTCCCTTGATTCCATGCGGCTTATTAAAAATGCCTATTTTATATACTTCTTCTTTTCTTATCATATAATGCTTTATAATCGTGTGATGCGTGCACCAATCGAATTCAGACGATGCTCTATATTCTGATAACCGCGGTCTATCTGCTCGATATTGTAGATACGGCTGATTCCATCAGCACTCATCGCTGCAATAAGCAAGGCTATTCCGGCACGTATATCAGGAGAACTCATATTTCCTCCCCGCAAACGGAAGTTATGATCATGCCCGATAACAACCGCACGGTGCGGGTCACAAAGAATAATCTGGGCTCCCATATCTATCAGCTTGTCGACAAAGAACAAACGGCTTTCGAACATCTTTTGATGAATAAGCACACTACCCTTAGCTTGAGTGGCAACAACCAGCATAACGCTCAACAAGTCCGGTGTAAGTCCGGGCCAAGGTGCATCCGCAATCGTCATAATAGAACCGTCAATGAAAGATTCTATCTGATAATGGTCTTGTTCAGGAACCAGAAGATCATCCCCTTTTTGGATAACAGAAATTCCTAAACGACGGAAACTGTCGGGAATGATACCCAAATTATCATACGACACATTCTTGATAGTCAGTTCACTGGAAGTCATCGCAGCCATACCAATAAAACTACCTACCTCAATCATATCGGGCAATACCTTATGGGCACATCCTTTCAGGCTGGAAACGCCTTCGATTACCAGGCGGTTCGAAGCAATGCCGGAAATCCGTGCTCCCATCTTATTGAGCATCTTGCAAAGCTGCTGCACATAAGGCTCACAAGCTGCATTGTAAATTGTGGTTACACCTTCGGCCAGTACAGACGCCATGACAATATTTGCCGTACCTGTTACAGAAGCCTCATCCAGCAACATATAAGTACCTTTCAGTTTATCCGCAGAGATTGTGAACAAACCATTTACTTCATCGTAAGAGAAAGTTGCACCTAATTTCTGAATACCCAGAAAATGTGTATCCAGACGGCGGCGACCTATTTTATCACCACCAGGTTTGGCTATCACTGCCTGACCGAAACGGGCAACAAGCGGACCAACAAGCATGACTGAGCCGCGCAATTTAGAACAACGAGTCAGAAACTCCTGACTTTCCAAATAGTCTATATTGACAGCATCGGCCTTGAATGTATAGGCATCCATTCCTTTTTTCGCAACCTTTACACCCATGTCACGAAGCAACTGAATCAGGTTATTGACATCCAGGATATCCGGAATATTGCAAATGGTAACCTCTTCATCAGTAAGCAATGTAGCACACAGCACTTGCAACACCTCGTTTTTTGCACCTTGCGGAACAATTTCTCCCCGCAATTTATGCCCACCTTCTATTACAAATGAAGCCATAATCTATATCTTTATTTAAAATTTTTACGCTGTTGAAAATTATTATTCCCGTTATTGTTCGCACGACGGCGTGGAATAAATGTACGCTGTTCTGTCAGACGAAGGTCTTCAGGAGTAAGCTTAATCTTTCCGTCCGAATATTCGCACAGGTCATCCAGAATTTTCTGGTCCTCTACTCCTTCCTTATTCCAGTTCAGATAGTCTTTCTTCATGTGATTGGCCACAAGCTTAATCAACTGTTTTTTTTCTTCGCCCTCTTCATAGTCTGCAGCAATCTTTACCAAATCGGCTACAAAACGGCCATAATGCCGATAACGAATCGGCCCCTGGGGATAAGGAATACGATCCGGCTTTATTTCCAAGCTTTCTTTCTTTACAATTTCAACCGGATAATCAATATCCAGTTTAAAGTCGGACATAATGGCCAGATGATCCCACAGTTTATGGTTGAAGTCTGGAATATCTCTGAGGTGCGGAAACATGCCGCCCATAATATTCACAATCGTATTGGCACAGCGCTGACGCTCTTCTCTGTCGGTAATTGTCAGTGCGTAATCCACCATATTCTGTACACTTCTCCCATACTCCGGAAGCGGTAATTTTCGTTGTTGGGTATTATATTCCATCTATTTCTATTAAAGTTCAATAAAATCTGTACAAAACTAAATTACAACAGTTTTTTAGGTGTAGAGGCAACAAACTCTTTCAGATAGAAAGGCTCGAAATAAGCCACATCCTTGTAGTCTTCGCGAGCTACTGCTTTTTCTGCCAAAGGAAACATCCATTTGGCCAACGGATAGATGTCATCAATGAAATGAGCATTAGGATGTATGATTTTATCCTTGCACTTGGCAGCCCCGTTTCCAAAGAAATAAACTGGATGCTCATTCAGGAACTCCAGGTAAGAGTTCTCGTCAATAATGTCAGCTCCGATAGCTCGTTTCGCATTCAACGCCTTATCATAAATAGCCGCATAAACTTCCATACGGCGTGCATCTATCATCGGACACAGCAAAGCATCATCCGGCAAATCATGCGTCAACAATACAGGGACACTCAATACCTCCAAAGTAGGCAAGCCTATCAACGGTATATTTTTTCCATAACAAATTCCTTTGGCCATTGATACTCCTATACGCAAACCTGTATACGAACCCGGTCCGCAACTTACAGCCACTGCGTCTAAAGGAATAGCATGACTGTCAGCAAACGACAGTGCCTCGTCTACAAAAACGCCTAATTGTGTAGCATGTGAAGGACCTTTGAAATCTTCTTCGTTAAAGATAGAAGCGCCATCTTGGCTGAGCGATACAGAACAAACATCCGTAGATGTTTCAATATGTAAAATACACGACATAACAGTTTTTTCTTCTATGTTATATAATCTGCAAATATACACTTTTATTTGTACTCCTTTCCACTTAAATTGTTACTTTTGCAAAAAAATAAATTAGGTATGATACAATCAATGACCGGATATGGCAAAGCAACTGCCCAGTTCGGAGAAAAAAAAATCAACGTCGAAATAAAGTCCTTGAATAGCAAGGCCATGGATTTATCCACACGCATCGCTCCATTATACCGTGAAAAGGAAATGGAAATCCGAAATCTGATTACCCAGACTCTGGAAAGAGGAAAAGTTGACTTCAGTCTGTGGGTAGAAAAGGATGTGGCAGATACGGCAACTCCGATAAACAGTGCCTTGGTACAGAATTATTATAACCAGATTAAAAGCATTTCGGAAACCTTTAACATTCCGGTTCCTCAAGATTGGTTTGCAACTTTATTACGCTTGCCCGATGTTATGACACGCGTAGATATTCAGGAGCTGCAGGAGGAAGAATGGGTCATTGTAAGAAAGACAATCGAAGAAGCTCTGGGTCACCTGGTAGATTTCCGTAAACAGGAGGGCATGGCACTGGAAAAGAAGTTCAACGAAAAGTTAGATAATATTGAACGCCTGCTGGCGTCTATCGAGCCTTACGAGCAAGAGCGAGTAGGAAAAATTCGCGACCGCATTACCGATGCTCTGGAAAAAACCATCAGCGTAGATTATGACAAGAACCGGCTGGAACAGGAGCTGATTTACTATATCGAAAAACTGGACATCAACGAGGAAAAACAAAGACTTACCAACCATCTGAAATATTTTCGCGAAACTATGGCCGGAGGTCATGGCCAGGGTAAGAAACTGGGATTCATCGCACAGGAAATGGGCCGGGAAATCAACACCACCGGAAGCAAATCTAACCACGCAGAAATGCAGAACATCGTGGTACAGATGAAAGATGAACTGGAACAAATCAAAGAACAAGTACTTAACGTAATGTAATTTAAAAGCATGGGAAAACTTATCATATTTTCGGCTCCATCAGGTTCGGGAAAATCAACCATTATCAATTACCTGTTGACACAGAACCTGAATCTTGCCTTCTCTATTTCGGCAACCAGCCGTGCCCCCAGAGGTACTGAACAAAACGGTGTAGAATACTTTTTCCTGACCCCGGAGGAATTCAAACAGCGCATTGCCAATGATGAATTCCTGGAATACGAAGAAGTTTACGAAAACCGTTTTTACGGCACATTGAAAAGTCAGGTAGAAAAACAGTTGGAAAGTGGTCAGAACGTAATCTTCGACGTAGACGTAGTAGGTGGATGCAACATCAAGAAATTCTACGGCGAACGTGCTCTGTCTGTTTTCATCCAACCCCCTTCTGTAGAAGAATTACGCAAACGCCTGAACGGACGCGGCACAGATACAGCTGAAGTGATTGAAAGCCGTATCGCTAAAGCCGAATATGAGCTAAGCTTTGCTCCTAAATTCGATGTAACCATAATCAACGATGATTTAGAAACTGCTAAAGCAGAAGCACTGCAGGTTATCCGTGACTTTTTAAACAAATAAAAATATGGCTGTAAAAGACCCCAAAAAAGCAGCTCGTATCTTGAGCATTCTTTGTATTTTTATTGGCCTGGCAGCCCTAACGGTCGGCATTCTGGCCGTAGCCAAGGAAGAGTATATCATTGCCGCAGCCATGATACTGGTAGCGGCATGGCAGGTCATCAACTATAAAAAGTGGAGAAAATGTCTGTAAGAACAGCCATATTCGGAGGATCATTCAACCCTATCCATATCGGTCACCTGGCCCTTGCCAATTATTTGTGCGAGTATGGCTGGGTGGACGAAGTATGGTTTCTGGTATCTCCTCAAAACCCATTCAAGGTACAAGAAAATCTGCTTGACGACAAGCTTCGGCTGGAGCTGGTGGCTGCAGCAGTAGCCGGTTATCCGCATTTCAAAGCCTCCGACTTTGAATTCTCACTGCCACGTCCGTCTTACACCGTTCATACACTAAACCAATTGGCACAAGCTTATCCAGACAGAGATTTTTACCTGCTCATCGGAGCAGACAACTGGAAAGCTTTCGATCGCTGGAAATCTCCGGAAGAAATTCTGGAAAAATATCATCTGCTGGTTTATCCACGCCCAGGATATGAAATAGACAAAACTTCATTACCGGAAAATGTACTGGCGGTAGATTCACCCGTATTGGAAGTCAGCTCTACTTTTATCCGCAAAAGTATTGTTGCAGGAAAAGATATCCGGTATTTTTTGCACCCGGCTACCTATCAAATTATTCAAGAAAAACAGCTATACCGCTAACCCTGACTTTTCTGTACAGCACTGCTGAGATAAACTTACAGCATTACTATTGCAAACTTATTGCATGGAAATGGCAAAGGTTTATCACATTTGAGAAACAGTCTGTGCTTACGGTTTCGCATGAAGTACAACCAGAACGACTTCACTCGGAGTAAACAAACGGACATCTTTACGAGACGTACCCAAGCCATTACTGATAATTACGGGAATCCCCTGACTGTTATACTTTAAACCTGTAAGGAAGCGATTTCCGTATTTTGAAAAGTGAGCGGGAGTCCAACGCTTGAATAAGCTGACTTGCCCGCCATGAGTATGTCCTGCCAGTGCTAAATCGGTATTCGATACATCTACATCTTCTACATAATCGGGAGTATGGGTCAGCATAACGACAAAATCATGTGATTGCAGTTGCAATGTAGGCGAAATACCATTGCGTACCAAATCAAAAGGGGTACGGATACCACAAATCAGCAAACGTTCATCGTTTTTCAAGAGCGTATCTACCCTGTGCTCCAGCAACTTGACACCGGTGGCCTGCATGGCGGCCCGCACCAGTGAATCATTGACTCCCCGCTCATGGTTTCCCATCACTGCATATGTTCCATAAGGTGTTTTCACCGACGACAGAGCGGTAAACAGTGTATTCACATCTCCCCCATTACGTCCTCGATAATCCCCTCCAAGCAACAATACATCGGCCTGTAAAGACTGCAAAGCTTGTACCAAGGAAGGAAGACGCTTGCTGTCGAACTTACTTTCATAATGAAAATCAGTAGCAAAAGCTATTCTGAACCCATCGAATGCAGCAGGTAAATCGGCATGATAAAAGTCGTATTGCTTAATACGGCCTATTCCTTTATATTTTGAGAATGTAGCTGTGGCACACGAAGTACACAACAAAGCAAGAAAAGCCACTCCTATTGTGTTTTTCAATCTTCTCATAGAAACACCAGTCATAAACATAAGCATCATTAAATTTTTGTACCTTTGCAAACATATAATATATATATACGCTATGAATACCAATATACATAAAAACTCAACCAAAGCCTGGCTGCTCGCTATTCGTCCCAAGACTTTGACGGGAGCAGCAATTCCTGTTTTGCTAGGCAGTACACTGGCCTATATTTACGGCGCTTGGCAACTTATACCTTGTCTGCTATGTTTTCTGTTTGCCTTCCTCATGCAAATAGATGCCAATTTCATTAATGATTTATATGATTTTCTGAAAGGAACGGATCGTGAAGACAGACTAGGACCTGAACGGGCTTGTGCGCAAGGATGGATAACTCCTGCTGCCATGAAAAAAGGAATTGCCATTGTTACGCTACTGGCTTCGGCTACGGGTCTGGGATTATTGTACTACAATGGATGGGAAATGATTCCGGTAGGTATTCTCTGTATCTTGTTTGCCTTTTTATATACAGCCGGACCCTATCCGCTGGCTTATCATGGGTGGGGTGACTTGCTGGTTTTAATATTTTTCGGTTTCGTGCCTGTAGGCTGTACTTTCTACGTCATGGCTCATAGTTGGAATACTTCTGTCACCGTAGCTTCGCTGGCATGCGGACTCATTATTGATACCCTCCTAATGGTTAATAATTTCAGAGACAGAGAGCAAGATGCACTTAGCGGCAAAAAAACACTTGTTGTACGATTGGGAGCTAAAGCGGGGCTCATCCTGTATCTGCTCCTAGGCATGATAGCCTGCTGGAGTTGTTTCTATTTTATTTTTATCGGAAAAATATTTGCCGTAATACTACCTCAGCTCTATTTGATTCCACATATTCTGACCACGCAGGAAATGGCACGTATCAACAGGGGAAAAGCCTTAAATGGCATTCTAGGCAAGACTTCACGAAATATGCTGCTATTCGGATTATTGTTAAGTATAGGCCTGCTGCTTTAATAACAGCAGGCTTTTTTATTTATTTCTCAATCAATACAGTAGCGTATGCAGAAATACCTTCCTCACGACCGGTAAAACCTAGCTTTTCAGTCGTAGTTGCCTTGATAGACACATCATCTGCATCAATCCCCATCACTTCGGCCAATACAGTCTGCATCTCGGGAATACGGGCTTTCAGCTTCGGACGTTCGGCACATACTGTAGCATCGATATTACCAACACGGTATCCTTTGGTAGCAATCAATGCAACTGTTTTCTTCAGAAGAATTTTGCTGTCAATGTTTTTGAACTCGCCGGCATTATCCGGAAAATGATAGCCGATATCACGCATATTGGCTGCTCCCAACAAAGCATCACAGATGGCATGAATCAAAACGTCTGCATCCGAATGGCCCAGCAATCCTAATTCATGCTCAAACTTAATTCCTCCCAACCATAATTCACGGCCCAGTACCAACTGATGTACATCGAAGCCAAATCCAACACGTATTTTCATCGTATATAGAAATCTAGTACCTTTTCGTTTTCCAAATAACCTTCCAGATGATTATCGATAGCAACAGGACCTACACCTACCGGCGTTCCTGTAAAGAGTAAATCACCTATTTTTAATGTACA
The DNA here is from genome assembly GCA_905198575.1 of uncultured Bacteroides sp. Classification (GTDB taxonomy): domain Bacteria; phylum Bacteroidota; class Bacteroidia; order Bacteroidales; family Bacteroidaceae; genus Phocaeicola. Next base: position 2,545 of record CAJKDC010000078.1, on the reverse strand, counting down.
GAACTGACTCACATAAGCGATAATGCGGTCTACACCGAAAAGCATATCGCCCGTATATCCCTTCTGTACACAATTGCCATCAATATCCAGATGGAAATGAATATCCTGGACATTTTTGAAGCGTTCAACAGGAATCCAGTCACCAATAGCCGCAGAGCTGTCAAATCCCTTACAAAGCTCCCAAGGCTTACCTTCTGCACGGAATTTCCGTTGCAAGTCACGCGCTGTAAAATCAATTCCCACCGTCACAGCATCGTAGTAGCGGTGTGCAAATCTTTCGGATATATTTTTTCCCAGTCGGTTGATACGTACAACCAGCTCGGTTTCATAATCTACCTGTTCACAAAAATCGGGAATAAAAAAAGGTTTGCTGTCCTTCAGCAAAGCAGAATCCGGTTTCATAAAAATCACCGGTTCCTGTGGCAAGGCTTCGTTGGCATGCAATTCCTTGCAATGCAAAGAATAGTTCATACCGATAGCTATAATTTTCATATCTAGTCTTACTTTATTTCATTCAAACGATTAAACATAACAGCCAGTTGGGCATAAAGAGAGGTATTTTGCACTACAATATTCTCAGGTACGCGGATACGGAAAGGCGTAAAATTCCATATTGCCTTGATTCCGCCTTGCACCATCATATCAGTAATGTCTTGGGCTATATTAATAGGAACTGTCAGTACACCGATTCTGGCTGTACTGTTCTTTATAACTTGTTCGAAATCATTCGTATGATAAATTGGTATACCGTTAATAGAAGTTCCCACAAGCTCCGGCTTCACATCAAAAGCTCCTACTATTTTCAGACCAAAGTGAGCCAGTCCAGAGTCGAACAATAAAGCGGCTCCCAAACTACCAACCCCGAACAAATAAGCTTCATGCAAACTGCTGAACCCTAGAAAATCCTCTAGTACACGAATCAGTGCATCGATTTCGTAACCTACACGGGTACGACCGGAAATCTTCACAAACGACAAATCCTTTGCTATTTGTGAAGCATCAATATTGATTTGCTTGGAAATTTGTGTAGATGATACGTGCGTTTCCCCACGTTCCTTCATCAGCTTTACATTAAACAGATACCAGGGCAGGCGTCTTAACGTAGGCTCCGGAATTTTATCTGTGAATTTATTCGCACGTATATCCATATTGCTGCACTATTATTCACTTATCTGAACACAAAAGTAAACTATTTCTTCGGAACAACCATCGGATACTGTTAAAAATATAGTATCTTTAGAACCGCATTAAATTATATTCACATGAAAAAAAATGACTGGAAAGATCGACTGAATGTAGTCTATTCTACAAACCCAAACTACGAATACGAAAACCTGAACGAAGAGGAAGACGAAACACTGGAAAAGCAACAGCAGAAGCTGCGCGTTAGTATCGAGAAAAAAGGAAGAGGAGGAAAAACAGTAACTCTTATAACCGGATTTATTGGCAAAGAGGACGACTTGAAAGAACTGGGTAAACTTCTGAAAACCAAATGCGGCGTAGGAGGTTCTGCCAAAGACGGCGAAATAATTATTCAGGGTGAATTCAAGCAACGTATCATTGACTTACTGAAAGCTGAAGGATATACCCAAACCAAATAAAATGAAAAACCCCTTTGCACCGCAATGCAAAGGGGTTTTCTATATTATGCTCTAAACAGCATTATTCAGCACGCAAAGTAAAGCGTTTGAAGTCAACGATAGCCAATTCTGCATCAGCAGCTTTCAATACATCAGCTACAGTCTTCTTAGGATCCATAATGCTTTCCTGGTTCAACAAGCAAACTTCTTTCAAGAATTTACCCAGACGACCTTTAGCAATGTTATCGATCATAGCCTGTGGCAAGTTAGCAGCTTTTTCTGCAGCTACAGTTTCTTTAATTTCTTTAGCTTTAGCTACATCTTCAGCAGTAATCCATCCCTTAGCCATGTTGCTTTCCATGTGCTCTTCGCTGTCAACGTGAGCAGGGTTGATACCAGCTTTCTTCAAAGCAGCTTCTACAGCTTTCTGTACCTGTTCTGCTTTAGTCTTTTCAACAGCAACTTTGATTTCTTCTTCTTTTACAGCTTCAGGAACACCAGCTTCGTCGATAGCGATTGGGTTCATAGCTGCAATCTGCATACAGATTTCGTGAGCAACCTGTGCATCGCAAGCTTTGTTAAATGCAGCGATAGTACACAACTGGTTTTTATTCTGGTGATTGTAAACAGCTGTACAAGCTCCTGAAACGAAGAAGTAGCCATCCAATTCAGTTTTTTCACCAGTGATACCACTACGTTCAACGATTGCATCAGCTACTGTACCATTACCCATTGGAAGAGCTTTGATTTCTTCGATAGTCTGGCATTTGTTAGCAATTGCAACGTCCAGAATAGCTTCAGTCAATGCAACAAAATCAGCGTTCTTAGCAACGAAGTCTGTTTCGCATTTCAAAGCGATCATTGCAGCATATTCACCTGTTGATTTAGCCAAAACACATCCTTCAGAAGTTTCACGGTCAGAACGTTTTGCAGCAACAGCCTGTCCTTTTTTACGGATAATTTCC